>JBDGXI010000068.1:0-12263 GCA_039584685.1 Gemmatimonadota bacterium | reverse complement strand
CGCGCACCGAAGCCGAAGCAGGGCCCCACGATCGTCCCCGGTCCGGTGGACCCGGTCGAAGCGCCGACGCACGATGCGGTGGCGCAGGAGAAGACGGATGACGCTCCGCCGCGCCCGACCACGAGATCGATGGGGCGCTTCCGGCGTGGATCGATCGGCGGGTTGGGCACACTGGCGCCCGGCGTCGATTCGGCACAGCCGCCTTCGTCCGAGCCCGCAGGCCCCGCCGCCAGCGGATTCAACTCCGGGCAGACGGACCTGGTGGAGCGGATGTCGCGCGGATACCAGGGCGTGGGGCGACGCACGGCCGAGCGACTGGTCGAGGAGTTCGGGGATAGCGTGCTCGACGTCATCGACAATGAGCCGCAGCGCATCGAAGCGGTGCTCCCCAGAGGGCGGGCTCAGGCCGTGATCGACGGCCGGCGCGCGGAGCGGGAGGCAAAAGACGGCTAGCCGCGTTTCCCGCTCGATGTCGATGGATGGTAGCCGACGGAAAGGGGCGCTTCGAGCGCCCTTTTTCGCGCGCCCGGCCCGCGTCGTAGCACCGGAGCTGCTGGGCGCCCTCGTCGTGTCGGAGGTCGGCGGCGTGCGCACGGCGGGCCGGATCGTGGAGACCGAGGCATACGAAGGCCCGCACGATCCAGCATCCCACGCCGCGGCCCGCATCGGCCGAACCGCCCGCAACGAGGGCCTCTTCGGCCCTCCCGGAACCGCGTACGTCCACCTGAACTACGGCGTGCACTGGTGCTTCAACGCCGTCACGGACGTCGAGGGCAGTCCGCATGGAGTCCTCATCCGGGCGCTCGAGCCGGTGGCCGGTCAGCCCCACATGCGCTGCCGCAGGGGCCGCGACGATCTGACGAATGGTCCGGCGCGGCTCGCGCAGGCGCTGGGGATCGGCCCGGACCTGCAGGGTCACCGTCTGGACGGCCCTCCGGTGTGGATCGAGCGCGGTCCTCCGATCCCCGCGGAAGCCCTCGTCACCACGACGCGGATCGGAATCTCGAACGGCGCCGAGCTGGCGCTGCGCTTCTACGATTCCCGCAGTCGCTGGGTCTCCCGCCGCTGAGCGATCCGCTCGCAGGGCGTGCTTTCGTCGGTTCCGTTTGACGAACCTCCCGCCATCCGGTTTCTTGCATCCGATCGCCACCTCGGACCACGGGAGGGGAACATAGAATTCGGGGCACTGTCGCTGCTGCCGCCGCTCCTGGCGATCGGACTCGCGATCTACACGCGCCAGGTCTACCTGTCCCTGGCGGCCGGGATCTGGATCGGGTGGACGATCATCCTCGGGTGGAACCCGATTGCCGGCCTCGCCGGCGCGGTGGACGGTACGGTGACGACGGTGACCGATCCGGGCAACGCGCGCGTGATCATGTTCACTTTCGCCATCGGATCCCTGATCGCTCTCGTCATTCGTTCGCTGGGTGGAAGAGCGGCACTGGGTGGACGACGGGCGCAAGGCACAGGTCCTGGCCTGGTTTCTGGGCGTCATCATCTTCATCGAGTCCAACACGTGTCGCGCGAGAAGCTGGCCTACCTGATCGATTCCACGTCCGCCCCCGTGTGCGTGCTCATTCCGTTCAACGCGTGGGGCGCCTACATCCTGGGCATCCTCGCCACCCTGGGCGTCGCGGAGCCCGTGTCCGTGCTCGTGGCTTCCATTCCCCTGAACCTGTACGCCCTCGCGGCGCTCGCCCTGGCCGGGTTCAGTGCTTTTCGACAGGTGGACATCGGACCGATGCGGGCGGCGCAGCAACGCACGGTGGAGGGCGAGCTGCACTGGGAGCACTCGGTCGCGCTGGCCGACCCGGAGGACATGGCGCCCCCGCCGCGCGAGGGCATGCCCCTGCGTCCGGTCAACATGATCGTGCCGATCGCGGTGATGGTGCTGATGATGCCTGTCTCGATGTACGTCACGGGCGACGGCGACCTGATGGCCGGATCGGGCTCCACTTCCGTCCTGTGGGCCGTCGTTAGCGCGATCATCGTCGCGTGGCTGCTGTCGCTCGGCCAGCGTCTGCTGGACCTCGAGGCGCTGAGTCGTGTGAGCCTGCAGGGAGCGGGAGCGCTGACGAGCATGGCCCTGGTGCTCCTTCTCGCGATCACCCTGGCTGCGGTCACGGTCGAGATGGGAACGGGTCAGTACGTGGCCGGCGTGGTCGAAGGGCGCGTGCCGCTGCCGCTCCTGCTTCCCCTCCTGTTCTTCGTGGCCGGAGGGATCGCGTTCGCCACTGGAAGCAGCTGGGGGACCTTCGGCATCATGCTCCCCATGGCCGTGCCGGTCGCGACGGCTATGGGCCTGCCCGAAGCGCCCTTCATCGCCGCGGTCCTGTCGGGCGGCATCTTCGGGGACCACGCGAGCCCGATCAGCGACACGACGATCGTGTCGTCCCTGGCCTCCGCGTCCGACCACATCGAGCATGTCAGGACGCAGATACCGTACGCCCTGCTGGCCGGTGCGACCGCGATCGCGGGGTTCGTGGTGATGGGCGCGTGGCTCGCCCTGTAGCGGCGCCCGGGGCGAGTCGGGGCAGATTGACCGGCATGCAGGGTGCCGTTAGGTTTCTCCAAGGCGGATGTGAGGTGTGTGTTTTTTGAGCCAACACAAGGGTGTGAGCGCCATTGATCTTGCGGCGGACGCCAGGCCCCTCGAGGGAAGGCGGAGAACCGGGAGGAAGGGCGAACCGTAGTTAACGGGTCTCACAAAAACCCCCTCATATCAACCTCAGGGGCGATCCGCGGGTCGCCCCTTTTTTTGCCTGCGAAATGGGGGACATCCTGATGCCGATCGCCCGCGTGACCCGGCGGGTGCATTTCTCCGCCGGACACCGACTTCACAATCCGAACCTGTCGGACGACGAAAACCGAGACACGTACGGTCTGTGCAACAACCCTACGGGGCACGGCCACAACTACGACCTCGAGGTCACCGTCGAGGGAGAGGTAGACCCGGTGACCGGCTACGTGATGGACCTCAAGCGGCTCAAGGGCCTGTTGGAGAGACAGGTGCTCTCCGATATCGACCACGCCAACCTGAACCTGGACGTGGACTGGCTGGCGGGAGTCGTTCCCACGACGGAGAACCTGGCGGTCGCGATCTGGCGCCGGCTCGAGGCCGGCCTGCCGGGAGTGAGACTGGTGGCCGTGCGACTGTGGGAAACGGAGCGCAACTCGGTGGAATATCGCGGTGGATGAATCCCCTGGAGGCGTAACATGACGGACGGAAGTGAGCGGGCAGACGGCCCGGATCTCAGCGGAGTCCCATATCCCGACCTGGTCCGCGAGCAGCTGCGCCGCTTGGGAGAGGACCCGGATCGATCCAGCCTCAGGGGCACGCCCGAGAGAGTCGAGAAGGCGATGATGTGGCTCACGCGGGGGTACCGGTCCACCGTCGAGGAGGCCCTCGGCAACGGCGTGTTCGAGGAGGAGCACGACAACATGGTGCTGGTGAAGGACATCGAGCTCTATTCGCTGTGCGAGCACCACATGCTGCCCTTCTTCGGCAAGGTCCACGTGGCCTACATCCCGGACGGCAGGCTCATGGGGCTGAGCAAGATCCCACGCCTGGTGGAGGTGTTCGCGCGCCGCCTGCAGGTACAGGAGAGACTCACGGACGAGATCGCGGATGCCATCCAGGCGGCGTCTGAGCCTTCGGGAGTCGGCGTGGTCGTCGAGGCCTATCACCTGTGCATGATGATGCGCGGGGTGGAGAAGCAGAACAGCAAGACTATCACCAGCGCCGTGCGCGGCCGGTTCCGCTCGGACAACCGAACGCGCGAGGAGTTCCTGCGCCTCGTCCTGGCGCCGCAGTTCATCTCGTGACCCGGGTCTGACTCGCGCCGTGTTGCTGGAGCTGTCGGAGGTTCTCGCATGTCCCGCGTGCGGTCCGCCCCAGGTCATGGTGGCTGTCGTACACGAGTCGGTGGGACACCGGGTCACTCGCGGCTTCCTGGGCTGTCCGGCATGCGACGCGCGGTTCCCCATCGAGGAAGGGGTCGTGGATCTGACTCGGGAGGAAAATGGGCGGGGAGACACCAGGTTGCCGGACGCTTCCCTGGCGGCTCCGGGCCCGACGTCCGACGAAACGGCCATCCTGGTCGGCGCCGTGCTCGACCTCTCGCGGGGTAGCGGCCGCGTGCTTCTCGGCCCTGGACTCGCCGGGATCGCGGTCGCCGTCGGGACTCTCGCCGAGCGGTGGGAGGTCGTTTCCCTGGTGGGCGCCCGGCCGGCAGAAGTCTCGGGCTACGACAGGATCTCGCGGCTCATCGTGCCGGAGGCCGGCCGCCTTCCCCTGCTGCGCGGACGCTTCGGAGCGGCAGCCCTGGCCGGCGATCCGAGCGTGGACCGACTTCGCGAGGTGGCGACGGCGCTCGTTCCACTCGCTCGACTCGCCATCGTCGCACCGGGGACAGGGGTGGTCAGCGCGATGCAGGAGGCGGGACTCGAAGTGATCGCGGCGGATGAGAGAGTCGCGGTGGGCTCGCGACCGTCCTGACACGGGCCCCCTGTTTCGTTGCCTCAGCCATACGGCGCCTCTAGTTTTGCCTGTGCTTCCGCGACCGGGCGGGGCGCTTTCCTTCACGAACCGAGGACGAGCCGGGTGCGCCTTCAGACGAGAGCATTCGCCATGGCAGCCGGTGCGCTGAGCAGCGCCGCTGTGTTCGTGGCCACACTGCTCGCGCTGGCCGTATTCGGCCGGAGCGCCAGCCCGGGGCTCCTGGGAGGCGTTCTGTTCGGCTACTCGGTCAGCGTGGAAGGGGCTTTCATCGGAGCCATGTGGGCCTACGCGTACGGGTTCCTGGTGGGCGCAGCCTTCGCATTCGCGTACAACATCGCCGTGATTCCCCCGGCGCCGCCCCTGGTCGAGTGGGATGAGGCGGATTCGGGAGAGGAGAGCTGACCATGCCCTGGTGGAGCTTTCTGACCGGAGGGAGCGGCCGCGAGGAAGACCGGCCCGACTACTACAGGGAAGGCCTCGAGCTGGCCGCGGAGGAGCGGTATCACGAGGCGCTGACCTCCCTGCGTCTGGCGCTTCGTGAACGTCCGGGGGACGTCGCGACACTCGAGCAGATGGCGATCGTCTACACCCGCATGGGAATGACCGACGAGGCGATCAAGATGTACCAGCGGGCGCTGGAGAAGGACCCGGGCAGCGCCGGCGCTCACTACGGCATCGCGTTCCTTTACTTGAATCGTGGGCGCGACACGGAAGCCACCGTGCACCTGGAGGCCTTTCTCAGATCGGGGGCCGACATCCCGGGATCGGAGAAGCACGCCAGCCACGCCCGCGAGACGCTGGATCGACTGCGCCAACCGGACGCGGAAGCCGAGCCTTCGGAGCAGGCGCCGTCTCCCGATGCCGGATAGCGCGCCCGCGCCGGTTCGGGACGCCGCCGCGCCGTTCGATTTCGGGCCCGGCACGCTGGTGGACATCTTCCTGCAGGGGCTGGAGCGTGACCGCGATCGCAGGGCCCTCACGTCGCGCCAGCCGGATGGCCGCTGGCGCTCGTGGACGGCGGGAGAGGTCGTAGAGCGCGTCCGCGGCATCTCCCGGTCTCTGCTCCAGGGAGACCTCGAGGCGGGCGATCACGTGGCCATCCTCTCCAACACACGGATGGAGTGGGCGCTCGCCGACTGGGCCTGCATCATGTCCGGCCTCGTCGTGGTCACCGTCTACCCGACGCTTCCCGCCGATCAGGTCCTCTACATCCTGAAGGACTCGGGAGCCAAGGCCATCTTCGTGGAGGACGGGGACCAGCTGGCCAAGGTGCTCCAGGTACATGACCGGCTGGAGAACCTGAGCAGGGTCTTCGTGTTCGATCCTCCGGAGGACGACCACGGCGTCGACCACGCGGGGATCCGCGTGCGCTCCCTCGCGCAACTGGAGCGAGCCGGTCGGGCGGCGCCCGGCCCCGAGGGTGCCTGGGTCGAAACGGCGCGGGCGGTGCAACCAGGGGATACGGCTACGCTGATCTACACGTCGGGCACGACGGCCGAGCCGAAGGGCGTGATGCTGAGCCACCACAATCTGTACACCAACACCATCGGGGCCAGCATGGTGCTCCCGATCACGGAGACCGACAAGGTCCTGAGCTGGCTCCCCCTGTCGCACTCGTTCGAGAGGCTGGCCGGACACTTCCTGATGTGGTATTCGGGTGCCGAGATCGCATACGCCGAGTCCGTCACTACGGTGGCACGCGACATGATCGAGACCAGCCCCACCTTCGTGATCGGAGTGCCCCGGCTGTACGAAAAGTTCTACGACGCGGTGATGGAGTCGGTGCGCGACGGCGGTCTCGCCAAGAAGGCCGTGTTTGCCGCCGCCAAGTGGGTCGGCGATCGGCGGGCCGACCGCCGCCTGGCCCACCAGCCCGTCGCGAGACTGCTGGAGGGAGCCTACGGAGTCGCGGATCGGCTCGTGTTCCGGAAGCTGCACGAGCGGACGGGAGGGCGCGTGCGCTTCTTCGTCAGTGGAGCGGCGCCCCTTTCGGCCGAGATCGCCCGCTTCTTCTACGCGGGCGGCCTGGTGGTGCTGGAAGGGTACGGGCTTACGGAGACCTCACCCGTGACCAACGTGAATCCGCCCGCCGACATCCGGTTCGGAACCGTCGGCCCGCCGCTGGCCGGAACCGAGATTCGGATCGCGGACGACGGTGAAATCCTGGTTCGCGGACCGCAGGTCATGCAGGGCTATTTCGGACGCCCCGATTGGACCAGGGAAGCGATCAGCGAGGACGGGTGGTTCCATACCGGAGACGTCGGAGAGCTGGACGCCGACGGCTATCTTCGAATCACCGATCGCAAGAAGAACCTTCTGGTGACGGCTGCCGGCAAGAACGTAGCTCCGCAGCCCATAGAGGAGCTGATCGCCCGCTCGCCGTTCGTCGAGCAGGTCGTGCTCCTCGGCGATCGCCGCAAGTTCCCTCTCGCGCTGGTGGTGCCCAGTTTCCAGGCCTACAAGTCGGCTTTTCCCGGGCGACCCATCACGGAACCGGACATGGAGAAGTTGGCCGAGCACCCCGACCTCCAGCGCTTGATGGACGACGAGGTCCTGGCGCGCGTCGCGTCCTGCGCGCGCTACGAGCGACCGAAGCGGATCCTCCTGTCGGGCCGCCAGTTTACGGTGGAGGGCGGCGAGCTCACGCCGACGCTCAAGATTAAGCGCCGCGTGATCGAAAAGCGTTACGCCGACCGCATCGACGAGATCTATCGCCAGGTGGAAGCCGAGGCGGAGCCCTGTGCGTGAGCCGGGCGTCCGAGTGATATTCGTGACGGGCCCCGCGGCCGACACGCTCCAGTCCATCAGTCGCGTGCTGGTGGAAGAGGGGCTCGCCGCCTGCGTGAACGTCGTTCCCGGCATCACATCGGTGTACCGGTGGGAGGGCGAGACGCGCACGGATCCGGAAGCCATGGCGATCATCAAGACGACGGAGGATCTTGTGCAGGCGGCGCGGCTCCGGGTCGCCGAGCTCCACCCGTACGATGTGCCGGAGTTCATTGCGATGGAGGTCGCCGAGGGTTCACCTGCCTATCTGCGATGGGTGAGGGAGTCCGTAACGAAGGGGAACAGGGATGGCGAGGCGTAGGAGACAGGGCGGCGGCCAGCGGCAGACGGCGGGACGGGGAAACGACCCGCCACCCTCCGCGCGGGAAGATATGAACGCGGATACCGCCGGATCGGAGGATCCACAGCTCGACCTGACCACGGCGCCGGAGTCGCTCGACTCCGAGGTCGCGGACGATGCCAGCGTGGTCGACGACGTAGCCGAGGCGGTCGAGGAAGTCGAGAAAGCCGAGGCGGTCGAGGAACGGCTTTCGGAGACTACGCTGGACCGGCTTTCCTCGCAGGACAGAGCGGAGATGGACGGGATCTACCGACGGGCCCGGATAGCCGCTGAGGAAGGGCACTTCGTTGAAGCGGAGAAGGGGTACCGGGAGCTGTTGCGGCGCGACCCTGGCCATTTGAAGGCCCGCAACAACCTGGGGTACGTGTACGATCGTCTGGGCGAGCCGGCCCGCGCCCTGGAGGAATATCAGGCCGCGCTGGAGATCGAGCCGGAGAACATCCAGCTGCTGAACAACGTGGGCGCCGTTCTAGGCATGCTCGGCCACTATACGGAGGCGGAGGAGGTCCTTCGGAACGCGCAACGACTGGCCCCTGAGGATCCCGACGTCCACCTCAACCTCGGCCTCGTGTTCTACCGGAAGGGCCTGTATTCAGCGGCCCGCGACTCCCTGGAGCAAGCGATCGGGTTCGATCCCGAGTCCGAGTCCGCGTACTACTACCTCGGAGAGGCGTGCAACCGCCTGGGGCAGATCGATGCGGCCCTCGAGGCGCTCGAACACGCCGTGCAGATCCAGCCCGGGAACGGGCGGGCCTGGTACACGATGGGAATCCTGTTCGATCGCAAGCGCGAGCCGGAGAGAGCGTCCGAGGCCTACCTGAAGGCTCGCGAGCTTCTGGACGCAGAGTAGAAGGGACGCTATCCCGTGAACCGTCTGATCACCACGAGCAGAAGACCGATCCCGGCCCCGAGGAAATAGCCCAACCGCACGATCAGGTTCAGCTCCTTCTCGGTGATGGAGCGGACCAGGCGCTCCAGCTCCGGAATCGGGAATTCGAGGATCTTGGACTCCACCCGGTCGGCCACGCGCACGTTGGCCGCGACCTCGGGGACCTTGCCCGTGATCCACGCCCACACGGGTTCGGCCAGCGCCTCGGTGAGTCGGTCCGCCGCGCCCTCTCGGCCGTAACGCTCCAGCGAGCCGATCGGCTGACTGAGAACGCGCTCGGTGAGCCATTCCTTGAACCGGCCGAACTGGTCACGCCCGGCTTCCGAGCGCAGCCCGGAGGCGATCCAGCCGCCGGCGCGTCGCGCCGGCACCAGGCGAACGACGTCGGCCCAGCTTCTCTCGCCGGCCTTGAGCACCGCCGCCTCGCCCCGGTCGAGCAGGAACTCCCGTACCTCGGGATCGCGCGCCGCATCGACCGTCCACTCGGTGATGGACTGCAGGGCGCTGTCGACCTGGGGATCGCCGGGCTTGCCGAGAACATCGATCACGGGTCGCCTGAGGAAGTCCACGATCGCGTCGTTGACGCTCCGCGCCATCGCGTCCTGAACCTCGCCCTCGCGCAGCAGGTCTCCGAGGCGATCGGCTCCCTCGGCCTCCAGCGTGTCGATGACCTTGTCGACCGTGTCCTCGGTGATGATCAGCTTCGCCACCACCCGCTGGTGAAAAGCCAGGTCCCTCATGAATCGCTCGAGAAGGTCGTGGATCGCTCCCTCGACTCGCGCCCGGGCCGCGGGGTCCTCGAGCAAGCGCCCCAGGCGCTCCATGGCGAGCGGCAGGTAGTCGCTGATCGCGTGCTCCAGGGCCGCCACGAGCCCCACGGGGACCAGCTCCTCGAACGATCGCCCCGGGCGCAGCAGACGCACGGCGGCCCGGTCCAGATGGCTCCTCACCGTCTCGGCGAAGGAATCGGAAGCGACCAGCCTGGTGACCCAGTCTCCGGCCTGGTCCCTCAGCGAGGCGATCCGCTCCTCTCCGAGCGACTCGGCCAGCGATTCGTCTTCCAGGGATTCCGCAAGCGTGCCCAGGATGCGCGCCGCGTCCTCGGCGAACTCCTCCGAGGCCAGGGCTTCGACCACACGGTCGCGCACCGAGTCGAGCAACGTGTCGAGGATTCGCCGGACTTCGGTGAGCGCGGATTCTGGCAGGAGGTCGCCGATCGCCGGCTTCTCTCCTTCGAGGAGTTCCTGGACCAGGACCCGCAGCTGATCCTCGAACGCCTCGCGCAGCCGCTCGTCCTTCAGTTCTGCGGCCACATCGCCGGGCGTCAGGAGCGTGTCTCCGACCGTGTTGCCGATCGTCCGGGCCATGCGGGTCTGGTTCTTCGGCACCGCCCCCTGCAGCCAGTTGATAGGTCGCCCGAAAACGCGCGGCGGCTTGTACGGGTGGAACAGCATGGTGATGGCCACGCGATTGGTGAGGCCGCCGGCCAGGGCTCCGAACAGAACCGTCAGCCCGTCGCGCAGCCACTGCATGGCCACGGGGCTCAAGGGGCTCGCTCCTGGACTCCGATCCCGCTCATCGTCCATGACTGGCCCCCGAGGACGAGCGCCGCATACACCCGGAACACGTCGAGCCCGGGTCCGTCCCCGGAAGTGTCCACGAGCGTCGGGGGAACGCCGCGCAGCTCGCCCAGCAGTCCGGCCTCCGGGAACTCGAAGGACCACCGGCCCGGCGAATCCTCCGGGGGGGCGAGGGCGAGAATGAGGACGTCGCTCCACTCGGTCTCGGTCTCGTCGAACCAGGTCCAGGCGGTGACCGGTGCATCGGGAGATGTGCTGTCACGCATGATGAGCAGGCCGTTCCCCGCCGTATCGGACACCAGGAAATACTGGCCCCGCTCGTCGTCCGGGGGCTCGTCGACGCGGCGGGCGCTCTGCCGGGCCAGCAGCAGGCCGGATTCGGCGCCGGAATCGTCCTGGAGCTCTGCCAGGTGCAGGGATTCGCGCTGTCCCGTGCGGCTGTTCCACGACCCGATCGAGCCTCGGGAGTCGAGCCGCAGGCCGCCGTCCGGCAGTGCGAGGATCAACGACGCGGGCTCGCCACCCTCTCCCGCCACCATGCGAACCGGCCCCGTGGGGAGAATTCGCCAGGCGGCCCTAGGAACCGGGAGCGAATCGGCGTGGTCCAGGATCTCGCTCCACTCGGCGCCCCCGAACCACCCCCGGTAACGCGTGACGATCGAGACCGAATCGGTGCGGTTGTCGAATCGAAGATGCAGCAGGGACGGCTGTTCTTCCCGTCCCACGAACGTGAGCTCCGTGTGATACAGAGCCCCCGGAAGGGGCGCCGCCTGCTGACGGACGGGGGGCGACGCCGTCTCGGCAGCGCTCTCCACCTCCTCGGCCCTGTCGCAGGCCGCCAGGAAGGCGCACAGTCCCACGAGGATAGCTCCGCCCCCCAGGCCTCGCCGCGGCCGGGTCGCATCGTTCATGGGGTTGGTGCTGCTCGTGTCGTTCATTCCGATCGAGGGCCTCCGTAAGGTCCTCAAGGTACCGACGGCCGTCAGACCTGTCACCGTCCGCCGGGCCCTCCTATCTTGGGCTACCGCCAGACGGGCGGGCCCAGGCTACCCTTACAGCGTTCGTCATGCAGCTATATACGAAGATCACCATCGCGTTGATTCTCGGCGTCGTCGCCGGTCTGGTGGCGAACGCCCTCAGCATCGACCCGCTCACCACCTTCCTGGTGGCGATCGAGCCGGTCGGGACCGCATGGATCCGGCTGATCACGATGGTGGTCGTGCCTCTCGTGTTCGCCAGCCTGGTCGTCGGCACCGCGAGCCTCGGCGACATCACGAAGCTGGGTCGAATCGGCAGCAAGACGATTGTCTACTACATCGCCACGACGGCCATCGCCGTAAGCATCGGCCTCCTGCTATCGAACATCATCCGCCCGGGCGCCGGCATGAGTCCGGAAGCGCTGGAGGGTCTGCGGTCGAGCTACATGGCCGAAGGCGCAAGCCGCGTCGAGCTGGCCCAGGAGGCTCCGGGGCTGGTCGACGTGTTCCTGAACATGATCCCGCGTAACCCGGTGGCGGCGCTGGCCGGCGGCGACATGCTGCCGATCATCTTCTTCGCCATCTTTCTCGGGGCCGCCGTCTCGGCCCTCCCGATGGAGCGGCGCGATCACATCGTGGGCTTCTTCGATGGGCTCAACGAGGCCTGCATGGTCATGATCCACTGGATCATGAAGCTGGCGCCGTACGCGGTGTTCGCTCTCATCGGCGCCGTGATCGCCAGGTTCGGCCTGGATGTGCTGGGCAGTCTGCTGGTGTACGTCGTGGTGGTGCTCGCGGGGCTACTGCTCCATGTGCTGCTCACGTACAGCGCGGCGCTCAAGTTCCTGGCCAGGCGCTCGCCTCTCGCGTTCTACCGCAAGATCAGGGGCGTGCAGCTCATCGCGTTCTCCACCTCGAGCTCCAACGCCACGCTTCCGCTCACCATGGAGACGGCCGAGGACGTGCTGGGGATCGAGAAAGAGGTGTCCAGCTTCGTGCTGCCCCTCGGCGCCACCATCAACATGGACGGGACGGCTCTGTATCAGGCCGTCGCCACCATGTTCATCGCGCAGGTCCTGATCGGTGACATCTCGCTGACCGCGCAGTTCGGCATCGTGCTGACCGCCACTCTGGCGTCGATCGGTGCCGCGGGCGTGCCCTCCGCGGGGATCATCATCCTCGTGGTGGT
>JBDGXI010000009.1:0-39137 GCA_039584685.1 Gemmatimonadota bacterium | reverse complement strand
GACTCCTGATAGAACCGCGCGCAGAACGGGCACTCGAAGTCAGAGATCTCCACGATTCGAATGGGCGCTTCCGGATCCCCTTTCACCCGGGCTCGGTCAGCGCGTTCGAGGATCACCGACTGGTCGCCCGGGACCACGACCACATCCGAGGGACTCACGTTCTGGGCGGCCGCCGGTCCTGCCCAGGCGACGGAAGCCACCGCACCTGGCGGCGAGTCATTCGCCGAGATCCGCGAGTACTTCTTCCGCGTGTTGGGCGGGCTTGACCTTCCGGTATGCCTTCTCGATTCGCCCATCTTCACCGACCACGAACGTGGAGCGAAGGATACCCCGGTACTCCCGGCCGTACAGCTTCTTGAGTCCCCAGGCGCCGTATGCCTCGGCGACCGCGTGGTCTTCGTCCGCCAGCAGCGGGAAGTTGAGGTCATACTTGTCGCGAAAGCGCTCGTGCGAGCGCACCGGGTCCGGGCTTACGCCGAACACCAGCGCATTCCGCAGCGAGATCGCCGGCAGGGCGTCCCGGAATCCGCACGCCTCCTTGGTGCATCCGCTGGTGTCGTCCTTGGGATAGAAGAACAGGACCACCCGCTTGCCGCGCAGCTCGCTCAGTCGGACCACGTCACCGCTGTCGGACGGAAGAGCGAATTCAGGGGCCATGTCGCCGACTTCGATCATGTCATGCCTTTCCCCGCTGCCATGCGGTCGTACTCCTGCTTGAGAAGCCGCCATGCGTCCCGCACCGCCTGTTCCGTTCCCCTCGCGCTCCCGACGGCGAGACGGATCACGTAGTTGCCGCCGACGGTCGTATGGGACAGAAACACCCGGCCGTCACGGTTTACCGCTTCGAGGAGTCTCCGGTTCCACTCGTCCGAATCTGTGTCGTCCGGCGGGACGGCCCGGAATACCACGAGAGAGAACGGGTGGGGAGCCGAGACCTCGAATCTGGCATCATCCTCGATCCATCCGGCCAACTCGCCGGCGAGCGCGATATGAGTGCGAAGCCGCGTGCGGATAAGCTCCGCGCCCTCCATACGGAACTGGAACCACAGTTTGAGCGCCCGAAAACGCCGGCCGAGAGAAAGGCCGATGTCCATCAGGTTGGACCCGTCCTCGGCGCTGCGAAGGTACTCGGGCGTCAGCGACAGCGACCGCCGCATGGCCGCATCGTCCCGGTACAGCAGAACGCTGCAGTCAATCGGCGTAGACATCCACTTGTGGGGATTCAGAACGATGGAGTCGGCACGCTCCCAGCCGTCGAACTCCGCCCGCTTCTCCGGAAGCGCGGCAGCCGGACCGGCGTAGGCGGCGTCCACGTGGAGCCACACGCCGAGGCGCTCGCAGATGTCTGCCACCTCGCGCACCGGATCCACGCTGGTGGTGGAAGTCGTGCCGATAGTCGCGCACACCATGATCGGAGTGAGCCCGGCTGCCCGATCCGCGTCGAGAGTCCGCTCCAGCTCCGCCGGCACCATCCGCAACCTCTCGTCCACCGCTACGCGGCGGACCTGGTCGAGACCGAGCCCGGCCGCGAGCGCCGACTTGTCCAGCGAGCTGTGCGCTTCATCCGATACGTACAGAGTGCACGGGCCCAGGTCGCCACGACCGGCGAGGCCGCGTCGGCGGACGTCCGGAACCGCCCGTTCCCGGGCCGCGAGCAACGCCGTGAACGAGCTGCTGGAAGCGGTGTCCAGGATCAGGCCGTCGAACGCGTCGGGAAGGCCCACGAAACTCCGCACCCAACCCACCATCCGTTCCTCGAGCTCGGTTCCGGCTGGAGACGTGCGCCACAACATGGCGTTCTGATTGAGCTCTGCCGCCAGGAACTCTGCGAGGACCCCCGCGTCCGTGGTCGAGCTGCAGAAGTAGGCGAAGAAGCCGGGGTGGTTCCAGTGCGTAAGGCCCGGAACGATCACCTCGTCGAGGTCGCTGAGGATGGACTCCAGCGTCTCGGGGTCCTCCGGTGGCTGCGCCGGAAGTCCCGCGGTCACGTCACCCGGTTGCACCCGCGCGAGTACGGGCAGGTCGCCCACCTTCTCCCGATAGGAAGCGATCCAGCGCGCCGCCAGGGCTGCCTCCTCGAGAAAACCCCTGTCGCTCAAACTGCTTCCTCCTGGCTCCGGTTCGCGCTGCGCCGCGCGGGTCTGGGGCACCCGTAGCGTCAGACGCCCGACCGCCTACCTTGTCCGCTACATGAACGCCACGCATGGACCAGCCGACATGAAGCCCTTCTTCGAAGGCTTCCAGCAGGCAATCGACGAAGAGATCCTCGCGATCCAGGACGACCTGGCCCGTCGGGGTATCGGACAGCCCGTCGAGGCCTCCGGTGGCCACGAGGTGGACACCGATTCGACGGGGTTCGTGTACGACTGGACACTCCCACCGGGAAGGTACGTCATCCGCGCGGACGACGCAGTCCGCGTAGCGTGCCAGGCAGGCGAGACACTGGGTTTCGTGACTCGGTGGGACCCCCCGACCCGTGTGCTTCGCGTCGGTGTGCCGGACTGGCTGGGCCGACTGGCCGGGCGCGCCGAGTTGACGTTCGACCCGACCTGGCTGCTGGCAGCTCTGGACAGTCGGCTGGCCGATATCGATGCGGACCCGACGTCCTATCATACCGGTACCGCCATGCGTCTCTTCGGAGCCCGGTTCCCGGAGACCGGCACCCGCGAGGCCGGTGCCGCGCAGCGAGACGGACTCAACGACTGCCAGGCGCGGGCCCTCGATCGCATCCTGGGCAGTCGCACCCAGCTCGTCTGGGGTCCTCCGGGCACGGGGAAGACACGGCTCCTGGGACAGGCCGTGACCGCGCTGGCGGAGGAAGGGAAGGTGCTCGTCCTGGCGACCACCAACGTCTCGGTCGACGAAGCGGCACGGCGGGTGACAGGCCAGATGGGCTCGGAGGCGACCTCGGAGGGCCGGATCGTCCGGGTCGGGGCCGGCTACAGTCCATCCGGAGACGCGGACCTTTCGATCGAAGCGGTCGTGCAGCGCCGGGAGGACAGGGATCCAGGACGGCTGACCCGCCTCCTGGAGGACATCGAGTCGGAGCTGGGGATCGGGAGGCCACGAGCGGCCGGTTCCGATCTGCGGCAGCGGTACGCGGTGGTACTGGCGCGAGCACGATCCGGTACGTCGCCCGGCGCGCTCGCGAGGGTCGGGCACCTCACCGCCGAGCTGCAGCGAGCCGGGGCGCGGGCGCTTGCCCGGGCGGACGTGGTGCTCACGACCTTCGCCCGCTTGACGTTGCGGGATGATCTGTGGGGCCTGCGTTTCCAGTCGCTGCTGGTGGACGAAGCGAGCATGGCGCCGCTTCCCTACCTGTTCGCCGGGGCCTGCCTCGCTTCCGACCGCGCCGTGGCCGTGGGAGATTTCCGCCAACTGCCTTCCGTCGTGACCTCCAGAGGAGCCGGGGCGACCCGCTGGCTGAGTCGCGACATCTTCCGACAATCCGGTTCGATCGATCCCGAAACCGGTCGGGACCTTCCGGATCCTCGGGACGAGCTGTGCGCCATGCTGACGGAGCAGTACCGGATGGCGTCCCGAATTCGACTCCTGGTCAGCGATCTGTTCTACGGAGGGCGGCTGGTTGACGCGCCGTCCGTGTCAGGCCGGCCGCCGACGACGCCGCCGCTGGTCCTGGTCGACACGGAGACGCTCGAGCCCGAGGTCGAGCGAGCCGAGGGATCGCGGGCAAACGCCACACACGTGGAGGTCCTGGTCCAGCTACTCGAGCTGCTGGGGCGTCGGGGGGTCAGCGATGTGGGGATCGTCACTCCCTACCGTCTCCAATCACGCCGGATCTTCCGCGAGGTGAGGACACGACTGGGTCGGGCGGCCCCATCCGGGCTGGAAGTCGCTACGATTCACCGCTTCCAGGGCAGAGAAAAGGCTGCGGTCATACTGGATACCGTGGATGCTCCCCCCGGGGGCAGTTGGTTTCTCAACGAGCACCGCAACCCGGACTTTCCTCGCCTCCTGAACGTCGCACTGTCGCGCAGTCGCGAGACGCTTATCGTAGTGGGAACCTCCGGAGGTCTGCGCCAGACGCTTCCCCCCGAGGCCCTGCTCATCCGCGCCCTGGAGACGATTCGCGAGCGCGGCCTTGTGATCGACGGAGCGCGCCTCGCCCGGGAAGGCCACGCGCTGCTCGGCGCGTAGTCCCTCGCCCCCCGGGAAGTTGCCCGGTCCCGACCTTTCGATTCTGAAAACGCCTCTCGCAAAAGGCATTCACGATCCATTTTTTTAAAATATCTGCCTTCGTAGGCGAGACGGCCTTGCATGAAAAAAAAACGATTGTATAATGGTCTCGTGCCGCGGAGGAGGCACCGGCAAGTATCCGGTAGGCCGCTGCACCGACAAAGCGACGACGGGTTGTCCGGAGTGGATGACTCAGCTCCCTGTGAGCGAGAGAACCCACACAGCTAGCCGGACGAACGGTACCAAGGCCCGTCGATTCTTGGAAGGATAGCGCAACCGACCTAGAAGAACGCGACGGTGCAGAAAATGTATCCTTCCTCAGCCCCTGGTGCTCTTCGGAGTTGCCAGGGGTTGAGTACATCCAGCTGCTGTTGCCGTCCTCGAGTTCCAACCCCGAGCGCACTTCGTCCAGTGCGCGGTCCGCCGTTCCCCACCGCCGTGTCGGCCGCCTGAGCGAGAGTCAAGGAGCCGGGTCTTACGGGTCGGGCACGCAGACTGTGTCGCAAGCAGGAAGGTGCATGTTTTCAAAAAACCGAACTGTGGAATACCTGTGGATATTGTGTGGAAAAAGATGTTTTACCACCCTCAATGGCGGAGCCGTGGTGGCGTACGGCGGTCGGGTGGAGTTATCCACGTAGTGGGGAATGGGGGCGTCTGTCAGGATGTCGGGTCACGCAGGAGGTGGGGGGCTGATGAGAGCCGTCGTTCAGAGGGTTTCGCGCGGGTCGGTCAGGGTCGATGGAAGACCGGTCGGCGAGATCGGAAAAGGGCTCCTGGTGTTCGTGGGATTCACCGCGGGCGACGGACGCGAGGAGATGAGGTGGATGGCTGAGAAGCTGAGGGGGTTGAGGATCTTTCCAGACCCCGGGGGGCTGATGAACCTCGACCTGAGGGATGTGGGCGGCGAGATGCTCGTGGTCTCCCAGTTCACCCTGTACGGAGATGTATCTCGGGGGCGAAGGCCGTCGTTCGTGAGAGCGGCTGCACCAGATGAAGCCCGGCGCCAGTATGACGAGTTCGTCGACATCTGTCGCGAAGGCGTCGTGCCTGTATCGACCGGTGAGTTTGGTGCCCGCATGGAGGTCGCGCTCGTGAACGAGGGACCCGTCACCCTGGTGATCGAGCGTTGAGGCTGGTCCTGGCCTCAGGGTCGCCGCGTCGGCGGGAGATCCTGGATCTGCTCGCTCTCGAGCACGAGGTCCGGCCGCCCGCAGTGGCCGAGAAGTTGCGCCCGGGGGAAGCTCCGAATGCAGCGGCCCGGCGCCTGGCCATCGAGAAGGTCGCCGCGACCCCGTCGGGGCGGGACGAGTTGATCCTGGCGGCCGATACGCTGGTCGTCCTGGGGGACAAGATCCTCGGCAAACCCTCGGACCAGGCTGACGCGGTTCGGATGCTGATGCAACTGCAAGGCCGCCGGCACGAGGTCTTCACGGGGCTCGCGCTGCAAGTCGGCAACCGGGTCGAGGCGGACGTCGCCGTGACCGGGGTGTGGTTCAGATCGCTTGATGCCGCTGAATGCGAGGAATACGTTGCCAGCGGAGAGCCGCTCGACAAGGCCGGGTCCTATGGAATCCAGGGACTCGGTGCAGCGCTGGTCCACCGAATCGAGGGCGAGTACTTCAACGTGATGGGCTTGCCCGTGCAGCTG
This sequence comes from Gemmatimonadota bacterium, assembly GCA_039584685.1. Taxonomy (GTDB): domain Bacteria; phylum Gemmatimonadota; class Gemmatimonadetes; order Palauibacterales; family Palauibacteraceae; genus Benthicola. Next base: position 33,292 of record JBDGXI010000009.1, on the reverse strand, counting down.
CTGCTCTCTCTTCTCGCGCGGTTCGGCCTGCGCTATGCCTACGGCCGTCTGGAGGCAAGTTGATCCGAAGGCAGGACGGTTCACCCCGCCCGTGAGAGACTCCCGCGACCTCGTTCTCGCGATCGATCAGGGCACCACGGGCAGTCGCGCCCTGGTGGTCGATCGCGCCGGCCGCATTCTCGGCAGCGCGTACCGTGAATTCGGTCAGCACTTCCCCCAGCCGGGACGGGTCGAGCACGACGCGGAGGAAATCTGGAACTCCGTTCGGGCCACGATGACCGAGGCGCTGGAGGCGGCCGGCCGTCGGCCGGAGCGACTGGCGGCCGTCGGGATTACCAACCAGAGGGAGACGACCGTTTTGTGGGACCGCGCCACCGGTCGAGCCCTGGCTCCGGCCATCGTGTGGCAGGACCGTCGGACCTCGAAGCGTTGCGCCGATCTCAAGAGCCTGGGACACGAAGAGCGGATTCGAGAGCGCACGGGTCTCGTTCTCGATCCCTATTTCTCGGCCACGAAGCTCGAGTGGCTCCTGAACCAGAGTCCGGAGTGGCGCGATCGAGCTGCTGCCGGAGACCTCGCGTTCGGGACGATCGACAGCTGGCTCGTCTTCCGTCTCACGGGCGGCAGCGTCCACGCCACCGATCACACGAACGCGTCGCGGACGCTTCTGTACTCGCTCGACTCTGGCGATTGGGACTCGTGGCTCTGCGATCTGTTCGGCATTCCACAGGCCATGCTTCCCGAGGTGAGGGACTCTTCGGGTGACTTCGGACTGACGGATCCGGAGGTGTTCGGGGCTGAGATTCGGATCGCCGGAGTGGCTGGCGACCAGCAGGCCGCTCTGTACGGCCAGGGAGCCTGGGAGCGTGGGGAGGCGAAGAACACATACGGAACCGGTGCCTTCCTCCTCCTCCACACCGGCACGGAACGGGGACCGGACGTTCCCGGGGTCCTGACGACAGCCGCGTGCGATCGTCGCGGTGGTCGAGCCTTCGCCTACGAGGGAGCTATCCTGGTCGCAGGCGCCGCTATCCAGTGGCTGCGCGACGGCCTCGGCCTCCTGCAGGACGCCGCCGAGTCGGAGTCACTGGCTCGCGCGGTCGAATCGTCGGGCGGCGTGTACTTCGTTCCCGCCATGACCGGTCTCGGCACGCCCTGGTGGGAGCCCGAGGCTCGCGGGACCGTCGTGGGCCTGTCACGCGGCTCGCGCCGCGAGCACCTGGTCCGGGCGGCCCTGGAAGCCATGGCGTATTCGACCGTGGACGCGCTGCAGGCGATGACCGCCGGCCCGGACATCGATCTCAGGTCGCTCAGGGCGGATGGAGGCGCCTCGGCGAATGACTGGCTGATGCAATTCCAGGCCGACGTTCTGGGCGTATCCGTGCGACGTCCCGCCGCCGCCGAGCTGACGGCTGTGGGCGCTGCCGGCCTGGCCGGACTGGAAGCGGGTGTGTGGGCCGAACCCGAAGAGTTCCTGGCAGCCCGGGGCGAGGAGACGCTCTTCGAACCGTCCGCGGGAGCGGCCGAGGTTGCCGAGCGAGGTCTCCGGGGGTGGCGCCGGGCGATCCGAACGGCTATCCACTGGGCCCACCTCGATAATGACGGAGGAGCCTGATCGGTGGTCTCATACTCTGTGGAGCAAGCGACCGTGGCGCACAGGCCATTCAGGATCGGGGTCATCGGATCTGCTCGGGCAGACGCGGAGACGTGGGCTACGGCTCACGCGGTGGGTGGGGCCCTCGCACGAGCGGAGGCGCTCCTGGTGTGCGGCGGTGGCGGCGGCGTGATGGCCGCGGCGGCCGAGGGAGCCTGCCGCGAGGGTGGGGCGGTCCTGGGGATCCTCCCCGGCGACGATGCGGAAGCGGCTGCAGATGGAGTCTCCATTCCGCTCCCCTCCGGGATGGGTGAGGCGAGGAATGTCCTGGTGGTCCGGGCGTCGGAGGCCGTCATAGCGGTGGCGGGAGGCTGGGGCACGGTGAACGAAGCGGCGCTCTGCATGAAGATAGGCCGCCCGCTGGTCGGAGTCCGGGACACGCTGGGAAGCCGATTCGAGATCGAGCGGTTCGACGATCCTGCCGCCGCCGTGGCCCGGGCGCTCGAGCTGGCGACCGAATGGCGATCGGGTCCGCGTCCCAGGCACGAGGTCCGGTAGCGGCCTGGCTCTTCACACACGGAGGTATGGTGTACGCAGTCTACATTTTCGGGTCGATCATGGCGATTCTCGTGGCGGCGGTGATCTTCGCGCCATTGGTCGAGGGCCGCTGGAGGGAAGGGAAGGGCGGTACTTCCGCGACCGATCGAAAGGAAGCGGCCATCGCCGCTCTACGCGAGCTCGAGTTCGAGTATCAGACGGGCAAGGTGTCCGACGGGGACTACGCGACGCTGCGAGCTCGGTACGCACGCGAGGCGCTCGCTGCGCGGGACGAGCTAGGCGAGACCGTCGATTCGGCGAGTTGCACCGCCTGCGGCGCCGCGACACGGAAAGGTGCGAAGTTCTGCTCGGCGTGTGGCGGGGCGCTGACCTGAAGGAGTCGGGGATGAGCGACATGGTCGTCGATCTGCGATCCGACACCGTTACACGGCCGACTGAGGGCATGCGCCGGGCGATGGTCGATGCCGAAGTGGGGGACGACGTGCTGGGCAAGGACCCGACGGCGGACCGGCTGGAGCGTCGCGTGGCGGAGCTGCTCGGCAAGGAGGCCGCCCTGTTCTTTCCGTCCGGTACGCAGGCGAACCAGGCGGCCGTTCTCCTGCACACGCGTCCTGGCACCGAGGCCGTGTGCGAGGCGGAGTCGCACGTGTTCCACTACGAGCTCGCCGACGCCGCATGGCTCGCGGGAGTGCAACTGCACCCGGTGGCTTCGGAACGCGGGAGCCTTACTGCGCGGGACGTGGCCGGTGCCGTACGGCCGGGAGACCGCCACCACCCACTCACGACGCTCGTGTGCATCGAGAACACGCACAACATGCACGGGGGGTCGGTGGTGCCGCTTCCGGCCATGCGGTCGATTCGGCAACTGGCTGTCGACAGGTCTCTTCCGGTTCACCTGGATGGGGCCCGCCTGTGGAACGCCGCCGCGGCGACGGATGTCGAGCTCGCGGAGTACGCGTCCTGCGCCGACACGGTCGCGGTTTGTCTCTCGAAAGGTCTTGGCTGTCCGGTTGGATCTCTGCTGGCCGGTCCCTCGGCCCTCATCGCGGAAGCCTGGTCGGTCCGCAAGCGCCTCGGGGGAGGAATGCGGCAGGTCGGATTGCTGGCGGCCGCCGGTCTGTGGGCGCTCGACCACCACCTCGATCGCCTGAGTGAAGATCATGACCGGGCCCGGTGGCTCGCGCGCGACTGCGACGCGATCGACGGACTGCGGGTTGAGGTGCCGGACACCAACATCGTGATGATCTACGTCGAGCGGGAGGGTCTCTCAGAAGTGACCGTGGCAAGCGAACTGGAAGTGAGAGGAGTCTGGATCCTGCCCGCCGGTCCGGGGCGCCTCCGCGCGGTCACGCACCTCGACGTCGATGACGCGGGGATCGAACGATGCCTGGACGCCCTGTCTGAAGTGATGGCCTGAGAGCCGGCTGATCGCGGCAGCCCTCAAGTCGGAAGATCCCCGGGCAGCCAGGCCAGGGCCACCCGATGGATATTGATGTCGGCCTTGCGTGGGGCGATGGCGACGGTCTCCAGCTCCAGGCCGTCCACGTCGAATCTCTCCCTCACGGTCTCCGTTTCGCGGGCGAACTCCTCCTCCATCTCGGCTCGCAGACCTCGCAGGACTTCCACGGACTCGGCCGCCCTCCGGATATCGTCTCGCTCCCGCGATGCGCGGCCGGCCCCGCGCATGGCCGTGGTCGCACGCCCCATGCTCCTTCGGCTCAACTTCTTGCGCCCCAGAAACGCGTCCAGGACCGTGGCACCCACCGAAATCGCGGTCTGCATCTTCTGCTGTGAGTACTGGGACTCTTCACGCTCGACCCGCTCCTCCGCCTTGCCGATCCTGGCGTCGATCCTCGCGAGCCGCGTCGCGAACTTGTTCCGCAGCTTCTCGACCTGCTCGTCCCTCGCCTCCCTGGCAGCCTCCCGGAGACGGACCCTGAAGTCCGCCTCGTTCTCGCCGGCCTCGGACACCAGCTTGAGAGCGGCGCAGCGGTACAGCTCCAGGGGACGGTTCTTGTACAGGTATCCCTTCAGGGCGGACTTCCAACTCCGGTAGCTGGCCGGCCGAGCCGCCGCGCCGGGCAGCTCGCCGAACTCCAGTCCCGGGTCCGGCTCGGCACTGAAGTCGAGGGCAGCGTACGTTTCGGCGGCTTCCCAAGGGTTCGGAGGTACGTCCGCCGGCAGCTGAGACACGCACACGACTCGCTTCCACGTATCGAGTCCGAGCGCCGAGCGCGCATAGTGCAGGTCGACCTCGGCGAGCAGGGCCGGCCGATACGGGCCGCTTGCCTCTCCGCCCGCCATGGGCTTGACGAACACTTCTTCCACCCCGGGGGGAACGACCGGCCGCTCGATCTCGATGGCCCCACCCGAATCGGCCGGCGGCGCGGCCGTGCCGGACCGGGGCCTGGCCGCCGCGGTCTCGGAATCCGCCGCCGGCAGCCCGGGGTCGAGTCGCGGCTCCATCAGCCGCCGGATCTCGGGTCTCGCCATCGGTCCTCGCAGGTACGACATCGCCCAGCGCGTTCGGAACAGCACCGGCCCATCTTCGTGGACGTTGTTGAGGAGGAACGTCCGGCTCTGCAGTCCACCGAGAATCCGATCCATCTCGGCCCGGTCGAGCCCCGACTCGGCGAACGCGGCAGCCCCGTCCAGACCGTCCATGACGCGGTTCTTGTCCCTCTCGGTCTGGAGACGGCCCAGGAACCAGGTACCCGCGTTGCTCAGCGCCTTGTAGTCCAGGTCCACCGGGTTCTGCGTCGCCAGGACGACGCCCAGGCCATAGGCGCGGGCCTGCTTCAACATCGTGAGAAGCGGCGGTTTGGACGGTGGAATCTTCGATGGGGGCAGGTAGCCGAATACCTCGTCCATATACAGGATGGCCCTGAGGCTGGACGTCCCGGGGCGGGTGCGGATCCAGGCCAGCAGCTCGTTCAGTACGAGGGTGACGAGGAACATCCGCTCGGCTTCCCCCAGGTGCGCGATGGAGATGATGGAGATCCGCGGCTTGCCGTCCGCTGTCCACAGCAGGCTGCGCATGTCGAGCGGCTCTCCCTCGAGCCATGCCTCGAAACCAGGCGCTGCGAGCAGGTTGTTCAGCTTCATGGCGAGCTCGAAACGCTGCTTCTCGGGGTAGAAGGAATCGAGGTCCAGCACTCCTACACGCTCGAATCCAGGTGACTGCACCGCCCGGATCACCGCCTCCAGGTCCAGGTCCAGGCCACCGTCCCAGGCCCGCTCCACGATGTGCGACAGCAGGATGTGCTCCCGGCTCTGAAGCGGGTCCGCGTCCTCGCCGGCCAGCGCGAGGAGGGCCGACACCGTGGAGGTGACCCGCTCACGCTTTGCATCCGCGTCCACCTGGAGCCCGGCCGGTGGCGCGGCAAGCGAGCGCAGGACGGCCAGAGGGAGCCCGTGGCTCGCCCCGGGTGTGTACACGGCCATGTCCACCGCCTCCCGAAGCCGGGAAATCCGGTCTCCGTCCTGCCCCCACGCCGCCAGGCCGTTCTTCCACTTGGCGGCTTCGCGCTCGGCGAGCTCGTCGGGCGTGAGGCCGTCTCGAGCGGCCTTCGCCTCGTCGATCCAGGGCCTGAAGTCCGTGGGGGCGAGGTCGGGAAAAGTGAGGAGGAGGTTGCCGAGGTCTCCCTTGGGGTCGATCGCGATCGCCGGGATCCCGTCGATCGCGGCTTCCTCCAGGAGCGAAAGGCACAGTCCCGTCTTGCCGCTGCCGGTCATGCCCACCGCGACGGCGTGCGTCGTAAGGTCCCGAGCCTCGTACAGGAGGGCCGAGCCCTCCGCGTCCGGATCGTTCGCATCCACCTCTCGCCCGAGGTAGAAGGAACCCAGCTTCTCGTATTTCGAGGCCTCGAGCGGCCCGGATTTCTTGGGCATGCGGCCATCGCTCCGTCGAGATTCAAGGTGGCGTCCACCACCCATCCTGTGGTCCGGGAAGCCTGGGGGCAAGCCATTCCCGGGAGTAGCGGACCGTGTTGCGGGCGGTCATCTTTGAGAGTCTGTTGAAGCGACCATCGTAGCTCCGGGGGCGTCAGTTGGAGCGCAAAAACCGAAGAAATTGCGAAAGTCACAGACCTTCGGTATACTGGATTGACCGGCGGAAATCACCTGGAACCACATGGCGAGGCGGCGATGGCACTGGAACTGAACGACGAGCGCAAGAAGGCCCTTTCCGTGGCGATCAACCAGATCGAGCGGCAGCACGGCAAAGGTGCGATCATGCGATTGGGCGCGGATGGGGCCCGGGTGAGGATCGAGTCGATCTCCACCGGCGGTCTATCGCTCGACCACGCGACCGGCATCGGCGGCATTCCGCGAGGCAGGGTTACGGAGATCTTCGGGCCCGAGTCATCCGGGAAGACGACGCTCACCCTGCACGTCATCGCCAACGCGCAGAAGGACGGCGGCGTCGCGGCCTTCGTGGACGCCGAGCACGCCCTGGACGTCGCGTATGCCGCCAAGCTGGGCGTCGACGTGGAGAACCTGCTGGTATCGCAGCCGGACACGGGCGAGCAGGCCCTGGAGATCGCGGAGGTCCTGGTCCGGTCCGGGGCTCTTGACGTGGTGGTCGTGGATTCGGTCGCGGCTCTCGTGCCGCGCGCCGAGATCGAGGGCGAAATGGGGGATTCGCACGTCGGACTCCAGGCCCGCCTCATGTCCCAGGCCCTGCGGAAGCTCACCGGCGCGATCGGCCGTTCCAACACGGCCGTGATCTTCACCAACCAGATTCGAGAGAAGATCGGGGTCATGTTCGGGAGTCCGGAGACGACGAGTGGGGGCCGGGCGCTCAAGTTCTACGCCTCGTTGCGCCTGGACATCAGGAGGATCGCCTCGATCAAGGACGGGATGGATCAGGTGGGCAACCGCACCCGGGTGAAGGTCGTGAAGAACAAGTGCGCTCCGCCATTCCGCCAGGCCGAGTTCGACATCATGTTCAACGAGGGAATCAGCCGGAACGGCATCCTGGTCGACATTGGCGAGGAGCACGGCGTGGTAAAGCGTTCCGGGGCCTGGTACTCCTACGGTGACGACGTCCGGCTCGGGCAGGGAAGGGAGAACGCCAAGCTGTTCCTGGCTGAGAATCCGGATATCGCGGAAGAACTCGAGTCCCGGCTTCGCGTGGCGCTCGGCATGGTCGTCTCGACCGAGCCCGAGGTAGCCGGGAGCGAAGACACGGCCGCCGCCGAGGCCGCCGAGGCCGCCGAGGCCGCCCAGGCGGACTGAAGCGTGACGTTGCTCATCGGCTTCAGGTCCTGTTCCTGACCACGGACACCGGAACGACCGGCGTATGCCCGTGATCACCGCCCTCGATCCGGCCCCCGGCCGTCTCGGGGGCTTCGTTCTGGAAGCCGACGGGACAGAGCGATTCAGGATCTCCGAAGACCTTTGCCACCATCGGGATCTGCGGATCGGGGCTCGCCTCACCGCGGTCGAGCTCGACGCGCTCGCCCGCGAGGCAGGCGACGCAGAGGCCATGGACCGGGCGGTCCACTACCTGTCGTACAGACCCCGTACGTGTGTGGAAGTGAGGCGCTACCTCGCCAGGCACGGGTTGACGATCCACGCTGACTCGGCGATCGACCGCTGCGTCGAACTCGGCTACCTGGACGATGCCGCATACGCGCGGGCCTTCGTTCGTGAACGCATTCGCCTCAGGCCGCGGGGCAGGCCGCGCCTGATTTCCGAGCTGGCCGCGCGGGGAGTCGAGCGGCACATCGCCGAGCACGCGATCAACGTCGCGTTGGCCGAAGAGGAAGTCACCGAGGCGGAGATGCTGCGGGTTGCAGCACTTCGCCGCGTCCGCGCGCTTCGCGACCTGGATCCTCCGGTTGCTCGTCGGCGACTCGCGTCGTTCCTCGACCGGCGAGGCTTTCGACGCGGCGCGATTCGCGACCTGGTTCGTGAACTGTTCCCCGACGACCCCGGCGCTGGAAGCCCCTGAGACGGTTGCACTCGCACCCGCCCGGCTGCGCCCTCGTCCAGCCAATTGTAAGCGCGTGGACGGCACGGCATATTAACGGGATATCTCCGATCCCGAGCAGGACGTCGGCACAGGATCCAACGCAAACGACCGGATACAGATGAAGGCCAGCGACATTCGCTCCAGCTTCATTCGATACTTCGAACGCCACGGCCACCTGCATCTGCCAAGTAGCTCGTTGCTGCCGGAGGATGACCCGACCCTGCTGTTCACGAACGCAGGGATGGTGCAGTTCAAGAGAGTGTTCATCGGCGAGGCGGAGCGCCCGTCCCCGCGAGCAGCCACCTCGCAGAAGTGTCTTCGGGTCAGCGGCAAGCACAACGACCTCGAGGAAGTGGGACGTACGGCGCGGCATCACACGTTCTTCGAGATGCTGGGCAACTTTTCGTTCGGCGACTACTTCAAGCGTGACGCGATCGCTTTCGCCTGGGAGTTCGTGACGTCGGAGCTCGGCCTGGAGCCCGGAAGGCTGTGGGCGACCGTCCACCACACGGATGATGAAGCCGCTTCCCTGTGGCCGCAGCTCACGGACATTCCGCCGGAGAGAGTTCTGCGACTCGGCGACAAGGACAACTTCTGGCAGATGGGCGAGACCGGGCCGTGCGGACCCTGCTCTGAGATTCACTACGACCTCAGGCCGTCCGGGGCACCGGCGGACCTCACGCCCGAGGCGTTCAACGCGCTCGGCGAGGCCGACGCGTTCATGGAGATATGGAACCTCGTGTTCATGCAGTTCGAGAGATCGGCCGCTGGCGATGCTCCGCTCCCTGCTCCGTCCATCGACACCGGAGCAGGCCTGGAGCGAATCGCCGCGATCATGCAGGGGACATGGACCAACTATCACACCGACCTGTTCCTGCCGATCATCGCTGCTGCTGAGGAGATCGTCGGTCGCCGCTATTCGCTCGATAGGGCGGATTGGGACGAGGGGCTTCCTTTCCGCGTCCTGGCGGACCACGCGCGGGCGGTGGCGTTCATGCTGGCGGACGGTGTGTTTCCCTCGAACGAGGGGCGGGGCTACGTGCTCCGCCGGGTGTTGCGCCGAGCGGGACGATACGCGTGGCTGCTGGGGCGCCGGGAACCCACGCTCGACGGGCTGGTGAACGTGGTCGTGGACCTGATGGCCGACACCTACCCGGAGCTCGGTCACCGGCGGGACCACCTCGTGCGTGCGACGCGGTCCGAAGAGGAGCGGTTCCTGGCCACCATCGACGCCGGGATGGGTCGATTCGAAGAGCTGGCTCCAGCGGGCAAACGGGGGACGATCGCCGGAGCCGAGGTCTTCCGCCTGTACGACACCTACGGGTTTCCTCTGGACCTGACACAGCTCATGGCAGCCGAGCGCGGCTACGACGTGGACGTCGAGGGATTCGAAAGTGCGTTGGAGGCGCAGCGGCGTCGTTCACGCGAGGACCGGCTCACGGGAACCGCTTTCGACGAGTTGAGCGAAGAGCTGGTCACGGCGGCGAGAGCTGTCACGGCTGAGGGAGACCAGACATTCGTGGGCTACGAGCAGTTGACCGTCCGGTCCAGGGTGCTTGCCTGCTCCACGCTCGACGGCGCGCGCGCGCTGATCCTCGAGACCAACCCATTCTACGCGGAGGCGGGGGGCCAGGTCAGCGATCGCGGCACGGTGAGCGCCGATGGTTGGGAGATGATCGTGGAGTCGGTCGTGCGGAACGATCGCGGCCAGACCGTAGTGGTCGGCGAAACGGTCGCCGGGTCGACGAGCCAGGTGCCGGATATTGTCGTCGCGACCGTAGACGAAGCCTCCCGGCGGAACACGGAGAGGAATCACACGGCCACGCACCTCCTGCACGCGGCGCTGCGGTCGGAGCTCGGCGAGCATGTCCAGCAGGCCGGGTCGCTGGTGGCGCCCGACCGCCTGCGATTCGATTTCAGTCATACGGGTCCGGTGACGGCTTCCGAGAGGCGGGCGATCGAAGAAGCCGTGAATCGCTCGGTGTGGAAGAACACGCCACTCGAGATCGGAGAACGCGACTACCGGGAAGCCCTGGACGAAGGCGCCATGGCTCTATTCGGAGAAAAATACGGCGACCGTGTGAGAGTCGTCAGCGTTCCTGAGATCAGCCTGGAGCTCTGCGGCGGCTGCCACGTTCGGAGCACCGGGCAGATCGGGCTGTTCCAGATCACCGCGGAAACCGGGGTCGCAGCGGGCATCAGGCGGATCGAGGCCGTCACGGGACCGCGCGCCTACGGTCGCGTCCGGGAAACGGAGGACCTGGTAAGCGAACTCGCGACTTCCCTGAAGGTCCCGGCTGCCGAGTTGCCGCGCCGTTTAGAGAGTCTGCTTTCAGAGAGGGCGGTTCTCGAGTCCCGGCTCGAAGAGCAGCACGGAAGAGACGCAGCGGACGTCGCCAACGAAGTGGTGGAGCGAGCCCTCGACCTGGCGGATGGCGGCAAACTGGCCAGCGGTTCGGTGGACCTGCCTGCCGGTTCCGACGTCGTGGCTTTCGGTGACCTGTTGCGGGACAGGATCGGGTCGGGAGCGGCGATCGTCCACGTGAACACCGGCGAGGGAGACAAAGGTGCGTTCATCGCCGTGGTGACGGACGATTGGATCAGTCGGGGACTGAAGGCCGGCGACCTGGTCGGGGCCGCGAGCCGGGCGACGGGATCCGGTGGTGGCGGCCGCCCGCGCCTCGCGCGCGGCGGTGTGGGCGACCCGGCGCGCGTGCAGGAGGCGATCGCTGCGGCGGTCCAGGGAGCACTGGAAGTCGCGGGCGCGGGGGAGACCTCATGACTCCTACCGCGAATGCGACACGGCTCTGGCTCGAGCCGCGACTCGCGGATGCGCCACTGGAGCTGCGAGACGACATCCTCCAGCTTCTCGACACGACCCCGGGCCTCGATCTCTCCGACCCGGTCGACGCCCTGGCAGCGGCTGCGCTTGCCGGCTTCGAGCAGGTAGTCGCAGGCACCGGGAGTCGGAGCGAGGCGCTTCGCCTGCTCGCGGCGGACGCGGCGCTGACCTATGCGTTCGAAGCGGCAGCCGAGGTGGGTCGCTCGGCCGAGCTGGCGGACCGGGTGGGTCTGGATGGAGAACTCGGGAAGAGACTGACGGAGGCGGTGAACGCGCGGCGCGGATCAGGAGCGGGGGGCCCTTGAGCGTACCGCCACTCGTGGACCTTCACTGCCACTTCGTGCCCGGCGTCGATGATGGGGCGAGGGATGTGGGGGAAGCGATCTCGCAACTCGCAGAGTACGAGCGACAGGGCATCAGAACCGTGGTCACGACGCCGCACCTGGCGGCGAGCGCCGTGCACAGCGAGTGGCGCGATGACATCGACACGGCCTTTGCGGAGCTGGCGGAGGCCGCGTCGCGAGAGTGTCCGGGGGTGGACCTGAGCTGCTCGTTCGAGTTCAGGCTCGACGACCCGGATGCGGATCTGAGCGACCGGAGCATCGGCCTGGACGAGGGAGGCAGACTCCTGGTCGAGTTCCCCATGCTCGCGATGCCGGCCTATCCGGACCGCATGCTCGAGATAGTCCTGGCGGCCGACTGGGTGCCCGTGCTTGCACACCCGGAACGCTACTCGGGAGTGGAGCGCGCCTACGGGTGGATCGCGCGGTGGCGAGAAATGGGTGCCATCATGTGTGTGAACGCGGGCAGTCTGTGGGGAGAGCATGGTGGCGAGGCACAGCGCGTGGTGCGCCGGATGCTGGCGGACAGTTCGGTGGACGTGATCGCGTCCGACAACCACGCGCGTCCACAGCGGGTCGCCACGGTGCGCCAGGCATGGGACTACCTGGTTGAGGCAGGTTGCGAGGAACAGGCGACCCTGCTTACGTCCGTGAACCCGGCGGCGGTCCTTACGGGTGATCGACTTGCGGGCGTTCCCGCCTGTGAGCCTCGCTCCGGATGGATGGATCGATTGCGGCGTCTCGTGACCGGAGGTTGACGTGAATTCGGATTCCGCGGACGCCGTGCGGCGCCACATGCAGAACCTCGCCAGCAACGCCGAGCTCGCTGCCGACCTGGTCGCGGGTCCGGCGGCGCGGTACGCCGAGCTGGTTCGGGAGACGCTGCTTGGCGGAGGGAAGCTGCTATACGTGGGGAACGGTGGAAGCGCCGCCGCGGCGGAGCACATCGCCACCGAGTACGTGGTCCGCCTGCGTCGCGAGCGTCGCGCCCTTCCGGCGATCGCTCTCACGGCCAGCACTGCCACCCTGAGCGCGGCGGCGAACGACTTCGGATTCGAGAAAGCGTTTGCCCGTGTCTTCGAGGCGCATGCGCGTCCGGGCGACCTCCTGGTTCTCCATTCTACGAGCGGCAATTCGTCGAACCTGCTCGAGACGGTGGAGGTCGCGGCGCGGATCCCGGTGACGACCGTGGCGCTGCTCGACCGGGACGGAGGTCGGCTGGCGCCCCTCGTAGATCTCGCGATCAGGGTACCGGCCGATGACTCGGCGAGCGTCCAGGAGCTTCAGCTCGCCATCGAGCACGCCGTCGCGGACCTGGTCGATGCCTGGTTCGCGCAGGACGGTGAGGACCGGTGACGGTCCCGGCGCCAGGTCTTCCCGATCTCGGGGGACGGACGGCGGTCGTCACGGGGGGGACACGCGGAATCGGACGGGCCGTGGCACTGATGCTCGGCGCCGCGGGCGCAACGGTCGGAATCGGTTACCGCTCGGAGTGCGCGGCCGCCGAGGAAACGGTGCGAGACCTGTCGGGCCTGTCCGGCGGATCTTCCGGGGATGGACGCCGGCACTGGGCGGAGCGGGCGGACCTCGCTACCGCTGCGGGCGTGGAAGCACTGTTCCGCAGGGCGGACGCCGAATTCGGGGAGGTGCTGGACCTATTCGTGGGCAACGCGGGGATCTGGAATTCGCAGCACCGTCCGGTCGAGGATCTCGAGCCGGACGAATGGCACCGGATGATGGACGCCAACCTCACATCCGCCTACCTGACCACGCGGGCCGCCATCCAGCGGATGGGAGACGGTGGGCGGGTAGTGCTGATCACTTCGACAGCGGCCCAGCGCGGCGAAGCGGGACACGCGCACTACGCCGCATCCAAGGGCGCACTGCAGGCGTTCGTGAAATCACTGGCGGTGGAATTGGGGCCGCGAGGGATCACCGTTAACGCGGTCGCCCCCGGCTGGGTGGATACTGACATGTCGGCCGCGGTGCTGCAGGGACCGTATCGGGATCGGATCATCGCCGAGATTCCGGTGCGGCGCATCGGAGCCCCCGAGGACGTAGCGGGTCCCGTGGTCTTTCTGGTCAGCGACCTGGCCCGGCACGTGACTGGCGAAATCCTCAACGTGAACGGCGGGAGTGTCCTGTGCGGTTGATCGTCACGCGGGTGGAGTGCCCGTGAGCGAAAGGCTCGTATTCCACCCGCCGCCCGGGCTCCTGCAGATCGCACAGCGACTTGAAAGCGCCGGATTCGAGGCATGGGCCGTGGGCGGTGCCATCCGCGACGCGATTCACGGGCGGCCGAGGGCCGATTGGGACCTGGCGACGGACGCGCGACCGGAGGCCGTGCGCCGTGCCTTTCCCCGCACGGTACCCCTCGGAGTGGAACACGGAACGGTCGGGGTCCTCGCCGAAGACGAAGCGATGTACGAGGTGACGACCTTCCGCCTCGACGTCGAGACGGACGGGCGGCACGCCGTTGTCGAATTCGCGACGGACATCGATGACGATCTGGCGCGAAGGGACTTCACGATCAACGCGATCGCGTGGAGACCTGCCACCGACGAGCTGCGCGATCCGTACGGGGGGATCGATGACCTGCGGAACGCAATCCTCAGGGCCGTTGGAGAGCCGGCCCTGCGCTTCGCGGAGGACTACCTGCGGGTGCTCCGCGGCTTCCGGTTCGCCGGCACCTACGATCTCGCAGTCGAGCCGGACACCCGGTCTGCGCTGCGACAGGCGGCGGGCCACCTCGCACGGCTATCGGCGGAGCGAGTGCGGGAGGAGCTCCTCAAGGTGCTCTCGTCGGATGTGGCCTCGGGGTCGCTCCGCATGTATGCCGACTACGAAGCCCTGGACCACTGGTACAGGGAGATCGCCCCGGCGGCACACGGTGAGCCGTGGAACCGGACGCTCATCGCGATCGACGCCCTGAATCCGGACCGGCCGCTGCTGCGCGTCGTTCGGCTCCTCCTGCTCTCGCGCGCAGGTGAAGACACGTCGGACACACCCGCTGCGGGGGCCGAAGACCTGCTGCGGCGGCTCAAGTTCTCGAACGCGGATATACGCCGCGCCGTGCACCTGGTGACGCACTACTTGCCGCTTGTCGGCCCGGCCGACGGTTCCGCGACCATTCGGGAGTGGCTGCATACGGTGGGGCCCGAGCACGCCCGCGACCTCTTCCGGCTTCACTTCGCCGCCGCGCGGGCCTCAGGGTCGGAAGACAACCAGCGAGCGCTGGTGTACACGTGGCGCCGGGTGCATGACGAGTTGGTCGAGGAGGTTCCGATCTCGGTCGCGCAGCTGGCCGTGGACGGTACCGATCTTCTGGAACTGGGGCTACCTCGCGGTCCGCTTGTCGGCCTCATGCTGGAAGAACTCCTCGCGCAGGTTATCGAATCGCCGGATCGGAACGAGCGCGAGGTGCTGCTGGAGACGGCCCGTGAGCTCATCGAGCTCGGTGGTCTTGACGACCTCGGTGGTCTCGACGGGAGCATGGAGGAATGACCCGGGAACCGGATCTGTTCGGACCCGATGCGGGAAGGCCCACGCCCGACCCGCTGGCGGCAGGCGAAGGGGCCCCCCTGGCGGCGCGCATGCGCCCCCGGTCGATCGAAGAGTTGCTCGGCCAGCCCGACCTGGTGGGGGAGGGGGCACCACTGCGGGAACTGATCGAACAGGACCGGGTGCCCAGTCTGATTCTCTGGGGTCCTCCGGGGTGTGGCAAGACGACGCTCGCCGGCATTGTGGCCGGTCGCACCGGCGCCCGGTTCGAGCCGTTCTCGGCGGTAACCGAAGGAATCGGGCGGGTCCGAGATCTCATCGACCAGGCCGCGCAGAGAAAGAGAGCCACAGGTCAGGACACGATCCTGTTCGTCGACGAGATCCACCGGTTCAACAAGTCACAGCAGGACGCGTTCCTTCCGCATGTGGAAGCGGGGACGATCACCCTGATCGGCGCCACTACCGAGAATCCGAGCTTCGAGGTCGTGGGCCCCCTGCTCAGCCGCACCCGCGTGCTCGTCCTCCATCCGCTCGAGGCGGACGCCATCGCCTGTCTGTCTCGCCGGGCCCTGGAGGATGTCGAGAGGGGGCTGGGGACGCGGGGCCTGGAGATCGACCCGGAAGCGCTGGACCGGCTTGCGGATTCGGCGGACGGGGACGCCCGCCGTGCGCTCAATGCCCTCGAAACGGCCGCGCATCTCGTGGAGGATGGCGGGACGATACTCCTCGAGCACGTCGAGGCGGCACTGCAGCGCCGGTTCGCCCGGTACGACAAGTCGGGCGAAGAGCACTACAACCTGATCTCGGCTCTCCACAAGGCGATTCGGGGGTCGGATGCGGACGGGGCTCTGTACTGGATGGCCCGAATGCTGGACGGTGGTGAGGATCCCATGTATATCGCGCGCCGCCTTGTTCGCATGGCGGTGGAGGACATCGGGATGGCGGATCCGGGAGCCCTCCAGGTCGCCGTCGCGGCCCGCGACGCATTTCATTTCCTGGGTTCTCCGGAAGGCGATCTTGCGCTGGCCGAGGCCTGCGCCTACCTGGCGGCGGCCCCCAAGTCGAATCGCCTGTACCGCGGTTTCGGCGCGGCCATGAAGGCGGCTCGGGAGACTCCGGCTGAGCCGGTTCCACTCCACATCCGAAACGCGCCAACACGGCTGATGAAGGATCTCGGGTATGGGGCAGGGTACCGGTACGATCCGGACTGGGAGGGTGGAGTGGCCCCCCAGACATACCTTCCCGATTCGTTGTCCGGAAGCCGCTTCTACGTTCCGGGGGAGCGGGGAATCGAGCCCGATGTCGCCAGCAGACTCGAGCGTGCCCGTCGGGTCCGCGCGACCTCTGGCTCGCCGGGACAAACAGATGCGGAGGAATCCGACGCCTGACCTCATCGAGATCCAACCGCCCGTGGAACGAGCGATCCTGGTGGGAGCTCCGCTCGCCGACGAGCCCGAGACCCTGGTGGACGAGCACCTCGAGGAGCTCGAGCGCCTGGCGGACACGGCGGGCGCCGCGGTGGCGGGAACCCTGGTTCAACGGCTCGACTCGCCTCACCCCGCTCTGTACATAGGACGTGGAAAGGCCGAGCAGCTGCGACTTCTGGCCGACCAGACCGAGGCCAGCCTCGTGATCTTCGATGAGGATCTGACTCCTGCCCAGGGCTCGGCACTCGAGAAGGCCCTCGACCGGCGAGTGATGGACCGAACCGAGCTGATTCTGGACATCTTCGCGCTTCGCGCCCGCACCGCGGAAGCGCGTTTGCAGGTCGAACTGGCCCAGTTGCAGTACATGCGATCGCGCCTCAAGCGGATGTGGACCCACCTGTCGAGAATTCAGGGCGGGATCGGAATGCGGGGCCCCGGGGAGACGCAGCTGGAGACAGACCGGCGAATGATGGATCGTCGGATCACGCGGCTGAGGGATGAGCTGGAGCACATAGCGCGCGCGCGCGATACCCGGCGCCGGGGCCGGGAGACCGAGTTCCGCGTGGCCCTCGTGGGCTACACGAACGCCGGCAAGTCCTCGATTCTGAAGGCATTGTCGGGCGCCGATCTGTTCGTGGAGGACCGGCTTTTCGCTACCCTGGACTCCGCCACCCGGGCGGTGGATCTGGACGCCGGTTACCGGGCCCTGGTGACCGACACCGTGGGCTTCATCCGAAAGCTGCCGCACCATCTGGTCGCTTCTTTCAGGGCGACGCTGGAGGAGGCCCGGCAAGCCGATCTCCTGGTGCACGTGGTAGATGCGTCCGCCCCGGGCTGGGATCACCAGGTGGAAGCGGTGCAGCAGGTCCTGTACGATCTCGATATCCCGGACGCTGACGGTCTGATGGTGTTCAACAAGACGGACCAGCTCACCCACGCCGAGGAAGAAGCTCTTAGGGGCCGTGTGTCGGCGGAGTGGCCGGCGAACGTGTTCACGTCGGTGCTCGAGCCGGAGGGGCTGGAGCCGCTGAAGCGGGCTCTCCTCTCCAGACTCCGTCGCCTGCGGCCCACGGTTCTGATCGAGATTCCGGTGACCGACGGCAAGACTCTGGCGGAGGCCTACCGAAGCGCGGAGATCCTCGAGCGGACCGATGGGGAGACGAGTGTGGTCCTGCGAGCACGAGTGCCGGTGGCCACGCTGGGCAGGTGGCGCGACAAGCGAGAAGTGGCCGTGCGGCGCCTCGACTCGGAGTGAGTGGCGAGTCCGACGCACTCGACCGGCCCGCCGACCCGCAGTATCGTGTCGAGACCTGTTCAGCGACCCGCGAACGCGAGTTTTCCATGCGCCTCTACATCAACGTCGATCATGTCGCCACGGTCCGGCAGGCCCGTCAGACGGACGAGCCCGATCCGGTGCGCGCCGCGGTACTGGCCGAGCTGGGCGGCGCTGACGGACTCACTGTGCATCTTCGTGGAGATCGGAGACACATCCAGGACCGGGACGTGGAGCTCCTGCTCCGCACCGCCCGCACGCCGATCAATCTGGAGCTCGCCGTGACGGAGGGAGTCCTCGACCTGGCCGAGTCCTGGCTCCCCTACCAGGCGACGCTCGTGCCCGAGAAACGCCAGGAAGTCACTACGGAAGGTGGCCTCAACGTCGGCGAAGAGGCGGCCGAGCGCATCGGCAGCACACTGGAGCGGCTGCACGCCGTCGGGATCCGCACCTCGTTGTTCATCGATCCGGACCCGGAATCGGTGAGGCGATCGGCGGATCTCGGTCCCACCGCGGTAGAGCTTCACACCGGAGAGTACGCCAACGCGCGGCCCGGCCAGGAAGCCCTCGACCAGCTGGGGCGACTGCGGGCGGCGACGGAACTGGCCCGTGGGTTGGGGATGGCCGTGCACGCCGGTCATGGACTGACGTACGAGAACGTGATCCCGGTGGCCGCGATCCCGGACCTCGAGGAACTCAACATCGGCCACTCCGTCGTCAGCCGCTCGGTGCTCGTCGGGATGGAACGGGCGGTCCGCGAGATGAAGGGGTTGATTCTGCGGGCGCGGGAAGGCTGATTGGTGCGCGGTCACGCCCTGAAGTCGGCCGTCGGCCTCGCTCTTACCGTCCTCCTGCTGTGGTGGGTGCTGCGGGACGTGTCGGTCGCCGAGGTGTGGGACCGGGTTCGCCAGGCGGATCCGTGGCTGCTGACCGGCGCGGTGGTAGCGGCGACGTTCAGCTTCGTGCTACGAGCTGCCAGATGGCGGGTCTTGCTGCGTCCAAGGTATCCGGACACCCGATTCGTCCCGCGGTTCGGTGCTACCTGTATCGGGTTCGCGGTCAACAACCTGCTGCCGGCGCGCCTCGGCGAATTCGCTCGCGCCTACTCTCTGTCGCGCACCGAGGGGATCAACATCGGGGCGTCCGTGGCGTCGCTGGTGGCAGAGCGGATCTTCGATGGACTGGTGCTGGCCTTCTTCCTGTTTGTCACGATCTCTCTGCCCGGCTTTCCCCTCGGTGAGGGCGCGACGGCGCTTGCCGTGCGCCGGACGGCGAACCTCGGAGCCCTCGCGTTCGGACTCGCGTTCTTCCTGCTGTGGCTGGCCGCGCGCCACCCGGACCGGTCCATCGGGCTGTTCGAGCGAACGCTTGGCCGCCTGTTCAGGCCCAGGCTCCGCGAGCGTGCGAGTCGCCTGGTGGCAGGATTCCTCGAAGGTCTTGGAGCGCTTCACAATACGGCGACGTTCGTGCAGGCTCTCCTGTGGTCGGTCGTAGTATGGCTCAACCTGTCCGTGTCCATCTGGCTGGGTCTGCTGGCGTTCGGCATTGCCGCCCCCGGTCTCACGGGCGCCATCTTCCTGCAGTCCGTGATTGCGTTCGCCGTAGCCGCTCCATCGAGTCCTGGCTTCTTCGGAGTGTTCGAGGCGGCGGCCCGGCTGGGACTCGGCGTGTACGACGTCCCGGCTACGGACATGGTCAGCTTCGCCACGAGTTACCACATACTGACGTTTCTACCGGTGACGATTCTCGGTCTGTTCTACATCCGCCACTTTGGTCTCTCGTGGTCGGAGATGGGCCACTCCGAGGAGATCGTGGAAACGGCGGTGCACGATGCCTGAGCCGCTTCCGGACGCGGGCTCGATGAGCCTGCTCGCCCACGCCAAGCTGAACGTGTGGCTCCGGGTGCTGGCGCGTGAGGAGGGCGGCTACCATTCGATCGAGACCCTCATGTTGCGTCTCGAGCTGGCGGATCGTCTCGAGCTTGAAACCACCGACGAGCCCGGGATCCGACTCGAGGTAAGGGGCGGCCCCGAGGTTCCCTCCGACTCGACCAACCTGTGCTGGCGCGCGGCGGAGGCGCTGCGCAACGCGCTGGGGCACGAGGGTGGAGCGCGGATTCGGCTCGAGAAGAGCATCCCTGCCGGTGCCGGTCTCGGCGGCGGCAGTGCCGACGCGGCGGCGGTTCTCCGGGGATTCAACGGCCTGTGGGGAAATCGGCTGAATAGCCGCGCGCTTACGCGGCTGGCAGGGGAGCTGGGCAGCGATGTGCCGTTCGGTCTGTGCGAGACGCCGATGGCCCTGGCCTGGGAGCGCGGCCGACGCCTGCTTCCCCTCGAAGCCCCCCCCTCACGACCGGTTCTGATCGTCGTTCCCGGCTACCCGATCGGGGCAGGAGAGGCTTACGGGTGGCTGGCCGAGGATCGGGCGGCGGGTCTCGTGGTGCCCCCGGATCCGGGCCTGCTTCCCGGACCGGCCGATCTGTCCGAGGGCTCGGTGCTCGGGCGCCTGGCGGCGAACGACCTGGAGGAGCCAGTGTTTCGCCGGCACCCGGACCTGGCCGGTATCCGGGACTTGCTCCTGGATCGCGGAGCGGATGTGGCGCTGCTGTGCGGTAGCGGATCGTGCGTGGCGGGCCTGTTCTCCGACGAGTCCGTGCTCGCTCGGGCCGTGGAGTCGTTCCACGAAGCGGAAAGCCTGTCGACGATCCGGACACGAACGCTCTCGTAGGCCCGGGCCGCCGGGTTGACGCTCCACTGTCCCGGGTCGATTATCGGGTCGTCTGCGGGTCGCGGTCCGGCGACCGCCGCCCAGGGCTCTGGCCCTTCGTCTAATGGCAAGACCCCGGCCTTTGGAGCCGGTAATCCAGGTTCGAATCCTGGAGGGCCAATGTCCACTGTGACTACGGCTGCGTCCGATCTTCCACGTACAGCACGGTCGTTTGCTCAGCACCTCTGCCCACAGGTTTCTCAGCCGGTATTCCGTCGAACTCCGCCCCCCCGAGGTGAAGAGACCACCAACCCACGGCCCGGTCGCGATCCCACGGGTCGGGTAGTGGACAGTCGGCCAGGCGCCGGTACAGCACGGCGGCGTCGGCCGGCCGATCGTCCGGGTCCTTCGCCAGGCAGTCGAGGACGAGTCGGTCCAGTTCCGGTGGGATCGCCAGTTCGGACACCTCGGACGGTGGTCGGGCCTCATCTTGTACGTGCTGCATGAGCATCGCGACGGCCGTCGGCGCCTCGAACGGAGTCCGCCCGCTCAGGAGCCAGTAGGCAACGCATCCGAGGGCATAGAGATCCGCCCGCCCGTCCACCGGTCGATTCCCCAGCGCGACCTCCGGCGCCATGAAGGCCGGGGTACCCGTCGTGACGTTGGGGGACGTGAGGTCCACCTGCTGGGCTCCTTCCTCGGACGGCATCTTGACGAGCCCGAAATCGAGGACTTTGACGAAGTCCACCGCCACTCCCATCCGGCAGGCGACCAGGTTGGAGGGCTTGATGTCCCTGTGTACGAGGCCACGCTCGTGGGCTTCGCCCAGGGAGAGGCAGGCCTGCTTCAGGAGGTGAACCGTCCGCGCCGGGGGAATGGGGCCAAACCGATCGACCAGCTCCTGCAGGTTCAGTCCTTCGAGGAGCTCCATCACGTAATACAGGCTACCGTCGTCACTCACGCCGAAGTCGTACAACTCTATCGTGTGGGGCGACCTGAGATTGGCGGCGGCGTGCGCCTCTCTGCGGAAGCGCTCGACGGCCACCGACGTCGAATCGGAGCTGCCACCCAGGGCCTCAGGCCGGATGAGCTTGATCGCGGCGGGCCGAGCCAGCAGCCGGTGGGTGGCCCTGTACACGTCGCCCATGCCCCCCTGTCCGAGGAGCTCGCCCACCTTGTACGCCCCCAGCTCGCGAGCGCGTGACACGCGCCGGCCCAGTCCCCGGATCACCTTCGCGGGGACGACGGCAAGGAAGGCGCACACGTAGTTCGGTACGAACGACCACAGAAGCTCATACCCGCTCAGTCCGAACTCCACTCCGCGCAGGGTGCCGATCCAGTACCACAGGGGGTCCATGCTCGCGGCGATGAGAGACGCGAGCAGTATCTTTCGCATGCCGGCCGGCACGATCGCGGGATAGAAGATGATGATGACGCAGATCCACGATACGCCGCGGCCATTCGGCGTGGCGACCCACCAGTTCACCGCCCCCACCAGAGCCGCGGTGGCGACCTCGAAGACGAGACCGACGTCAAGCAACTTCTCGGGTTGGTGATGCAGTCGTCCGGCGACGAACACCATCCCGAGCGAGATGACCAGACCCGTGATCGCGATGGGATTGCCATGTCCCGACCACTGCTCGACGTGTGCCGTTGCCGGCCCGAACAGCCGCCAGGCGAGGTTGTTCATCACGAGGACCCATGCCCAGATCGCGGCGAAAACCAGCGACGCGACGCCCACCCGCTTGCAGGTCTGCTCGAGGATGTCCGACGGCATGAAGCTCAGGCCACCACCGGTAGGTGTTGCGAGGAGCGGTGTGGTTGCGTGCGGTGCTACGACTCTTTCTTCCATTCGACTTTCGGTCTGAGTGTTGGATCAGTTCAGGTCCGGGCGTTCGGCTAGCCAGGCCCTGGCCAGTTGGTGAGCTATGGTAAGGGGCGGAGGCACCCGGAGTGCCGCTTCCTCGTCCCAACGCTCCACGGCCTGCCGAAGTTCCTCCCCGGTGAACCAGCGGACGCTCTCCAGCTCCGAGCGATCGATGCGGACCTTCCCGGGAA
The DNA here is from genome assembly GCA_039584685.1 of Gemmatimonadota bacterium. Classification (GTDB taxonomy): domain Bacteria; phylum Gemmatimonadota; class Gemmatimonadetes; order Palauibacterales; family Palauibacteraceae; genus Benthicola. The sequence continues at coordinate 11,015 of JBDGXI010000009.1, read as the reverse complement.
GCGCCTCCGCGAAGCACCCGATCATCAGCGTGGATGGGAATGGCCAGGGCTGGGACGAGTGATACTGTACGTGCCCGATCTTGAGACCGGCTTCCTCCCACGTCTCTCGGCGCACCGCTTCCTCGATCGATTCCCCCGGTTCGACGTAGCCGGCCAGGCAGGAATGCAGACCCGGGGGATACCTGAGGGCGCGGATTGCCCGCCCCAGGAGGCAGAGTCCCTCACGGTGGACGAGCATGATCACGACGGGGTCGGTGCGCGGAAACTGAACGGTGCCACACGCGTCGTCTCCGCAGCGTCGGGCATGGCCGGCCTCCGTCATCGACGCCCGGCTGCCGCAGCTGGGACAGTATTCGTGCGTTGCGTGCCAGGCCACGAGTGAACGGCCCAGGGCCACGACGGAGGCGTCCGGCGTCGAAAGTAGAGGAGCTATTCCACGGACGCTCCGGAACGAGGCACCTGGTCCGGTGTCCTCACCCCGGACGGTATCAGGCAGCACCACCGCGAACCTGCCGGCGCCGTTCTCCAGGCCGAGGAAGAGCGCCGTCCGATCTACGTCCACTAGCCCATCGAGCCGGCCGCGACCAAGCCAACCCAGGCCCGGCTCCGCTCCCCCGAGGATGAGTGGATCCAATCCGCGAAACGGAAGGAACCGTGATTCTCGGACCGCGAGCAGCTGGCCGATCCGCTCTGCGTCACGGCGCACGTGTGCTGCTCGATCGAGAACGCCTCCCGCAAACGTGTGGACTACCGGACGCGGCGGGTCGGCCGAGGGCACCCCGGTCACGCGGCGGGAACGGCTCGGCCGCGGGCCCAGCGGCGCAGGGCGTCGACGCGTTCGGCGAGAGTGACGGACAGGGGGACCGCGGACTCGATCTCTGCCCGAAGGGTTTCCTGGCCCAGGTCCGTCTTCTCCGCGAAAGCCGTGTACAGGCCAGCCACCACCGCCTGCTCCAGCTCGCTTCCGGAGAACCCCTCGGCCGCTCCGGCCAACCCGTCCAGGTCGAACCGGTCAGGGTCGCGTCCTCTTCGCGCCAGGTGCAGTGCCAGGATGTCCCGCCGCTCGGCCGGTCCCGGGAGATCGACGAAGAAGATCTCGTCAAACCGCCCCTTGCGCAGAAGCTCCGGCGGAAGCCGGTCCACGTCGTTGGCCGTGGCGACCACGAACACGCGGCTGTCGCGTTCCTGGAGCCAGGTGAGGAAGGTGCCCAGCAGCCTTCCGCTCACACCACCGTCCGATTCTCCTGCGTCGCGCGCGAACCCCTTCTCGATCTCGTCGATCCACAGCACCACGGGCGACATCGCGTCAGCGGTTTCCAGCGCCTGGCGTAGATTGCGTTCGGTCTCGCCCACGTACTTGTCATACAGGGCCGCGGGGTCCAGTCGAACGAGCGGAAGTCCCCACTCGGCCGCCACGTTTCTCGCCATGAGGCTCTTGCCGCACCCCTGGACTCCCATGAGAAGAACTCCGCGCGGGGGCTCGAGTCCGAACTCGCGTGCCTCGTTCCCCAGCGCATCGCGCCTCTTGTCGAGCCAGGCCCGCAGAGCCGCCATGCCGCCAATCGGCTCCACTTCAGCGGCCGGGATGAACTCCAGCAGTCCGGTTTGTCCCAGGCTTTCGCGCTTGGCCTGCCGGATCAGATCGATGTCCGCCCGCGTCAAGCGGCCGTCCTCCACCATGGCTCGGCGGAGGGTCCTGCGGATTTCGTCTCGCGTCAATCCCTGGAGTTCCCGCGCCATCGCATCCGCTTCGGCTTCCGCGACCTCGATGCGTACGTTCTCTTCCTGGGCGGCCTTCCGCACCACCTGTCGCAGCTCGGTCCGGATACCTTCGAGATCCGGCAGCGAGAGCCTGTACGGAACACCCTGCTTCCCGATTTCGGGGGGGAGCTGGACGCCGTGTCCGGACAGAACCAGGGCCCTCCGGTCGCTGGCGAACGCGGGCAATACCTCGCGCAGTTTTCGAACGAGAAGCGGATCCTCCAGGTACGGGTGAAAATCGGCCAGCAGAACGACACCGGGCGACTGCGAGGCCTCGAGATGGGCCAGCATCTTGAACGGATCGGCAGTGTCGTAGGTCGCCTGGTCCTTCCCCTCCCGCATCAGCCCGCGGGTGCGACTCCACGTGTACAGGGGCACATCGAGCCGACGTGCGACGCGCTCCAGGAGCTCACGCAGCCGGTCTTCTTCCAGAGTGTCTACCGCCACGGCCGGATACCGCGATCGAATCAGGATCTCGAGGTCCCGGGCCGAGTCGCGACCCTGGTCTACGAGCCGCGGGTCAGGGTCTGAAGACGCGCCAGATAGTGCCACCGCGATCGTCCGTGATGTAGAGGGAACCGTCCGGCCCCACCGCCAACCCGGTTGGGCGGTGCAGGGCGGTGCGAGGTCCCGGATCGTCCCCCGCGAAGCCGTCCGCGAAGACGTTCCAGGTTGCCGTGGGCTGTCCGTCCTCGAACGGCGCGAACACTACGTTGTATCCTTCCTGGGGAAGAGGCGCCCGGTTCCACGATCCGTGGAACGCGATGAACGCGCCGTTACGATACGGGTCGGGGAAAGCATCGCCCTCGTAGAAGACCAGGGCGTTGGGCGCCCAATGGGCCGGAAAAGCGATAAGCGGTTCGGTCAGGCCTTCGCATCGACGGGAGTCCGAGCCGTCACCGCCGTACTCGGGAGCGGTCACCAGCCTCCCCACCGTCGGATCGTGGTAGCAGTACGGCCAGGAGTACTTCCTTCCGCGCTCGATGCGGTGGAATTCCTCCGACGGCTTCTCGGCCGAGGATTCATCGGAGAACCCCCAGGACTGGCGCAGCTGATCTCTGCCGTGGACCACGCCATAGGGCTGGCCATCAGAGGGATCGACCGCCAGGGCAACCGTATTGCGAAGGCCGGTCGCCCATCGTTCGCCGTCTTCCAGCGTCTGGCCCAGCCGGTTCGCATCGAAGCGCCAGATTCCGGCCCGATTCGCCAGCTCGGTGCACGGATCGATACCCGGCGATCGGGTGCCGCGGTCCTCCTCCTGACACGAGTTCGAGCGCGAGCCGATATTCACGAACAGGGATCCGTCTCCGTTGATCGCGATCGACTTCGCGGCGTGGCTGCCATCGGCGGGAAGACCCGAGACCACGGCTTCCGACTCCCCGGATGGAAGGAGTTCCTGCGGCGTCAGCCGATACCTGAGCACGGCATCGTCTCGTCCGAAGTAGAGATACTCCTGGTGAAGGGCGACTCCCGTTCCTCCCCGCTCGTCGCCGAAGCGCTCGATGATGTCCGCCTGCCCGTCACCCGTCGTGTCGCGTAGCGCGAGGATGCCCCCGCCTGCTTCGCGCCCGCCCCTCAGAGCGGCATAGACGTCACCGTTGCGGCGGACTGCCACATGCCTCGGACGGGCGGCGCTTTCCACGACGACCACGGCGCAGAAGCCTTCAGGAAGGCCTAGCTCCGGCGAGTCACTCCCGCACGACTGTTGCGCGAAGACCGTACCTGGGGCTGACATTGCGATCACGGCGGCCGCCAATCCTGCCTTCAATGGCGTACCTGTACCCGAACCGGACCACCGTGCGCTTCTCATGCAGACGACTATAGGCGGAACCGCAGGGCGCCTTCAAGACCCACGCCGTCCCGATCCTTGCGGCAGCCGGCGCGGAAGCGAGATTGACCGCACTCGGGATCCGCCGGACTTGCGTGGAAGACACCTCGTGGGAGAGACATGTAATGACTTTCTTAGGTGAAGTCGTGTGGGGCAACACGGTCGGGACCTGGCTGACCGGTCTGGGGGTCGCGCTGGTGGCTGCGGTTCTGCTGCGAGCCCTCGTGCCGCATCTGATCCAGCGCGCAAGTGCGCTCGCCCGTTCTACGAGCACATATGTGGATGACGCCCTGGTCGCCGCTGCGAAGTCCACCAGGAGCTTCTTCTACGTGGTGGCCGGCCCTGTACGCGGGCGCCCGCTACCTAGAGCTCCCCGTGGCGATCGATGGAGCATTCGGCGACGTCCTGGCCTCCGCCGTACTGGTCCAGATCGGCCTGTGGGTCTCCGGGGGCTTCCAATCGCTCCTGTCGGACGTCCGGGACGACAGGTACCGGGACGACGCTGAAGTCGCCACGTCGTTCAACCTTATCCGGCTGCTCGGTGTCGGCGTGATCTGGTTCCTCATCTTCGTCTTTGTCCTCCAGGCTTGGGGCGTCAACGTCACCGCACTCATCACGGGCCTCGGGATCGGGGGGATCGCGATCGCCCTCGCCGTCCAGAACATCCTGGCGGACCTTTTCGCCTCTCTGTCCATCATCTTCGACAAGCCGTTTCTGGTGGGCGACTCGCTGGCGATCGACGAGTACCGCGGAACCGTGGAAGAGATAGGGCTCAAGACCACGCAGCTCAGGAGTGTCTCGGGCGAGCAGCTGGTCTTCTCGAACAGCGATCTGCTGAGGAGCCGCATACGCAACTACGGGCGCATGCTCGAGCGCCGCGCCGACTTCAATTTCGGGATCGTCTACGAGACGGATCCGGAGCTCGTGGCTCAGATTCCAGGTTGGATTCGGGAGATCATCGAGGCACAGGAGATGACCCGCTTCCAAAGGTGCCACTTCAAGGGCCTGGGCCAGTGGGCCCTGGAGTTCGAGACCGTGTACTTCATGGTGGTTCCCGACTACAACGTCTTCATGGACGTCCAGGAGAGGGTCAATCTCGCTCTGATGAGCAAGTTGGCCGAGGCCGGGGTCGAGTTCGCCTACCCGACGCAACTGCTGTACGAACGGAGTCTCGACGTCCAGGATAAGGAGTCGAACGCCTCCCACCCAGTCCCCCGAAGCGGTTGACGCTTCCGGACGCCAGGTGTAAACTACGCGGCTGTTTTCGGGACGCGTACACGATGCAAGCGCGGAGAGCGAGCCGGACATGATGGAGCAGTCGGCCACAGGCACACCCATGATGGTGCTCACGGGCACGGCGAACCCGGGCCTCGCGGAGAGGATCGCGGAGGAGCTGGGCCAGCCGCTGTGTGACGTGACGATCAAAAGATTCGCCGACGGTGAGATCTTCGTCCGGATCGACGAGAATGTACGGGGGCGGGATGTGTTCGTGATTCAGTCCACGAACCCGCCGGCGGAAAACATCCTGGAACTGCTGCTCCTGATCGACGCGGCGAGACGGGCATCGGCGGCCCGGGTGACGGCGGTGGTCCCCTACTTCGGCTATGCGCGCCAGGACCGGAAGGACCAGCCGAGGGTGTCGATCGCCGGCAAGCTGATGGCGAACCTGATCGTGGCTGCCGGAGCGGACCGGCTCATCACGATCGACTTTCACCAGCACCAGCTGCAGGGGTTCTTCGACATACCCGTGGACCACCTGTACGCGGCGCCCGTGTTCATGTCCCACTACGCGGGCATGAACCAGGACGATCTGGTGGTCGTCGCCACCGATGTGGGCGCCGCCAAGATGGCTCGCGGTTACGCCAAACGGTTGGGCGCCGGGCTGGCCATCATGGACAAGCGGCGACCCGGCCCGAACGAGGCTGAAGTCCTCAACGTGGTCGGTGACGTGGACGGAATGCGCTGCATCATTTCCGACGACATGGTGGACACGGCCGGAACCATGGCCAACGCGGCAGTCGCACTTCGGGAACGCGGAGCCAAAGAGGTCTACGCGATCGCAACACACGCTCTGCTGTCAGGGCCGGCAGTGGAAAGGCTGAACGGGGCGAACCTGGTCGAGCTCGCGGTGACGGACACGATCGCCATCCCGGAAGAGACGAACGCCGACCTCGAGAACCTGACCACCGTGTCGGTGGCGAACCTGCTGGCGAGGGCCATCGAGAGCACGCACTACAATCGTTCCGTGAGCAAGCTGTTCACATAGCAATAGACCACGAAGACGAAGCCGGACCGGGCGGGACGGCGCGCGAGGATTAGAGATGAGCGAGCAGGCGGTATTCCAGGTCGAAACGAGAAGCGAGACGGGCAAGGGCGCGGCGCGGCGCATCCGGGCGACCGGGAAGATTCCGGGCAACGTCTACGGCCACGGAGCCGAGTCGGTAGCCGTGCAGGCAGACGAGCTCCAGTTCAAGGCCCTGATCAGCAGGATCTCGGCGGAGAACACTCTGATCGATCTCCAGATCGATGGAGCAAAGCCGAAGCCCGTGCTGATTCGTGAGATTCAGAGGCATCCCTACCGGTCCGTCATCCTGCATGTCGACTTCTTCGAGATCACGGCGGGAGAGAAGATCCGGGTTGCCGTGCCGGTCCGTCTCGAGGGGAACCCGATCGGTGTTCGCAACGGGGGCACCCTGCAGGTCATCCGCTACGAGCTGGAAGTCGAGTGCCTCCCGCGGGACATTCCTTCCGCCTTCGAGGCGGACATCTCGGAATTGGCGATCGGTGACTCACTGCATATCGGCGAGATCGACACGGGCGACGTGACGCCGCTCGAAGATGCGAGCCTGACGGTTTGTGCGGTCGTCGCGCCGCGGGTCATCGAGGTCGAAGAGGAGGAAGGCGAGGAGGTCTCCGATCTGCTGGACGAGGACGTCGAGCCGGAGGTGATCACCGCCCGCGGCGACGACGAAGAGACGGACGAGGGGTAGCTCCCGGTCGGGTGCGCGGATGAAGCTGATCCTGGCCCTGGGGAACCCCGGGGACCGGTATCGGGACACCCGGCACAACGCGGGTTGGTGGCTGGCCGATCACCTCGCAACGCGTTGGTCGTTGGGCGCTTTTGCGCAGACGGGCCCGGAGGCCTCCGTCGGTGGGCCGGTGGGCCGCCACGAAGTTCGAATCGTAAAGCCGATGACATACATGAACCGGAGCGGCCGGGTGCTGTCGAAGTACCTGGCCGTTCATGGTTTTCGCTTCGAGGAGGATCTCCTCGTGGTGGTGGACGACGCGGCGTTGCCGCCTGGCCGGTTCCGACTCAAGGGAAGGGGCTCGGCGGGCGGTCACAATGGCTTGCAGTCAGTCGAGGAGGCTCTGGACAGCCGGGAGTACGCGCGTCTGAGGATTGGCGTCGGCGCGCCGGTTCACTCCGACCTCGACCTGGCGGATTGGGTGCTGGGCGTCCCCACCTCGAGGGACGAAGAAGCGATTCTCGAACAGTTCGGCAGGATGGTCCTCGCGGTCGAGTCGTGGATGACCGAGGGCATGGAGTCCGCCATGAACGCCTTCAACAGCGCTTGAGGCCAGGCGGCAACACGGTAACGGCATACAGGAGAGACTTCTCGTGGAGCATTGGATGACCTGGGCCCTGTGGTTCGGGCTTGGCGGCCTGGTGTTCTCGCTGCTGCTCTATTTCTACGTCAAGAGCCAGCCGGACGGTGACGAAGGCATGCGCGAGCTCGCGAGTGCCATTCAAGCCGGCGCCATGGCGTTCCTGCGGCGCGAATACTCGGTACTCGTACCGTTCGTGCTCGTGGTCGCGGTCATGCTGTACTGGCTGATCGGACCGTCCTCCGCGGCCGCGTACGTGTTCGGGGCCGCCTGTTCCATCCTTGCCGGGTTCCTGGGGATGCAGGCGGCCACTAGAGCGAACGTGCGTACGACCGAGGCGGCGCGCTCCTCCGGACTGGCGAAGGCTCTGCGTGTGGCCTTCAGTGGTGGTGCGGTCATGGGCCTCGCGGTCGGCAGCCTCGGCCTGGCCGGCCTCGGCGCAGTGCTTCTGATCTTCGATCCCGAGACCGTGGGACTGCGGAACTTCGGCCAGATCGTGAGCGGCTTCGCGATGGGAGCATCTTCCATCGCGTTGTTCGCGAGAATCGGCGGCGGGATCTTCACCAAGGCTGCCGACGTCGGCGCCGACCTGGTGGGCAAGGTCGAGGCGGGCATTCCCGAGGACGACCCCCGCAACCCGGCCACCATCGCCGACAACGTTGGAGACAACGTCGGGGACGTGGCGGGCATGGGCGCGGACATTTTCGAATCCTACGTCGGCTCGATCGTCGCCACGATCGTCCTCGGCGTCACGGTGAGCGTCATCGCGCCGGACCGGAGGCTCGCGGCCCTCGCTCTCCCGCTTCTGTACGCCATGATCGGACTGGTCGCCTCGCTCGTCGGTGTGTTCTCGATGCGGATTCTCGAGAGGATGAATCCGGCGGCGGCGCTGCGGAACACCACGTTCGTCGGCGCCATCCTGTTCTGGATCGGGGCCTACTTCGTAACTGTCCGGCTGGACGTGTTCGCCGGATCGTCCGGCCAGTTCTGGTCGTGGGGTGATACCGCGGCAGGTCCGTTCTGGGCGATGCTCTTCGGTTCCCTGGTCGGCATCCTGATCGGTCTGGTGACCGAGTACTACACCGCTTCGAAGCCGGTTCGCTCGATCGCGGCGGCGTCCGAGACCGGCGCGGCCACGAACATCATCACCGGGCTCGCCGTGGGCATGGAGTCCGTGGCGATCCCCCTGCTCCTGATCTGCGCGGCGATCTTCTTTGCCTTTCAGTTCGCGGGTCTGTACGGGATCGGGATCGCAGCTGTGGGAATGCTCGCTACGGTGGGCGTGACGATGACGGTCGATGCCTACGGGCCGATCGCAGACAACGCCGGAGGCATTTCCGAGATGTCGGGTCTCGGGCCGGAAGTGCGGGCCATCACGGACAAGCTCGACGCTCTGGGCAACACGACCGCGGCCATCGGGAAGGGCTTTGCCATCGGTTCGGCAGCTCTCACGGCCCTGGCACTGTTCTCCGCATACGCGAACGCCGTGGGTCTTACGGAGTCAGGCATCGACATCGTGAATCCGCTGGTCGTGATCGGCCTGTTCATAGGTGGGATCACGCCCTTCTTCATCGCCTCCCTCACCATGACGGCTGTCGGTCGCGCCGCTGCCGGCATGGTTGCCGAGGTGCGGAGACAGTTCCACGAAATCCCGGGACTGATGGAGGGTACGGCCAAGCCGGACTCGGCTCGCTGCGTCGACATCTCGACGCGCGCGGCGCTTCGGGAGATGGTGATCCCGGGCGTAACCGCCATCATGGTTCCGGTGATCGTCGGCCGCTTCCTCGGCGTCGAGGCCCTGGGCGGCCTGCTCGCAGGGGCAACTCTGTCCGGCGTGCTGCTGGCCCTGTTCATGGCGAACGCCGGAGGCGCATGGGATAATGCCAAGAAGTACATCGAGGGCGGAGCCCACGGTGGCAAGGGATCGGAGCCTCACAAGGCTGCGGTGGTCGGTGACACGGTAGGCGATCCCTTCAAGGACACTTCGGGGCCGTCCATGAACATCGTCATCAAGCTGATCAGCGTGGTGTCACTCGTACTCGCACCGTGGTTCGTGCGGGTCCACGGCCGCGCGGTGGGCGATGTGGGCGCGGCTGACGCTCTCCGCGAGCTAGTGGCGTGGCTGCCATTCTTGGGGTAGGGGCGTCGGGGGCCCGCCTTGAACAGTCGGACCCCGTCGACTAGCTTGGCGGCCCGCTCGCAGAAGGGTGGGGACTGCTGGATCCGACGGACGACAGAATCTCCTGCTGCGGGACTGCCCGCGGCCGACTCAGACCGAAGGAGCGAATGTAATGCGGGACTATGAAGTCGTTTACATCTTCCAATCGACCCTGACGACCGAAGAGATCGAGGGCCGACTGGAAGCCTACCACGCCAAGATCCTCGCCGCGGACGGTAGCGAAATCACGGCGGTCGAGCACTGGGGCAAGCGCCAGCTCGCCTACCCGATCGACCGGAACGACAACGGCTATTACGTCGTAACCCAGTTCACGGCATCTCCGACCGTTCTGCCGGACTACGAGCGAGTCCTCAAGCTGGACGACGACCTCCTGCGTCACCTGGTCGTTCTCTCCGAGGGTGAACTGCCGGTGCCGGTGCCCGTCGATGTCGACAACGATCACCGTCGCCCCGGGGGCGACGAAACGCGCGGCGGCCCGAGGGGGCGCGTGGCCGACGATGATGACGAAGGAGACGTCGACGAGGATGATCTCGGCGATGATGACGATGATGACGACGAAGGGGAGGATTGATCCATGGCATTCAGAAAGGTCTGCAAGTTCTGCGAACGAAACGTCGAGCGGATTGACTACAAGGACGCCGACACGCTGGGCAGATTGATCACGGACCGCGGTAAGATCCTGCCGCGCCGGGCTACCGGCACGTGCGCGCGCCACCAGCGCCAGCTTGGAACCGCGATCAAGAGGGCACGATACCTGGCTCTGGTTCCTTACATCCAGGGCTACCACTCCTGATCGCAGGCCGACCGGGTCGATGAGTGACGCCGGGTCGTGACCGACCGCGGCTGGACTCTGGCGCGGGCTTCGCTGCTCGTCGTGGCGACGGTTCTCCTGTCGCCGATGAGTCCGGTGTGGCTGGTCTTCGTTCCCTTTGCGCTGCTCTTGTTGGCGTTCCGGACCGAGGATTGGATGAGTGTGGCGATAGCCGCGGTGATTCTCGGCCTCGGTTTCGCTGGCAGCCGTCCGGGCGGGATGGAGTGGTACGCCCCGCGCGCCTGGAGCCTGATCGCCGGCGGCGCATTCGTGGCGGTGAGCGCTGCACGAGGCACGGGCCGGCTGGTGGACCGATCGCTCGCCGCCATAGCCGTGGCCCTCGGCGTCGTCCTGGTGGTCGGGCTGACGAGCCCCGGGGTGCTGCAGGGGGTAAACTGGTGGATGACCGCCGAGATCAGGCAGGCGGCATTCGTGGCCGGGGGAATCCTGGAGCGGCTGCAGGGGAGCGGTGATCCGGAGGTCCGACGTCAGCTGGAGCTGGCGGTGCAGCGCTGGGTCGGCTTTCAGCAGGACGTCTACCCGGCGATGCTGTCACTGGCCACGGTGGCTGCTCTCGGAGTGGCCTGGTTCGGATTCGACAGGCTCTCGGGGCGCTTTCGCACGCCGGGGCCGATCCGGGAGTTCCGGTTCAGCGACCACCTGATCTGGCTGCTGATCGGTGGGCTGGCCCTCGTGGTACTCCCCCTCGGGGGGCTGGCGTTCCGGGTCGGCGAGAATGCGGCATTGTTCATGGGCGGGCTGTATCTGCTGCGGGGCGCGGCGATCCTACTGTGGATCGGTGCTATGGCTGCCACGTCGCTGTGGAG
>JBDGXI010000067.1:0-11512 GCA_039584685.1 Gemmatimonadota bacterium | reverse complement strand
CACGCGGCAGGGATACGCGGCGTCTCTGGAGAGGTTGATCCGGGAGGCGACCCGTGTGTCCCGGTATCCGAAGAGGGACGCCCTCCTGGTCATGCAGGCCGATTTCACGGATGGCCCGGAGATGATCCCGGAAATGCTGAGGCGCTTTCAGGGTGGGGCGGACCTGGTGGCGGGCCGCCCGGTAAATGTCCGGGATGCCCCCCCCGCCGTGCGATTCGCGCGTATCGGGGCCGGGATGATCGTGAAGCCTCAGGCCACGGTGGCCGACGTGGAGGACCCGTTCTGCGGCTTCCGCATGTACCGGCTGGTGGCCCTGAAGCGGGCGCTCAAGGAAGTGCCGGACGGAGGCACGCTGCTCCGCCACGAAGGGTGGGCTGCGAGTCTCGAGCTGCTGACGGCCGTCACTCCGCACCTGCGGAGTGCGGCGCAGGTGGACATCTCGACCGACTATTCGCGACGCTATCGAGGCAGCCGTTTCCGGGCGATTGCCACCCTGTGGGGGCTCTTGAGGGCCTCGCGCGATCCCCGTCTCCGCCGACGTGCGGCCGAGGGCCGAGCGTGAGTCCAGGCCGGGCAGTGCGATCCGTCTTTCCTCTCCTGGTCGCCCTCACGGTCGGCCATCCTCAACCGGCACGGGCACAATCTGCCGCGCCGACCACCGATCCGGCGCAGGCTTGGCGATTCCCGGTCGGGGAGCGCATGGAGTTTTCGGTGAACTGGGGCCGGGTGCGGCTGGGTGAGGGTTCCTGGGGCCGGGTGCGGCTGGGTGAGGGTTCCATCGAGGTGGAGGCGATCGACTCCATCGCCGGTCAGGAAGGCTATCGCGTCGCCATGGAAGCCTGGGGCGGCCCACCGTTCTACCGGGTACAGGACCGCCAGGTCAGCTGGATCCGACCCGGGCCGCTCAGCTCGATCCGTTTCGAGCAGCGCTTGAGCGAGGGGAGCTACAAGCGGGACACCCGATACTCGTTCGACCTCGAGGGCATGACGTACGACAGGCACGACATCGTCGATGGCGAGTGGCGCGCGCGCGCCGACGAGACGGATGTCCCGATCCTCGAAGGGGCGCTGGACGATGTCTCCTTCCTCTTCTTCGCGCGGCTGCTTCCGCTCGAGGTAGGCCAGCGTTACGAGTTCGATCGCTATTTCAAGGAATCCGGCAATCCGGTGGTCATAGAGGTCCTGCGACGTGAGGAGATCCGGGTCCCCGCAGGCACGTTCCAGACGATTGTCCTCAGGCCCATCATCCAGTCCGGTGGAGCGTTCGGCGACGGTGGCGAGGCGGAGCTGTACCTGACGGATGACGACCGCCGCGTGATCGTCCGACTGAAGACCAGCATGGCGGTCGGATCCGGCAACCTGTTCCTTACCGGGTACGAGCCCGGCGACGGGGAGCTGATCCCCGTCGGAGATTCGATGGCTGCGTCGGCGAGTCCGATGACACCCGAAGCGGACCAGCCGTGAACCCGGGCAGCGAAGCGGGCGACCCGAGACCCGGCCTGCGCCGGGTACCGGTCGGCGACCGCCCGAACAAGGTATCATCCGGCGACTTCGCCGGTCCACCGCCGGCCGCCACCGGAGCCTCGTTCGCCCAGTTCTACGACTCTCTCCCGCACATCCTTGTCGCCGATTCGCTGCGCGCGGTGGCGCGCGGGGTGGCGTCCGCCGCGCGGCACGATCGCGAGATCGTGTGGATGCTGGGCGGGCACGTGGTGAAGACGGGCCTGTCCGTGGTCTTGATCGACCTGATGGAGCGTGGGGCCGTCACGCATCTCGCGGTGAATGGCGCGACCGTGATTCACGACTACGAGGCATGCCGGTGGGGCGGCACTTCGGAGGACGTGGAGGCCGGCCTGTCGGACGGCACGTTCGGCATGGCGCTCGAGACGGGTCGAGACATGAACCTGGCGATCCGAAAGGGAAGGGACGAAGGCCTGGGCCTGGGTGCGGCGCTCGCCGCCGACCTCGAAGGTCGGGAAGACAACAGGCACGAGGAACTGTCACTTCTCCTCGCCTGCCACCGACTCGGCGTCCCGATCACCGTGCACGTCGCGATCGGCGCCGACATCATTCATCAGCACCCCGAGGCGGACGGCGCCGCGATCGGGGAGACGTCGTACACAGACTTCCTGGCGCTGGTGGAGAGCCTCAGGGGCCTGGACGATGGTGGCGTGGTGGTGAACGTAGGCTCGGCGGTGATCCTGCCGGAGGTGTTCCTCAAGGCTCTCACGATCTGCCGCAACCGGGACGACGGTGCACCCCGCGGCTTCGTCACCGCGGACCTGGACATGGTCCGCCAGTATCGGCCGCGCGTGAACGTGGTGGAGCGTCCGACACGCACGGGCGGTGGCAAGGGGTACCAGATCACCGGGCACCACGAGATCATGGTCCCGCTTCTGGCGTGGGCGATCGGTGAGGAGATGTCCCGCTGATTCGCGGGATTTAGCTGTGTTATCAACGGATTCGGAGTTCGGGGAAGAGCTTTGCGGCGTCATCCGGGCTCAGGTATATTGAACGAGTGAGGCCCGGCGGCCGGGCGGCTCGACGCGAGAGTCGGCGGCACCGGGAGAAATGAATCGAGAAGGAGGAACTTTGTCGCGCGGAAAACAACAACACACGACGTTGGATCTGGCTCGTGATGAGCTGTTCAGTCATATTCAGCGATGCGGCGTTCTCGATGCCGAGGATACGGAACGCACGGAATGGATGTCGGACACCGTCGAATACCTGCGCGAGCGGTATCCTGGGCTTTCGGACGGCGAAGTGAAGGAGCTCGAGGCGATCGGGCATAGATACTGTCAGCCGGCGATCCCATTTGGTTCACCGGAGGGGGATAACCCCGCGGCCACCGACTGAGGCAAGACGAGGTCGGCACAACCTGAACCTGCCGCTCCAGCGCCCGGCAACGGTCTCCCGCGTTCGTGCCTCGGGTGAGGCGCGGGCCAGTGACTCGCGACCGGGCAGGCTCCGACGAGCCTCCCGGAACGCGTGCATCTCCCCGCCGACTGCCGGGATTCTCTCTCCATGGTGAGAGTGGTCGTCGCTCTGGGCCTCGTTGCCGCGAACGCTTTCTTCGTGGCCGCCGAGTTCGCGCTCATCGCGTCCAGACACCAGCCCCCGGAGGAGGCCGGCGAGGATCCTCTGCGGGTTGATCCGGCGGTGGCGCGCGCCCGGCGCTCGCTCGAGCGTCCGATCTCGAGCGCACGGATCGGGATCACCCTCAGTTCGTTGGCCCTCGGGTGGCTCGCGGCGGGCTCCCTGGCACCGGCGATACACGGCGCTCTGGATGCGGCCGGCCTGGGGCTCCCGAGCGGAGTCGGTCTCACGGTTGCCGTCTTGTTGGCCGTCGTCGCGGTCGCGGCTCTGTATCTGGTTCTGGGCGAACTCGTGCCCCGGACCGTCGCACTGAGCCATGCAGGACGCATCGGCCGTCTCGTCGCGATACCGCTGAACCTGTTCACGATTCTCGTGTCCCCGATCCTGTGGGCGCTCAATGCGGTCGCCGAGCCGATCGTCAGGCGGAGCGGAGAGAACGGACCGAGTGGCTACGGCCAGGTGCACGGGCCGGAGGAAATAGAGGCCCTCCTGCGCCACAGTCGAGCCAAGGGGGTCGTGGAGGAGGACGAGGAGGAGATGATCCACGGGGTCTTCGAGCTCACGCGTACGGTGGCGCGCGAGGTCATGACACCGAGGCCGGACATCGTGGCGTTTCCGGAGACCGAGTCTCTGGACGAAGTCCTGGACACCGCAGCGGGTTCCGGCTTCTCCCGATTTCCCGTGTATCGCGAGTCCATCGACGACGTGACCGGAGTCGTCCTCATCAAGGACCTGCTTCGCTGGATGCGGCGCCCGTCGGCTGACGAATTCGTGCTTACGAGCGTGATGCGGGAGCCGTTCTTCGTGCCCGATACGAAGCCGGTGGACGATCTCCTGGCCGAATTCAGGGATCAGAAGCTGCACCTCGCGGTGGTGGTCGACGAGTTCGGGGGCACGGATGGCGTGGTCACGCTGGAGGATCTCGTTGAGGAAATCGTCGGCGACATCTTCGACGAGCACGACGTGGCCGAGGAGGAAATCGTGGTCCTGGGAGAGGGCCGGGCTCGGATCGACGGCGGTGCCGATCCCGCAGACCTCATCGAGCATTTCGGCCTCGGTGAGGTGGAGGGCGTGGACGAGTACGACACCGTCGCGGGCTACGTCATCGGCAACCTGGGCCGCATTCCTGAGCCGGGGGAGAAGGTGCGCCTGGGCTCGGCCGAACTCGAGGTAGCCGAGACCACGGAACAGCGCGTGACCAGTCTGGAACTGCGGGTTCTGGGCCCGGCGGTGGCAGACGAAGAGATATCCGGCGACGACGGAGTTCCTCCGCGGGGGACCTGATACGACATCGTTCCTGGGAGAAGGCATGGGGAAACTGAGTCGCAGACGTTTCATCGTGAATGCTGGGGCGGTGGCCGGTGCGAGCGCTGTCGCACCGGCGATCTTCGCCCGGGATTCAACGGCCGGGACCGTCGAGCGACGGGGTGCCGGTCCGCTGATCCTCGACGGGGCGGCGATCGAACCTGCCGTGGTATCCAGCGGAAACGGGCTGCGGGCCACGGAATCTGCCCTGCAGGCGATTCACGACGGGCTGGGCACGCTGGAGGGGGTCGTGAGCGGCGTGAACCGGGTGGAGGAAGACCCCGAGGATCAGACCGTGGGGTACGGCGGGTTCCCGAACGCCCTCGGCGTCGTGCAGCTCGACAGTCAGGTGTACCACGGTCCGACGCGAGGCCTGGGGGCGGTGGCATCACTCGAGGGCTACGTGAATCCTTCCCGGGTAGCGCTCGCCGTGATGCGATACACGGACCACGTGCTCCTCGTGGGTCGCGGGGCCGCACGATTCGCGTCCGAGATGGGATTCGAGAAGATGGACCTTCTCACTCCGGAGTCGCGGGAGGTGTGGCTCAGCTGGCGCGCCGGTCTCTCAGACCAGGATGATTACGTCACACCGGAGGAGAGCGGAGAGACGATCAGCGACTTCTCCGATCCGGGTGGCCCGGGGGGAACTGCGCAGGGAGAGGCCGTGGGGATACTTGACTCGCACGACGGTGTTCGGCCGATGGGGACGATCCATTGCTCGGCGGTCGACGCAGCCGGTAACCTGTCTGCCGTGACCACCACGAGTGGCCTGTTCTTCAAGATCCCGGGACGGGTCGGCGACAGCCCGCTGCCCGGGTGTGGCTGCTACTGTGACAACGACGTCGGGGCAGCGGGGTCCACGGGACGCGGGGAAGCCGTAATCAAGACGGTCGGCTCGCATCTCGTCGTTGAAGAGATGCGACGCGGGGCCCACCCGACGGACGCGTGCCTCACGGCCCTGCAGAGAATCGTGGACTGGACGATCGAGAGCCGGCTTCTGGATGAGACGGGTCGACCGAACTTCAATGTCAATTACTATGCCGTGAACAAACGTGGCGAGACGGGAGGCGCCGCCATCTGGTCCGGTCGGCGACACGCCGTGAACGACCGCCAGGGGAATCGGTTGCTGGATAGCGCATACCTCTTCGAGCGAGCGTAGGAAAGCTATGGAATCTTCCCGGTTCTGGAGTGCCGAGGAGTACGACCGGCAGGCGCAGCGTCTGTACGAGGGTGGCGACTACGACGGTGCACTCGAGATGCTGAGGCGGGGCGCAGCCCTGTATCCCGATGCGGTCGAGCTTCTGGTCTCGATCGGGTACACGCATCTCGCGCGCGAGGAGTTCGTGTGGGCCCGAAGGTCGTTCAGCCGAGCCCTCGAGAGCGAGTCCGACCATGAAGACGCCCTCGTGGGCCTCGGCGAAAGCCGGTTGAAGCTGGGCGAGCGTGCTCGAGGCTTTCAATGCTTCGAGCGCGTGCTGGATCTCGGCTTCGGGCAGGACCTCGAACTGATGTTGTCCATCGGAAGGGCCCTGTTCCGCGAGGGACTGTGGGAGCATGCAGAGCGCTTCTTCCGCCGGGCCGTGGCTGCCGACGGGAAGAGTGCAGACGCGGCGGCCGACCTCGCCTATGCGCTTCACAGGCAGGGCGACGGGGTGCAGGCGCGTGTGTGGCTCGAACGGTGCCTCGAGCTCGACCCTGAGAACCACGACGCCCGTGTACTTCTCGCCAACCTGTTCTACGAGGGGGGCGAGCCGGAGAGCGCACTACGGCACTTGGAGTGCATCCCCCTGGACAGCCTGTGGGATCCGGTGAGCGTGTGGCGACTCGTGGAACTGGTGCGGGCGTATCGAGAGATTACGGACGGGGCCCGCGAGCTGGATCCATACCTCGATCGACTCGACCAGCTTTTCGTGGATCCGTCGCCCGAAGAGCGCATCCTGCTCGAGGTCGAGATGGAAGCAGCCGGGCTCACGGCCCCGGCGCTCGGGACCAGGGACCAGCTCGACCTGTTCGGCGGCGATCGAGAGCTGGCTCCCGGCAGCCAGAGGACGGACTGGACCGGAATCGTCCGCGCGATGTGTGAGAGCTCGGCCGATCCCGGACAATCGGTCGAGGAGTTCATGCGGGATACGGCCCGGCGCGTCAGGGACATGACCGGCATTCAGATCCCGGATGACGATCCAGAGGAGTTTCTCAAGGCGTCGGCCCGGGCCGGAGTACTGCACATCGATCGTTAGACCGTGTACGGCTAGAGGGGAAGACTGGGGGGAGAGACGATGAGCGACGGTTTGCGTGAGCTTCTGACCGACAGGCTCGCGGAGGAAGACATGGCCCCGGAGATCCCCATCTCCGTGGCGGAGCTGCACCGCCGGCTGCTGCCGTACGCCCTGTGCCGGCAGCGCCTCGGATTCGCGAGCAAGGCCGAGTACGACATCGGTTTTCTGAAACTGCTGGTGGACGACGAGAGCCTGCACGTGCCGGAAGTCGCCCTGCTGAAGGCAGCCAGAGACGAACTCGAATCGCCGGAGCCCGGACTGGCCCTCTTGCAGCGTTTCGCCGCGTCCGAGGTCCGGCTTCGCGCCCGCCCGTCCGGTTCGACGAGGAAGTCACCGGAGACCGGACCTCCGATCGCGGAGCTCGAGACGGGCCGGTCCCGTGGGGACCATCTGCCAGGACTCGACGATCCGTTGCTCGTGCCCCAGGACGAGTCGGCGGACGCGCTGGGTCGGGTCGCGACGGTAGAGACAACGGCCTCCGACGCGCCGGTTCGGGAGAAGGAATCCGGTTCGTCCGCACATTGCCGGAGCTGCGATGCGTCTCTGCCGAATCGCTCCGGCCTCAGATTCTGCCCGCAGTGCGGGGCCGACCAGGAGCACTGGCCGTGTCCGGCATGCGGAGAAGAAGTCGAGCGGGGGTGGAGTTACTGCGCTCTGTGCGGTAAGATGTTGCCCACTTAATGGAGAGCGGGGTGCGGCATACGCGCCCGCGCGGTACATGAAGAACAGGACGCACACAGGAGCTATAATGGGCGAGAAGAAGATTTGGGGGCTGACGCTGGTCGCGCTCGTCGCGATCGGGCTCTCCGCTTGCGGTGGCGATGCCAGCGCCAATGGCGATGAAGAGGTTGAGACGGCGGCAGTCGAGGTAGTGTCGGCAGAGCCTGCAATGGACGTGGCCGAGATGGATGTGATGGAGCAGGAGCTGCCCGAGGGCGTTACCGTCGAGATGATCGAAGAAGGCGAAGGCATCTACAACGGAGCCGGCATCTGCATGTCATGTCACGGCGCGACGGGAGAGGGCATCCCGAACCTCGGCGCCAACCTGACGGACGACGAGTGGCTGCACGTCGATGGCTCGTACGAGCAGATCGTCGAGAACATCATGACGGGTGTCACGGCGCAGGAGTCCAGCTCCGGGGTTCCGATGCCGGCCAAGGGCGGCACCGCGATCACCGACGACCAGGTGAAGGCTGTCGCCGCGTACGTCTGGACTCTGAGCAACTAACCAACCGGCGCGACTGGTTGTCTTGCCGTACTGGAGGCCGGCGCCCCGCGGGGTCGCCGGCTTCTCTCGTTCACCGAATCCTCAGCCGGAGGAGCGAGCGGACATGATCCGCCCATGATTCACATCGCCCTGATTCCCGGGGACGGGGTCGGACCCGAAGTGGTGCGGGAGGCCCAGCGCGTGCTGTCCGCGTGCGCCAGCGCGGGCCTGGCGGACATCCGGACCGAGAGCTTTCCGCACGGGGCCGAGCACTACCTGGCCACGGGCGAGACACTGTCGGACCAGAGCTTCGTGCGACTTCGCGATGAGTTCGACGCGATACTCCTCGGGGCGGTTGGGGACTCCCGGGTGCCGGACGGACGGCACGCAAGGGACATCCTCCTTGGACTCAGGTTTCGGCTGGATCTGTACATCAACTTCCGGCCCGCCCGACTGCGGCTCCCCGAGCTCTCCCCGCTGCGATCGGCGGATCACGAGCCGATCGATTTCGTGATCTTCAGGGAGAATACGGAGGGCCTGTACACGGGGGCCGGCCGGATCGAATCCCCCGGGCAAGCCGACGAGCGGGCCGTGAGCGAGGCCATCGCGACGCGAACCGGTGTGGAGCGGATCGTGCGCTCGGCATTCGAACATGCCAGGTCCGAGAAACGAGGCCGGGTCACGCTGGGTGACAAGGCAAACGCCGTTCCACACGTGTACGGCCTGTGGCGCCGTGTGTTCTCGGAGGTGGCGGAGAGCTACCCGGAGATCGAAGCTGACATGCAGTACGTAGACGCACTGGCGATGCAGCTGGTCCGGACGCCCGGGCGATTCGAGGTCATCGTGACTTCAAATCTGCTCGGTGACATCCTCTCGGATCTCGCTGCCGAATTGGTGGGCGGGATGGGACTGGCGCCGTCCGCGAACTTGAATCCGGGACTCCACGCCCTGTACGAGCCCGTGCACGGAAGCGCACCTGACATCGTCGGCACGGGAACCGCGAACCCGATGGCCGCGATCTTGAGTGTGGCGCTTCTCCTGCGTGACGGCGGAGCCCCGGAGGCTGCGGACCGCGTCGAGGAGGCTGTGGATGCGGCGCTGAGCAGTGGCGTTCGCACTCCGGACGTGGGTGGGAACTGCAGCACGGAGCAGGTCGGAGCCTGGATCGCGGATCGCGTCGCCAGGGGTTGAGCGGACCGACTGGAACATCCTACGGAGAGACCATGGGGACGATGGCATCGGATAGACAGGTCGTATTCCTCGCCGCCGTGCGCACGCCGTTCGGCACGTTCGGAGGCAGTCTGAAGGACCACTCGGCCACGGAGCTGGGGATCCTCGCCGGACGAGCAGCAGTCGAGCGCGCCGCAGTGGATCCGGCGGAGTACGGACAGGTGTTCTTCGGGAACGTGATCCAGACGTCGGCCGACGCCGTATATCTTGCCCGCCACGTAGGCCTGAACGCCGGTCTGCCGGTCGAGGTGCCGGCGATGACACTGAATCGGCTGTGTGGCTCGGGATTCCAGGCGGTGATCGACGGGGCCGAGGACATTCTGTACGGCGGCTCGCGTGTGTGTCTCACGGGGGGCACCGAGTCGATGAGCCAGGCTCCGCACGTGGTCCGCGGTGCCCGCTGGGGGCTGCGCCTCGGGCCGGCCGTGCCGTTCGAAGACTCACTGTGGGAAGCGCTGACCGACACGTACTGCGGGTTCTCGATGGCCCAGACGGCCGAGAACCTGGCTGAGGAATACGATATCAGCCGAGAGGAAGTGGACGGGTACGCCGTGCGAAGCCAGACACGGGCCAAGGAGGCGTGGGACGGGGGCCGATTCGACGAAGAAGTAGTGCCCGTCGTCCTCCTGAAGCGGGGCAAGGAGAGCGAGTTCCGGATCGACGAGCATATCCGCCCCGACACGACCCCGGACGCCCTGGCGTCGCTCCGGCCCTACTTCAAGAAAGACGGGCTGGTCACCGCGGGCAACGCGAGTGGAATAGGGGACGGCGCGGCGGCGCTCGTGATCTCCGACGCCGAGTTCGCGGCGGCCCATGGCCTGCCGCTCATGGGAAGCCTGGTCTCGTGGGCCGTGGCTGGGGTGCCCCCTCGCATCATGGGCATCGGTCCGGCTCCCGCGGCGCGCAAGGCGCTGGAAAAAGCCGGCCTCACGCTGGACGACATGGACCTGATCGAGGTCAACGAAGCCTTCGCCCCGCAGTACGTTGCGGTCGAGAAGGAGCTCGGACTGGACCGGGACAAGGTCAACGTCAACGGAGGCGCGATCGCGCTCACGCACCCGCTGGGCGCGACGGGCGCGAGGATCACGACTCACCTGCTTCATGAGTTGAATCGCCGCGGAGGGGGGTATGGGCTCGGCTCGGCATGTATAGGCGGCGGGCAGGGAATAGCGATCATCGTGAAGGTGGAGGGATAAGGCAGGATCCAGGCTGAACCTCACCTCGGGCACGCCTTCTCACTGCGGGCACATCGGCTCCACGCGGTGTATGTTACAGGACTGCGCGACGGGTTCTCGGCCGCCGCGCGGTTCGCTCCCGGATGCACCTGATCCTCGGGACCATGGAGGCTCCCATGGATGTGATTCTCGCTCTGATCGCCATCGGCGGTGCCGCGGCGCTCTCGACCAGTCTCAGGATCCTGCGCGAGTACGAGCGCGCGGTGGTATTCCGGCTCGGCCGCGTTCGGCCGATCCGAGGTCCGGGACTGATCTTTCTAGTACCCTTCGGCATCGAGCGAATGGTCCGCGTGGGACTGCGGATCATCGCGATGGACATTCCACCGCAGGACGTGATCACGCGGGACAACGTCTCCGTGAAGGTGAACGCGGTCCTCTACTTCAAGGTGCGCGACCCGTCGCGGGCGGTCCTGGAGATCGAAGACTTCCTGTTCGCCACGTCGCAGCTCGCGCAGACGACCCTCCGCTCGGTGATCGGGCAGGCGGAGCTCGACGAACTGCTGGCAGAGCGCGAGAAGTTCAACCGCATCCTGCAGCGGATCATCGACGAGGGCACGGACGTCTGGGGAATCGACGTCACGGGAGTCGAGGTCAAGGACGTGGATTTGCCGCAGGAGATGAAGCGGGCGATGGCCCGGCAGGCTGAGGCCGAGCGCGAGCGCCGCGCCAAGGTGATCAACGCGGAGGGTGAGCTCCAGGCAGCCTCGAGGCTGAAGGACGCGGCCAAGCTGCTGAGCCTGCAGCCGGCTTCCCTGCAGCTCCGGTTTCTGCAGACGGCATCGGAAATCGCCGCCGAGAACAACTCGACCACGCTATTCCCGCTCCCGGTGGACCTGTTCTCGCCGTTCAAGAAGATGTTCGAGGAACGGAGGGAGCTCACAGAGGACGAGAAGGAGGAGATCAAGGCACTCGAGGCGAGCGCGAGAAAGGCGGCCGATGAGGCCACGGGCCTCAGCATGCCCTCGCGCATCTCCGAGCCGAAAGGCCAGTCCGGCCTGTTGGGTGAGGGGCGGATGGGTGCCGACTTCGAGACCGACGAAGCAGAGGCTCTGCACGTCGAGAGAGACACCGGCGATGATTGACGGCAAGCGGCCGTGCCGGGATCAACTTCATGACGACGCCCGCCGATAGTGACCGAGGATAGCGGAAGCAGTCGGCTACCG
>JBDGXI010000066.1:0-12179 GCA_039584685.1 Gemmatimonadota bacterium | reverse complement strand
GTCAACGCAGGATTCGTCCGCGATGATCGGCAGGGCCGAGCGCCCGTGCAGGAACCGATACCCGTCGAGATCCGCCTTGTGAAGTGGCTGTTCGACGAACTCCACCCCGAAATCGACCAGCATGGCGATCCGCTCGATCGCTTCACTCGCCGTCCAGGCGCCGTTGGCGTCAACCCGGAGGACGGTGCCAGGGGTGGCGGCGTCGGCTATCGTGGACAGCAGCTCCTCGTCCCGGTCCGTGCCCAGCTTGACCTTGAGGATGGGATACTCCGCGGCCTCTTCGACTTTCTTCCGCACCACCGCCGGCTCGTCGAGGCCGATGGTGAACGAGCTAGGCGGGGCGCCCGCCGGGTCCAGTCCCCACAGCTTCCACAGCGGCTGGCCCTCGCGCTTGCCCGCCAGATCGTGCAGGGCTGCGCTCACGGCGGCCCGCGCCGACCCGTCCTGGTCGAGCGCCGCTCGCAGTTCCCGCTCCAGGGTCTCCAATCCGTCGAAGTCCGGAACGGAGGTGGCCGCAGGCGCTCCAGGGCGTACCCGACGGTGGCGGCCGTTTCCCCGTAGTACGGAGACGGATCAGCCTCGCCCCAGCCTTCCTGGCCGTCCTCCGTCACCCGCACCCACACCCGCTCGACGCTCTCCTGCACCGAGCGGCTGATCTTGAACGGGTGTTTCGCCTGTATCGTGAACGTCTCCCAGGCGAGGTTCATGCTTCCCTTTCCACCGTCTCGGTCAGTGCGGTGAGGTGCGCGGTCACGCACCGACCCAACTCGGCCGGATTGTAGCCGCCCTCCAGCAGGGAAACGACCCGGCCTCCGGCGGACGCACGGGTACGAGCGACGACCTCGTGCGTCAGCCGGGCGAAGTGGTGCGGCTCCAGCGTGAACCCACCGATCGGATCGTCCCTGGCCGCGTCGAAGCCTGCCGAAATGAAGACCATTTCGGGCTCGAAGCCGGCTGCCTGGTCCAGCGCTGCCAGCAGGGCGTCCACATACCGATCAGGAGCCTGTCCGCCACTCATCGGCAGGTTGAGTGTGGTGCCCTCGCCGGCGCCACGCCCCGTCTCGTGCGCCGGCCCGGTGCCAGGGTACTGGGGATGCTGGTGCATGGACAGGTAGAAGACGTCGGGGTCCTCGTAGAAGATATCCTGGGTTCCGTTCCCGTGATGGACGTCCCAATCCACGATGAGTACACGGCGGGCGATTCCCTCTGCGAGAGCCGCTCTGGCGGCCACGGCCACGTTGTTGAACAGGCAGAAACCCATGGCACGGTCGGCGGTCGCGTGATGACCGGGAGGTCGGATCGGGCAGAAGGCCGACGGTCCCTCTCCCCGGCCCACCCAACGCATCGCGTCCAGGGCCGCGCCGCACGCGCCAAGTGCCGCGTCCCAGGACCGGCCGGACACCACGGTGTCCTGGTCAAGACGCAGGATCTGATCGGTCTCAGCGGCCCGCTGGGATGCGCCACGCACCGTGGCCACGTGATCGTCGGTGTGCACCCGCAGTAGATCCGACAGCGAGGCCGGATTCGCGTGCAGCGGGGCGACCCGGTCGTTCAGCTCGGGAAGCGCCTTGCTGAGTGCTGACATCACGGCCCGCAGGCGCCCCTGGTGCTCCGGGTGCTCCCAGCCGGTGTCGTGGGCGCTGCACGCTTCGTGAGCGAAAAGAGCGACTCGATCCATGGTCCGGTTGATCGGCTCGGGGACAGTTTCGTAGCTTCCAGCCATGACAATGTACACCGTGCGGGTTCAGGGTCTACCAATGGTGCTCCGATTCGGGCGACTCGCCCTGGTCACGTCACTCCTGGCGTTCAGTGCTGGCTGCGAGATCGAGTGGGGCGGCGCGACCGTCCACCTCGAGGATCCGTCGCCTCCGCCGGAAGAGCCGGCTGCGACTGAAGCGGCGGCGGAGCAAGTCGAGCTTCCTCTGCCTGCGGGCCCTCTGGTGTGGGTCGTCCGGGCCACCGGGAACGCCGGCGAAGTACTGGCGATGCCGGTCGCGCGACTCGACGGGGGAGTGCCGGTGGATCTGGAATACCCGGAGCCGCCGCCCGAGGGATACCGGGAGCGCTTCGACGCCGCGTTTGCCGCCGAGGCAACGGAGCTGGTGCTGGGTGCTTCGGGCTCCCGCGTCGGCTCACTCGTCCTGGCCGGGCCGGCTCGCGTGCTGGATGCCGGCTGTGCGTCGGTGGTCCCCGCGCAGGCCCTCGTGCTACCTGGAACCAGCCTCCCGGCCGTGTCTTTCGCCCTCGGACCG
The DNA here is from genome assembly GCA_039584685.1 of Gemmatimonadota bacterium. Taxonomy (GTDB): domain Bacteria; phylum Gemmatimonadota; class Gemmatimonadetes; order Palauibacterales; family Palauibacteraceae; genus Benthicola. Next base: position 9,927 of record JBDGXI010000066.1, on the reverse strand, counting down.
CACCTCGCGATGGGGGCCGTCAGCGCCCCGGCGAGCGCTGTCGTAGACAATCGGATCCGGACGTTCGGTCCCGTCCTCGCCGAGCAGCTCCTCCGGCGGGGCGGAGAGGACCGTCCCTTCCTCGCCCAGCGGGCCGATCTCGTGGCCGTGCCGTGGCCGGGGGACCAACGTCCGGCGATGGCGGCCACCTACCTGATCAACGACGCCGTGGAGGGACCCGGACCGACGGGCGCCGCGACGTCCCTGTTCTTCCTGGCCCGGTTCGGGGCCAGTGGCTACGTGGCCGACTGGTCTGAAATGCGGACTTACTCCGGTCAGGCGGGAACGCGTGAGATTTTCACCTGGATAGGCTCCGCGCCCCTGCCGGATGGCCGATTGGATTTCGCGGTGCGGCATGACGGGGCTAACCGAAGGCTGGTGGCCAGCGTGGACAGCGATGATCCTGCGCGTGGAATCGCCTGGACGGAGGGCGCACGCTGCCCCGCCCTGGAGTTGCTGGAGGGCTCGACTGCCCTGGAGGCGCCGGCAGGCGAGGAAGCACCAACAGGCCAGGCAGTGCCGGCAGGCTGATCCCGGCCGCTGTCAGGCGGCGGCGAAGGTCCCGAGCGCCTTGCCGAATTCGCTGTTCCGAATGTCCTGCAGTGCCCGGTCACGCAGCTGGCGAACACGCTCGCGCGTCACGCCCAGCAGCTGGCCGATCTGCTCGAGCGTGTGCTCCGACTCTCCCTGCAGGCCGTAGTACAGCCGCAGCACCCTCGCATCACGCGGGCGGATGGACTGGAGAGCCAGGGTTACGTGCTCCTTCAGAAGCGTGGCGTCCACCGCTTCCTCGATGTTCGATTCGTCGACCAGGAAGCGGTCGATCAGCTGGCTGTCCTCCCCTTCGCCTACCGGGGCGTCCAACCTGACCTCGGCCACGTTCAGCGCGAGGAGCATCTCCACCGTCTTCACCTCGAGCTCCGCCGGACCCGCGATCTCCGCCGGCGTAGCGTCGCGACCCAGCTGCTGCCTGAGCGTTTCACTGACCCGCAGCACCCGCGCCAACTCCGTCGCCCGGTTCAGGGGCAGGCGCACCGAACGGCTCTGACGCGCCAGCGCGGCGAGGATGGCCTGCCGGATCCACCAGACGGCGTAGCTGATGAACTTCACGCCCTGGTCGGGATCGAACTTCTTGGCCGCGGTGACCAGGCCCACGTTGCCTTCCTGCACCAGGTCCGCGAACGGAAGGCCCCGGTTCTGGTACCGTTTGGCAACGGATACGACGAAGCGAAGGTTGGCCCGCGCAAGCTGCTCCAGGGCTTCCTTGTCTCCGGCGCGGGCGCGGCGCGCGATCGCATCCTCTTCCTCCGGAGTGAGGAGAGGGTAGCGGCTCAGGTCTTCCAGATAGAGGTCGACCATGCTTGCGCCCTCGGGAGACACGACCTTCCCGTGGTATCGTCCGTTTCGCGACATAGAATTCCCGGAGCGGGTGCAGCCATCAGTACAGAGGACGTTGAAGCTAAGAACGGTTTCCGAAAGCGTCAAACAGCGTCCATGGCGACGCCCGTCGGGGGACTCCCGCTGGCAGGGGTTCGGGCCACCCCCGCGGATCAGCTTGTTTCGGCGCCGGTGCGGTCGTAGATAGGGTGATGCGCTGGCCCGCATTCGAATGCGTGACGGCGCGCATTCTCCCTGATGAGAGGTCCATGGGACGTTTCTGGTGGAACTGCGCCGGTCTCAGCGACGTCGGGCGCGTGCGGCATAGCAACGAAGATTCGGTCTACTGTTCGACGGAAGACGGCGTCTTCGTCGTGGCGGACGGAATGGGCGGACACGCCGCCGGCGAAGTCGCCAGCGCGATCGCGTCGGAGTGGATCGCCGAGCGCCTGTCCGGCGCCTGCATGACCATGGAACTCGACCAGGTCGAGGACCGGTTTCGCACCGCGTTCGTCGAGGCGGGGCGGGAGATCCTCCGGCGGGCGGCCGAGAACACGGCCCAGCTCGGGATGGGCACTACAGCTACGGTTCTGCTGCTCAGAGAGGACGGCCGATACGTGATCGGCCACATCGGAGACAGCAGGGCCTACCTGGTGCGGAACGGGGCGATCCGACAGGTCACGCGAGATCACTCCTGGGTCCAGGAACAGGTGGACCGGGGCATGATCACCGCCGAGCAGGCCAAGAACCACCCGCAGTCGAACATCATCACCAGGGCGCTCGGTACCGAGGCCTATCCCACACCGGATCTGTACGACGGGGAGATTCGAGCCGGCGACGTCTTCCTGCTGGCGTCCGACGGTCTCACCGACATGGTATCCGAGGAGCGCATGCTCGCCACGGTCCTGGAAGAGGAGGATCCCAGGAAGTGCGCGGGCCGCCTGATCGAGGAGGCCAACCTCGCGGGCGGACTCGACAACATCTCGGCCCTGGTGGCCCGGATCGGCGAAGCTTCCTGACTCAGACGGTGTAGATCGACCTCCCCGACTCCAGCCGCTTCTCCACCACGTCCTCGGTCGATGCCAGCAGGTCGAGCAAGGGCTCCGGATCCCAGCGGCCGGCCGGCTCGAGGGAGAACACCCGCAACACCCGCGTCGTGTGATGCAGGGAGCGCCCGAGACGGGGAAGGTCGATCAGACCCGCTTCTCCCTCTGAAGTGAGCCTGATCAGCTCACCGCGGCGGCGGACCAGGAGCAGTCGCAACTCGAGCATGCGCGGATTGGAAGGGTAGTCGAGGAACACGACGCCGGGCTTCAGTCCGCGGTCCGTGGCCAGGCGATCCTCGACCCTCCGCACCAGATCACGCCGTCGCGGCAGCCAGTCGGCGATTCCCTCCGGCAGCTCGTCGCCAAGCAGCTCTACGGTGCGCTTGGGCAAACGCCGGTCCACCAGCGCCGCGAGCAGCGTGCGAAGGATCGGCGGACCCTTTCCAGCCTCCATCCGGGCGGCCAGCAGGTTCAGCAGCTCCTCGTCCGTCGGACCGGCCAGGTCCTCGCGCAGGAGGAGTCCCTGATCCAGCGCCCCTTCGACCAGGCGCCTGAACGCGACGGTCGCCGAACGGACGGCGTGGTGCCAATACACGTTTCTGAACATCTGGTACTTGGCGAACATCAGCGATTCGAGAGCGGAAATCCCTTTTTCGGTAACGGCGACTTCGAGGGAGTCCGACTCGGATTCGCGCGCCAGAGTCAGGGAGTCGAGCAGTCGATCCACATCTACGGCACCGTACGGCACGCCGCAGAACAGGCTGTCTCGACGGAGATAGTCGATCTTGTCCAGGTCGAGCGATCCGGAGACGAGTCCCTGCAGCGGGTGCGAAGAGCGTCCTCTGATCAGGTCGCCGATCCGCTGAACCGCGCCCGCTCCCAATTCTTCGAGAGCCGCCCGGATGCCCGGCGACTCGAGAAACTGGTCCGCCACTTCCTCGTGATGGCCCGGGATGGCTTCGGGCTCCAGCTCTTCCATCGCGTGTGAAAAGGCATAGTGGCCGACGTCGTGCAAGAGGGCCGCCAGCCTGATCTCGGGGATCGTTCGCCGTGACAGGTCGTCGAGGCGCTCCAGGTGGCCCTTGCGATCCAGAGTCTCGATGGCGCGGCCCGTGAGGTGATAGACGCCGAGCGCGTGCAGGAAGCGATTGTGTACGGCGCCCGGATATACGAGGTGCGCGAACCCCAACTGTTTTACGCGGCGGAGGCGCTGGAATTCGGGGGTATCCACCACCGCTGCGGCGGCGGCGTCCAGGTGCACGTTCTGCCACAGGGGGTCCCGTACGGTCCGGCTGGTGGACTGGGGCAGAGGCTCCTCCGGGGAATGTGGCTTCCCGGCGCGGCCGGCGGCCGGTTGCTGTGCGAGAAGATGGGCCAGACCTCCGGCACCCCGCAAACGGAGGCCGGAGGCCCGTTCAGGCTGTCCCGACCGTCAGACGGCTGCCGACTCCGGCTTCTTGGCCTTGACCACGACTTCCGCTTCGTGGCCGCGGTGCGCCGCGTCGACCACGCTGATCGCCACCAGGTTCGTGATGTCCTCTACGGTCGCGCCCCGCTGAAGCAGGTGAACCGGCTTGGCCATACCGAGCAGCACCGGTCCGATCGCCGTCGCACCGCCGAGCCGGGTCAGTAGCTTGTAAGAGGCGTTGGCCGCCGTGAGGTTCGGGAACACGAGCACGTTCGCCGGCTGCTTGAGATCGGAGAACGGATATCGGGTCTTGAGGATGTCCGCCACCACGGCCGTGTCGGCCTGCATCTCGCCGTCGATCGTGATGTCCGGCCGCAGATCCTTCACGATCTCGGCGGCTTTCCTGACCTTCTCGGACTCCGGGTGCCGCGCGGAGCCGAAGTTCGAGAAGGAGATCATCGCGACTCGGGGGTGAATCGACAGCCGGCGTGCGAAGTCCGCCGTCAGAACCGCTGTCTCGGCCATGTCCTCGGCCGTCGGTTCGATGCTGACCGTCGTATCGGCGAAGAAATACAGCTGCTTCTGGAACACGAGCATGAACAGGCCGGCCACGCTCTTCACGCCTGGCTCCATCCCGATCGCGTGCAGAGCCGGTCGAAGCGCGTTCGGGTAGCTCAGGTTGGCCCCGGCGATCAGCGTGTCCGCGTCGCCCGAGTCCACCATCATGGCGCCGAAATACAGCGGATCCAGGATCTTCCGCTGCGCGCTATCCTGCGTGATGCCCTTTCGCTTGCGTCGTTCGAAGAGCCTGCGGGCATACGTGCCGTTCCCATCGCCCTTTCGAGGATCGAGCAGTTCCACGCCCGTGAGGTCCACTTCTTCTCGCTCCGCCACCTCCCGGATCACGTCGGGATCTCCCAGCAGGATCGGCGTGCCAAGCTTCTCTTCGACGATGGAATGCGAAGCCCGCACCACGGTCTCGAGCTCACCTTCCGGCAGTACGATGCGTTTCGGCGTCTGCTGCGCCGTGTCCATGATCGAGCGCATGAGCTCGCGGGCCGGACCCAGCCGTGCCTCGAGCTGGTATCTGTAGTCCTCGATGTCCACGGGGTTTCGGGCCACGCCCGTTCGCATCGCGGCCTCGGCGACCGCACTCGCTTCCCACAGGAGCACTCGGTGGTCGAACGGGGTCGGAATCAGGTACTCGCGCCCGAAGTGAAGGCGCTTGCCTTCGTACGCGGCGGCCACGGACTCGGGCACGTCCTCTTTCGCCAGGGCGGCGAGGGCGTGCGTGGCGGCCAGGAACATCTCGTCGTTGATGGTCGACGCGCGCACATCCAGGGCGCCGCGGAAGATGAACGGGAACCCGAGGACGTTGTTGACCTGGTTCGGGTAGTCCGACCGGCCCGTGGCCATGATCACGTCGTCGCGCACCGCGAGCGCATCCTCCGGCAGGATCTCCGGATCCGGGTTGGCCATCGCGAACACGATCGGGTCGTCCGCCATCGACCTGACCATCTCCGGCGTGAACATCCCTCCGACGCTCAGGCCCACCAGCACGTCGGCTCCCACCGCCGCCTCGGCCAGCGTCTCGAGATCCGTGTCCTGGGCGTACATCGCCTTCGTAGGGGTAAGATTGTCCCGCTTCGTGCTGATCACGCCCTTCGAGTCCGCGAACCACAGGTTCTTCGGATTCGCCCCCAGGCGTACGTAGTGGTTCGCCGTGGCGATCGCCGAGGCGCCCGCGCCGGAAAACACGACCTTCACTTCGTCGATCTTCTTGCCCACCAGCTCGAGGGCGTTGATCAGGGCGGCTCCGGAGATAATGGCCGTGCCATGCTGGTCGTCGTGGAACACCGGAATGTCGAGGCGCTCTTTCAGCGTCTGCTCGATCTCGAAGCACTCGGGTGCCTTGATGTCTTCCAGGTTGATACCGCCCACCGTGGGGGCCAGCATTTCGCAGAACCGGATCACGTCCGCCGGATCGGGCGCGTCGATCTCGATGTCGAACACCTCGATGTCCGCGAAGCGCTTGAACAGCACGCCTTTACCTTCCATCACCGGCTTCGAGGCCTCGGGCCCGATGTTGCCGAGTCCGAGAACGGCCGTACCGTTGGAAACCACGGCCACCAGGTTGCCGCGCGCCGTGTAGCGGTAAACGAGCTCCGTGTCCTTCTCGATCTCCCGACACGGTTCGGCTACCCCGGGTGTGTATGCCAGGGACAGGTCTCTCTGCGTGGCACAGGGCTTGGTGGGGATGACCTCGATCTTGCCAGGTCGTCCCTCCGAGTGATAGCGCAGCGCCACTTCCTTCCGAATCTTGGCCACGGGTTCCCGCTCCAGTTCGATTGTCCTCATCTCCGGCCGGCGGCCCGTTCTCAATATTCCTGTCGGGCACTCACCTGACCCGCGAGGGGTTCACAAGTTTACAGCAAATAGCCTGCCTCTGCGCAGGTCGGCCTCGGCGATCGTGGCGACGCCACGCCGACCTTCTCCAAACGTGGTTGACACCCCCCGAGCGCTTCGGGAGTTTGAGCTGGACACCCAGCGCGGAGGAAGCCGTGGAAATCGTTCCAGGACGCATGATATACCTTGGATACGGTCGTTACTGGCGGTCGGACGAGATCGTGGGCCTGCTCCCGATCGAAGAGGGCCGAGGCCCGGGACGCCGAACCGAGGTATACGTCGCAACCCGGGAGGACCCGGTCGTCGCGTCCCGTTCCGAGCAGACCATCCTCAACGCGATGGCCGGAGTGGACGAAATGTCCCGTTCGGCGGAGGCCGCATTAGCGCTGCGGGCGCTCACGGAGGAACTGGGAGAACTCCCCGCCGTTCTGCGACGAATGCTGCGACGGGAAGGCGACTTCGACGTGGACGAATGGGTTCGCCGCCTGGTGGCGCTGAAGGGCGAAGCGACGGAGGCCCCCGGCACACAGGAGGATCTGTTCTCGGACGGCTGATCCCCCGTCGCGCGATCGCGTCCGCTGGAGAAGGAAACCCCCGCGGCGCTCGCCGGTACTCCCTTCCGTGGCAGACGATCAACCGCTTCTCCGACATGGGCCGACCCGACGGGTACGGCCCCGGGCCTGGTCCGGCCGGGTCACGCTGACTCTCATGGCGTTCGCCGGCGTGTGCGCGTCGGCAGGCACAGCGTCCGTCTTTGCCCAGGAGGCGGAGTCCGTGTGCCGACCGTACCCGGACGCGGGGGATGCCGGGTGGGATGAGTCGCGGGTGCTTAGAATCATCCGGGAGGCGGTGATCGAGCGACACGACGCCTACTCGGACTCCACCCTTCGCGCCTTCGATGCGTACGCGGAGGGGCACGTCGACTTCCTGGCCGACTTCGGCGATTTCGGCGGCGAGCAGACCGTGCGCACGGACCGCATAGCTCTCGAGCTGGAGTGGGCACGCGGACAGGGATCACTCCAGACACTGGTCGGTCGGCGCAACGTCACCTGGGCCCCCACCCGGATCCACTACCACATAGACCACCTCAGCCTCGTGATGGAGAACTTCGGCAGCACTATCGAGGTCGGCGAAGGCGAGGAGGTGAAGGACGTTCTTCATCCGATCGCCGAGGGCGCCGCGGATTACTACCAGTACCGACTGGTGGATTCGATGGCCGTCATGGTGGGGCCCCACACGTCGCAGCAGTATCGGATCCAGATTCGACCCGCGTGCCAGGACGATCCGGGCGTCGTAGGCACGCTCGATCTCGACTACGCATCCCTGGCGATTGCCCGCATGACGGCGTCGTTCACTCCCTCGACCTACGTGGACCCGACCGTCAGCAGCGTGAGCCTCGAGCTCACGAACGGCTGGGTCGATCGACGCTGGTGGCTCCCGGTGCGCCAGCGGGTGGAGGTACGGAGGCAACTTCGGTGGATGGATCTTCCATTCTCGACGACGATCCGTTCCAGTTTCGAGATCCTCGACTACGACCTGGACCCCGAGCTCCACTACCGGCTGCGCGGTGGCCATCGGGTGGCGGCTCTCCCCCAGGAGGAGCTGGAGCGCTACGCCGGGTGGCAGCGGGAAGAGATGCTGATCACCGGCGAGTTCGCCCCCGAAGACTCGGCCCGCTTCGAGAAAGTGCGCCGGGAGGCGATTTCGATCGCTGCCGGCCGATACCTGGGCGGTAACTCCCGACTACGCTTCTTCCTGCCCAACCTGTCATCAGGAATCCGGTATCGGCGTGCGGAGGGCCTGCTGCTGGGCGCGGGCGCGAGCTGGCGGGCCGCTGGCCGCACCACGTTGTATGGCTGGGCCGGGTATGCCTTCGGTCGTGAGAAACCCGAGGCCGCCGCCGAGCTGCGGCAGGGCCTCGGCCAGACGACCCTCAGACTGAACGGGTACGTGGAGCGACACACCGACATCGGGCCTTTCCCGGCGGCGGCCGGGATCATCTCCACGTTCGGCGCTGCGTTCCGGGGTGACGACTACGTCGATCCGTATTTCCGTGATGGCGCAGCCCTCTCCGTGTCGAGCCCGGTCGGCACCTGGACGGCCACCATGACCGCGGTCTGGGAGGAGCAGCGATCGGCTGAGCTCGTAGCAGGGACCATCGGGTCAGCCGAACCTCGTCCCGTTCGACCGATCACCGCCGGTACCGACCCGCACCTGGACGTCGAATTGACGAGCCGGTTCGGGTCCGCCCTGTCGGCCGTGTGGAGCGTTGCCTTTCGCACCCAGCTCGCCTCGGGCGGCGACTTCGGCTACACCCGCTGGGCCGCCTCCTTCGAGGCCACACCGCCCGATCCCGATGCCGTCTGGCAGTGGGAGGCCGCAGGAGCTGTCGCCCTGGCCACGGGCACCCTGCCCGAGCAGCGACTGATTCTGCTCGGCGGCCGGAGTACGGTTCCCGGCTATGGATTCCGGCCGTGGGGCGGCGACCAAGCCTTCTATGCCCTGACGGCGGTTTCGAGACAGATCGCGGCGCCGTGGCTCCGCGTCCGCATCCTCGGGTCCCTGGGCTGGGCGGAGATCACGACCGTCGCGCGCGACGCGGCGGAGAGGTTCGGGGTCACGAATTCGGCGGGTGTGCGGCCGTCAGTCGGTGCCGGTCTCGGTCTGTTCTGGGACGTCGTGCGGATCGACGCGGCCAGGGGACTCGACGACGGCCAGTGGGAATGGGGTCTCGGTCTGTTCTGGGACGTCGTGCGGATCGACGCGGCCAGGGGACTCGACGACGGCCAGTGGGAATGGATGGTCAGCGTGAACCCGGCATGGCGAACGCCGCTGTAGCCCTCCGGATCCCGAGCACCACCCACCAGACTATTTCTTGGCCTTTGCCTTCCGCGTGGAGCCGCCGGACTCCTCGACGCGTCCAATGAACCGGTCCACGGGAACGGATGCGATGGTCTCTCCGATCAGCTCCAGGGGAAGATCCTCCAGCTTCCGGAAGCGCACGCAGGACTTGCCGACGTCGAAGCGCTTCCCCGTGGACCGGTAGGCCTTCTCGAATTCGTCCCGCGCGTCGTCGGAAATGTAGATGCCCATCATGTAGACTCCCATGTGGTTCTTCTGAGAGGCCAGGGCCGCGAACATGAGAGGCTGCTTGTTGTACGTATCCGGGTAAGTCTCCAGCGGAACTTCGTACGTGATCATCCCCCACCTCATGGACTCGACGTAGCCGTCCGGGAGATTCTCGAGGACCACGGCCCGCACGGCTGCGATCGCCTCCCGACGATCGTCCGGGAGTTCGGCCAGGTACGCCTCTACGGTCGAGGCTTCGGAGCGCATGTCATTTCTCCCTTCGGAGCAGAGAGCGCCCCCTCACCGGGGCGCCCTCCGCAATCGAATCAGGCGGGCCACAACCAACCGAACACACCCGCTGTGAAGCAAGCGTACACGAGGCCGTCGAACGTGTTCTTCAGCGTGGTGCTCCAGGCCCTCTTGTACCAGATCGAAGCCTGCCAGCCAGCGACCGTGTAGCACATGAAAGCGGTGGCGCCCACGAACCGGAACACGGCCAGGTAGTGCGCCCCCGGTCCGAGAGCATGCCCGGCGATGTAGGCCGCGAATACGCCGACGACCACCGAGTAGAGGAACCACTGC
>JBDGXI010000237.1:0-2835 GCA_039584685.1 Gemmatimonadota bacterium | reverse complement strand
TCTGTTAGAGAACGCATCGACCAAATTCAGGCCCCATCGTCTAGTGGTTAGGACATCGGCCTCTCACGCCGGTAACGCGAGTTCGAACCTCGCTGGGGTCACCCCGTAAAACAAGAAAGGGAGAGCAGATTTCTGCTCTCCCTTTCTTGTCACGGGGCTTCGCCCCTGGGCGAAGTGCCTGGGCGAAGTGCCGTGGGCGGGCCCGCAGGGGCCGCTTTTACGGGAGGCCCGTGGTACGCGCGCAGCGCGGACTTTACGGGCCCCCAAGCAGTTGGCACTCACGTGAGCCTGCAGGACCAGCCCGTGCCTGGCGCGAAGCGCCGGCTTAAGAGGGCCAGGCCCCCGCAGTCGGCAACCAACTCGCACCTCGTCCGATAACAGGACGTGCACTACGTCTACGTCCTGCGAAGCCTGAAAGATGGGAAACTCTACACCGGGTACACGACAGATCTCCGACAACGCGTCGCGACTCACAACAGCGGCGACGCCAGCAGCACGCGCAATCGACGCCCGTTGCGCCTCATCTACTACGAGGCCTATCTCGTCGCGCAAGACGCCAAAGCCCGCGAGCAGTTCCTCAAGAGCGGTTCTGGCAAGCGCTTCATCCGCCGGCAACTTGCGCACTGCCTCTCGGGTTCGAGTCGGTAATCCCTCGGTCACCTCGCGGACCGCGCTGCTGGTCCAGCAGGAACCGTAGTCCGTAACGCTACGAACCCACAGGGGAAAACCATTACGTATGGCGCAAATATTTCGCCGGAAACCGGCATTCCTGCGCTTGGCTCGGTGCAATTCTGCCGAAAAGCCGCCCTCACGTGACCGGCATGGTTGATGCATCTCCTTAGCGGCGCTTACTGAACCGGGGAGGTGTCATGAGGCTTGTCTCGGCGATGGTGCTGGCAGGGTTGGCGGCTTCGCCGCTGAGCGTGAGTGCACAAGATGCTGAGGAACAGGGATCGCGTCTCGAACGGTGGCAACTCGAAGCGTTCGAAGATCCGGACAAGCCCGCGCCTGAAGAGCCCGCGCTGCAACTGAAGTTGGACGAAGCTGGTGTGGAGGTCGCGCCGAGCCCACCACGAACATTTCTCGGGTACACGCTCGAGCAGTTGGAGCTTCGTAAGCGGCGAGCAGCGTTTGGGCTCATTGTGCCTGCTGCCTTGACCATTGCTGGTGTGACGACCTTGGTGCTCGGAAGGAGGGGCGACTGCAGGACCCAGGGGCTCGTGGTCAACGAACGGTGCAATTGGCTTCGTGGCTCCGGCATTGCTCTGACGACCGCTGGCAGCGTTGGGATGATTGTCGGGCTTGGGGTGCTTGGGGCCCGCAAACGTGCGCTCAGCTGGGCGGAGAAGCCCTACAGAGCGGACTGGTACGTGCTGGGAGTTCGTGTGAAGCGAGCGCGACGCGGGCTCATCGGTACCTCCGCTATTCTTGGTGTTGGTGTCGTGCTCCTGGTTGCTGGAGGTGTACATTCTGCACTCAACCCGCCGCCGGCTGATGAGTCTCTTGAAATACCCAATGGGCTTCTCGTTGCCGGCGCGATGGTGAGCGGGGCCGGTGCCGCCGGCATGCTCGTCAGTGGGGCCATGCTGGGCGATGGCAAGCGAAAGCTGCGAAAGCTGCAGCAAGCGCACTACAGGAAACCGCGCCGAGTCCAATGGGACCTTGCACGGTCGCGACTCGTGTTCTGAGCGACGTCGGGGCGTTTGAGGTGAAGCCGAAGGGCGTCGCACTGAGCGCAGTCAGGCATGTTTGAACCCTCTGCGTTCACCAACTCGCACGCCTTGCTCAGCACGGATTGGCCGCCCGCACCACAACCGCGCGGAGCCCGTCCCAATCTGTGAGGAAGCCCACAACCAAGTTCCAACTTCGTGTACTTGGGGTCACCGCCACCAGAAAGCCCGGCTTCGGCCGGGCTTTCCTCTTTGAGCGCTGTTCTCGGGTCGACGTCGGCGCTTCCAACTTACGTCGCCATCTATTTGACGCGGTCATACCAGTAGCCAGGCTCCCGACTTGCGTGCGCAACCGCGACCACAGCTCGGCGGCCGTCGACGATCGCGGTTACAACCGAGTACGGAAAACGCAGCACGCTGAAGCGCCGCACATCTCGTTCGCGATCGAGTCCGTGCGCGCGAGTACCACTTTGAGGGAACCGAGCGGCCCGGTCCACGGTTCGGCGCACTGCCGACGCGAACAAATCGCCGTGGCCAGTTCGCTCACGCTCGTACCATGTCACTGCCGCCTCGAGCTCATCGGCAGCGTCCACCTCGAAAGGCAGCTTCACGAGATCTCGCGGAGCGTCTTCCGGATTCTGGCCTCGACCTCATCGCCTGGGATGAGACGGGAGTCCCCACGCTCCACAGCCTCAATGCGCCGAGCAATCTCGGCCTTCCACTCGGGAGTGAGGTCGTCTTCCGTCGTTTCCAGGCTCTCGTTCAGGGCAGCGACCAGTGTCGCCCGCTGCTCCTCGGAGAGGGCGAGCGCGTCTTCGAGGATTTTCCTGGTCGCCGAGGTCACCAACGCAGTTTACGGGGCAAAGCGGCGCGTGGCCAGCGGCCTATCGTTCCTCAGAAGCCGGTCCACCGTAAGAGCTGACCCAGGATGATCGAGAGCGCAATCGAGCGGGCGGGACTCGACTGTGTACGGAGCGCCGTCGTCCAAACTCATCATGCTGCCATGCGAAGCTTGTCCCACTCTTCAATAAAGGCGGAGAATTCGTTCCAACTTTACGGGAGCCCCGTGGTCTGGCGCGAAGCGCCGATTTTACGGGGCCCCAAGCAGCTGGCAACCACGTTGCCATCCGCCCGATACCAAGGCGTGCACTACGTCTACGTCCTC
>JBDGXI010000236.1:0-4904 GCA_039584685.1 Gemmatimonadota bacterium | reverse complement strand
CCTTCTACTTCAAGGACGCGACCGTCACCAACAACTTCACCTACTTCTACTCGGTCTCGGCCTTCGACGTGAATTCGATGGCCTCGGGCCCGCACACCCTCCGTTCCGCGCAGGTCACCCAGTCCACCACGCCGCGGGCAACGACCTCGGCTTTGCAGTCTGGTTTCGATGCGGACGTGATCGTTTCCGGTGACGACGGCGTCTCGCTGGACCTGACGCAGTCCGCCGTCGCGCCGGACGTGGACACGGGCATCTTCCCGGGACCGCAGCCGCCCACGAACGCGCTCGACCTTCTAATCGAGCCGCCGCCGTCCGAGGTGGCCGACCTGCTGACCACAGGCCAGCTGACGGGCAGGTTCGACAGCGTAACGGCCGAAAACGTCGGCTTCGGGTGCGCGAGCAGCGGAGGCAACGGACTCGGTGCGTGCCTGGTCGTGCACATGACGTTCGACAACGGGATCGAGCAGACCTCCAGCAGCCTGGAGATCGCGCGGGGCGTGTGGGACGTCTTCGGAGATCCCCCAACGATCGAGGGCCCGCTGGGCGCCGGCGCGTATCCGTACGATGACGCGCGGCTCGCGGACTTCGGCATTCCGCCGGGTGCGGGCTCAGGCGTGGCGGCCGGCCTGACCGGAACGTTCGACATGACGATCAGCGATCCGGCGTTCCTCGGTCAGCGGGTGCGCCGCTTCCCGGACGGCGGGTACCAGCCGGGCGGTAACCGGTGGTTCGATGGAACCGTGAACGACACGCCGGATCCGACCACGTTCATCCGGGCCGGTCACATCGACGGTGTGGACAGCGTATGGGCGCCGATCCATCACACGGCCCGGTTCCAGGGCGACCCCAACGGCAGCGGAGACGCCGGTGGGTACCCCGCCTCCGGTGATATGCAGTGCTTCGGGTACACGCTGGCCATCCTGTCGCGCGCGGCCGACTTCCAGGTCACCTGGGGGGCGGGCGGAACGGTCACGGTGCGTGACGTCACGCACAACGTTCCGGTGGACTTCAAGGAGTCGCCGCAGATGAGCTACGGCTTCCTGAACACGGATGGCAACGCGAACGGGGTGATCGACTGGCAGGACTTCGACTACATCGACGTGGCGCGCCAGGCCAGCCTGGGCCTCGGGTTCTGCGAGTTCGGAGACGCTGGCGTCACGGATCCGCCTGGCTCAGCGCTCGAGCCGACGGCGGTGCTTCAGCCGGTCAACCTGGATGGGGTAAGTCCTCTCGAGGGCGATCCCATGCCAGCCCTCGGCAACGGCTTCGGGCTGTACATCAACGGCGAGCGCTACATCTTCCTCACGGACGCGCTGCCGGCCGAGGGTACGGTGTGGACGTACCGCACGTACAACGGGCGGATTCGGGCCGACGACCCCCTGACCGACGACCCGAGCGGCTACGAGCTGCGCGCGGGCTCGGGTTCGAACCGGTCGCCGGCGATCCCGAACATGGTGTTCACACTGGACGTCCTGGAGGCGGGAATTCAGCAGGTAGGTGACTTCGATCTCACCGAAGTGCACGCGGTGCCGGATCCCTACCTCGGCACCAGCCGGTACGACCGCGCTCCGACCACCAAGAAGTTCATGTTCGTCAACCTGCCGCCGCAGGCCACGCTCAGGGTCTACACGCTGACGGGCGTGCTGGTGGACATCGTCGATCACAACGATCCGACGGGCGGCGGCCGAGCCGAATGGGACATGCGAAACCGCAACAACCAGTTCGTGGCCAGCGGCGTCTACTTCTTCCACGTCGTGACGCCCGACAAGGATGAGCACGTAGGCAAATTCACGGTCGTGAACTCCGTGCAGTAGATGATCAGTCTGTCGGCCCGCCTGCTCAATGATCACGACGATGCTCCTGCCGGACCCCCCCATCTGGAGGCCGTGGCCGCATTTCGCCCGCTCCCACGGGCGACAGCATGCGTGCGAACGTGCCTACTTCTTGCCCTGACCCGTCTCCATCGGCGGAGGTACATCATGCCCAGGCTCTCGTTGCTCGATCCGACATCCTCCCGGCGCAGGATTCTGCGCAGGCTCCCCGCGTCCTTCTGGCTGCTGCCGCTGCTCCCACTTACTGGTTGCGGCCCCACAGGCTCAGACGCTGTCCTCACGGCCGATGCACCTCTCCACCTCGAGGACCAGCTCGAAACGGCAATGATCGAAGGGGCCGAGGTGCCCGATGACGTTGCGCAGCCGGTCACGTGGCAGTTCGACGAGCCGCAGCCGGAGTGGAGGGCGCCGGCGGAGCTTTCGAGAACGGAGGACGCGCTGCGGATGGTACTGGGCGATGCGGACACGACCGATGACAACGAATACTCGGTGGGTGGCATCTACGTCGATCTGCCCGACTGGACGCGCGATGACTGGGCCCGGGTCCAGGTGCGAGCCCGAACGGACGCCGACGTCGACCGAATGAGGCTCATACTAGCGTTCAACTTGCGGGAGAGATCCGATGCCGCGGAGGAGCACGATGAAGGCCCTGTCGAGTTCTGGGGCGCGAGTACTGCGGTCGTTCACGACGGCACCGTCCAGACGTACGACCTGCGCGCCGACTGGTCCGGGGGCCGGTGGGAGGGGACGTGGAAGCAGCTCGTGCTTGTAGTGTGGGCCGACAAGGAGGCCAGTATCGACATCCTTTCGGTCACGGTAGTCTCGAAGGAGGCGACGTACGCAGACGAGCGTGCCGGTGTCCACAGCGAGGTGAAGAACAAGCTTTATCGCCGCGTGCTTTACACGCACGCGCCGGGAAGCGTGTCCCATGACGTAGCCATTCCCGCAGGGGGGCGACTCGACTTCGCGCTGGGGGTGCTGCGCGATGACGCCCCGATCACCTTCCGCGTGACGGCAGCCAGTACCGGCGGCGAGGCAGAAGTGCTGTTCGAAGAGGAGTACCTCGACAAGGACAACTGGGGTCAGCGCTCGGTCGACCTTTCGCACCTCGCCGGGCGGACAGCGACCCTGTCGTTGGAAGCCGACTCGGATCGACCTGGAACGGTCGCTCTGTGGGCGGCGCCGACGCTGACCGGGGCGACCGACCCCGCGAAACCGAACGTCGTCTTCTACGTGATCGATGGCGCGGCGGCCGATTTCATGAGCATGTACGGCTACAACCGCCGCACTACCCCGGTACTCGATCGTCTGGCGGCCGAGGGAGCCGTGTTCGAGTGGGCCTACAGCAATTCCAGCTGGACAAAGCCATCCACCGCCTCCTTCATGACCTCGCTTCAGAACAGCGTCATGGGCGGCCAGACGAACTGGACCGACCCGGTGCCCGGTCAGATCAAGACGATGGCCGAGCACATGCACCAGGCGGGCCTCCAGACGGCGGTCTTCGTGGCGAACCCTAACGCCGGTACCTTGAGCAACCTGCAGCGTGGTGTGGACGTGATGAAGGAGAGCTGGGAGGAGTTCACCTACTTCGGACGTGAGAACCACAAGGAATCGTCACGCATCATGCACGAGCGGTTCTGGGAGTGGCGGAATGCATATCCCGGCTCGCCATTCTGGGTGCACTTCCAGACGACCGACGTGCACCGGCCGCAGGGTCTGCCGATCCCGCCACCGTTCGACGGCATGTTCGTCAGTAAGGAGATGCGGGAGACGTTCGTGGCCTGGGAGGACAGCCTGCGTGAATCCGAGGAGGGGTGGGGGCCCTGGGGCGATGCGTGGGAGGAGACGGGCATCGATCGGGTCACATACTTCACCGTGTTTCAGGCGCTGTACGATCAGTCGATGGCCTACAACGACTATCAGATCGGCCGGCTCGTGGACCGCCTGAAGGCCACCGGGGAGTGGAAGAACACGCTGTTCATCGTGGCAGCGGACCACAGCATCCGATCGGCGGGAAGCGACCAGGGCGTCGCTCTCCAGGATTCGGTCACCGAGCGCTGGAATCGGCCGATGCTGCGCTCGACGGTGAGCCGCATCCCGCTGATGTTCATCTGGCCCGGTCATATCGAGGGTGGGCAGCGATTCACCCAACAGGTTTCGATGCTCGACCTGCTTCCCACCGTGCTCGACCTGCTCGACCTGCGGGCTGCGGAGATCTCTATGGGCCAGTCGCTCGCCCCCCTGCTCCTGGGAACGGAAGGCTGGGAACCGAGGCCCGTCATCCTGGACGAGTTCTGGCTCGATCAGGAGGCGGATTCACTACGCGGCCGGCTGGAAGTCATCGACGGACGCTGGGGAGCATCCCTCGAGATCAACCCCTGGCCACCGGACGAAGACGAGGACGAGGAGGACGCCGAGTGGCGGCGCCCGGTGGCGTTGCTGTTGTACGACCTGTGGACCGACCCGTACGCCTTGAACAGCATCCACGAGGAACACCCGGAGCTGGTGGAGCACTACACGGCCTTCCTGGAAGAGCAATGGGAGGCGCACCAGGCCCTCGCACAGTATTTCACCCAGACGGAGGAGGTGGTGCTGAACCCGGAGCAGATCGAGACGCTTCGGTCGCTCGGCTACATCCAGTAGGGAGGAACCTCGTGAGATCCGGAAGCTATGCCGCACTGCTGGTCCTCCTGCCTCTGATGTCGGGATGTGAGCCTGCCGGCACGCGCCCGCTCGAATTCGACGGATCCGTGCTTCACCTGGAGGAGCACCTCTCATCTGCGACGATCGCCGGATCGGAGATCCCCACGGACATCGTGCGCTCGGTGGAGTGGGTCGGCGGGGAGCTGGCACGGGACTGGCGAGGAACCGGAAGCGAGGGCCGCGTGCCGTGGCTACCCGAAGAGCCGGCGGCGGTCCAGGCCGGCGACGACGGACTGCTGATCACGGCCGGCGAACGTCAGCAGGGCCCGAACGGCGGCTATTTCGGCATGGCCACGGTGCCGGTGGACGCCTGGGTCGCCGCCGACTGGTCGCACGTCGTGATCCGGGCCCGTGCTACGGAGACCGTAG
>JBDGXI010000065.1:0-10843 GCA_039584685.1 Gemmatimonadota bacterium | reverse complement strand
TCGAGCCAGAACAAGGCTCAGTTCGTAATCGGGAAGTACCTTTCCCCCCGCCTGTTCGTGGGCTACGGAGTGGGCATCTACGAGCCGATCAGCACGCTGCGGATCCGCTACCTGCTTACCGCCCGCTGGTCGATCGAGGCGATTACAGGGGACCAGCAGAGCACGGACCTTCTGTGGCGGATCGAGACGGGCGGGGCGAAGTCTGAGGCGGCTGAACAGGAAGGAAGCCCCGAGGCCGGGTCCGATTCTGAAGCTGAGGTGCAGTGAAGAGGACGGGGCTTCTCCCGCCCTCTTCACATGTCAGCGATCAGCCCACGCCGATGATCAGGGCCAGCGACCAGGCCCGGTTGTTGATCTTCAAATCCTCTTCCTTGGCCACGTCGGTGAGGCCATAGGTGTAGGCGAGGTCCAATCCGAAGAACAGCACCTGGAGTCCGATCCCGCCCTTCAGGCCAAAGTCGAAGCTGTTGGTCTCATCGCAGAAGGTGGCGGACACGGTTCCGTCCGTGCCGCAGCTGACTTCGAAGCCACCGTTGATGCCGCCGTAGACTCGCGGGCCGATCGTCCTCTCCAGGAATGGAAGTCGCACGACGCCCATGACCGGAACCTCGATGTAAGAGAGGCGCACGCGATCGGGGCTGTTCGCCACGTCGAAGCCCTTCTCCGTGTAGTAGCCCCCGACGATCACGCCGAACACACTGCCCGTGGCGTACGACACGCCGAACTGGAAACCGGTCCGGCTTTCCGTGTCCACGCTGACGCCGCCAGCTTCGACGCTGGCATCGGAGTAGATACCACCACCCGTGATTCCAACCTGGGCTGCTGCGGGCATCGCCGTCAGAGCCAGGAGGAAGGTGACGACTAGAGCGATCCGCAGACGCATAGTTTGACTCCTGTTCGCAGTTCCTGGGCCGAACGACATGTCCGGTCCGTGGCGGTGAAGATACTCGAGTTGGCGTCTGGGGAAACCCGGCTTCCGCCGGGAGCCCTCCGTCAACCTCCGGATTGCCCGATCCGACCGGTTTCGCTATACTTTGGGGCTCTTGAATTCGGGCTGGCCCGGGCGGGCCGGCGCCGGCAGACGCGAACCGAGTCACGGCGTCGCGTCTTTTGTGTTGAAAGGGCCCCGGACAGCCCTGTGGCAGCGTGAGCCGGGGCGGGGACCGGGACGGGATGTTCGAGCAGCTCGGAGATCGGCTGGATGGCGTATTTCGCCGCCTCAAGGGGCGGGGCGTCATCACACAGCCCATGCTTCGGGAGGGACTGCGCGAGGTGCGGCGGGCCCTTCTCGAGGCCGACGTGAATTTCCACGTCGCCCGGGACTTTCTGAAGCGTGTCGAGGAGCGCGCGCTCGGGGAGAAGGCGCTCGAGTCGGTTCGCCCGGCCGACCAGGTCGTCAAGATCGTGCACGACGAGCTGATCGAGGTCCTCGGCGGGGCGAGCGCGGAGTCCGAGCTGGCCGAGGCGGCGGTACCGCCGTCGGTGATCATGCTCGTCGGCCTGCAGGGGTCGGGCAAGACGACGACGGCCGGAAAGCTGGCCCGCCGGTTCGATCGACTGGGGCGCCGTCCGACGCTCGTGGCGTGCGATCCATACCGGCCGGCGGCAGGCGAGCAGCTGGTGACCCTGGCCGAGTCGATCGGCGTGCCCGTGGTGCACGAGCCGGAGCAGAAGGACGTGGTCGCGCTCGCTGCGGGGGCGGTGGATACCGCCCGCCGGGCAGGGGCGACGCACGTGATCATCGACACGGCGGGTCGCCTGCAGGCGGACGTCGAGCTGATGGACGAACTGAAGCGGCTCCGGACGAAGATAGCGCCGCAGGAAGTGCTGCTCGTAGCCGACGGCATGACGGGTCAGGAAGCGGTGCGCATTGCGCAGGGTTTCCACGAAACGGTCGGGATCACAGGTGTGGTCCTAACCAAGATGGACGGCGATGCACGAGGCGGTGCGGCGCTGTCGATCCACGGGGTGCTCGGAGTGCCGGTGAAGTTCGTCGGCGTGGGCGAGCATCTGGAGGACCTGACGGCGTTCGAGCCCGAGCGGATGGCAGGGCGGATCCTCCAGATGGGCGACATCGTCGGCCTGGTTGAGAAGGCCCAGCAGACGTTCGACCTGGAAGCGGGCAAGCAGCTCGAGGAGAAAGTCCTCGGAGGCGGCCAGTTCGACCTGGAGGACTTCCTCCAGGCGACGAAGCAGATCCAGAAGATGGGTCCGATCGAGGGCCTGTTGAAGATGATACCCGGCGTGAAGCCGAAGATGCTGGAAGGGGTGGATCTGGATCCCCGCCGCATCAGGCACATGGAGGCGATCATCCTCTCCATGACGCCGGCGGAGAGGCGGAAGCCGGAGATCATGAACGGCTCACGCCGCGCGCGGGTCGCAAAGGGCTCGGGCCGGCCGGTACACGAAGTGAACCGGCTGCTCAAGCAGTTCAAGGAGATGCGTAAGATGATGAAGCAGATGGGCCAGCTTGCCCCGCGCCTCGCGGCCGGAGGAAAGATGGGCTCGCTGCTTCAATGACGGGCAGGCGGTGCCTTGCGAGGCCCGCTGTCCACGACTGACTGGACGTAACAGGGGAACAAGATCAGTGGCGACAACCATTCGACTGCAGCGCACGGGCCGGAAGAGGCAGGCATCGTTCCGCATCGTCGTAACGGATGTGAACGAGCAGCGTGACGGTCCGGCGATCGAGACACTCGGGACCTACAATCCCCGCACGCAGCCTTCCATCGTTCGGCTGGACGCCGCGGCGTCCCTGAACTGGCTGTATGAGGGGGCACAGCCCACGGACACGGTGGTGTCGATCTTCCGTAAGACCGGGGTCTGGCAGAAGTTCCAGGCCGGTGAGACGGCGGATTCCTTGGAGGAGACCGTCGTGACGCTCGGTCCCCCCCCGGGGGAGCAGAAGACCTCGACGCGCGCGGCCGTGGCCGCCGAGGCTCAGAAGCTGAGAGCGGTGGAGGTCGCGGCCGCCAGGCAGGTTGCCGATGAAGCCGCGAAACAGGCGGCGAAGGAGGCTGCTGCCGAGGCGAAGGCTGCCGCGGCCGAAGCCGCTGCTGCCGAGGCCGAGGAAGCAGTGGAGGAAGCGGCCGAAGAGGTGGAAGAGGTCGCTGCCGAAGCTGAGGAAGCAGTGGAGGAAGCGGCCGAAGAGGTGGAAGAGGTCGCTGCCGAGGCCGAGGAAGTGGCTGAGGAAGAGGTCGCTGCCGAGGCGGAAGAAGCCGTCGAGGAAGTGGCCGAGGAAGCGGTAGAGGTCGCTGCCGAGGCCGAGGAAGTGGTTGAGGAAGAGGTCGCTGCCGAGGCGGAAGAAGCCGTCGAGGAAGTGGCCGAGGAAGCGGTAGAAGAAGCGGCCGAAGAGGTGGAAGTGGTCGCTGCCGAGGCCGAGGAAGTGGTGGAGAAGAAGAAGCCGGCCAAGAAGAAGGCCAAGAAGAAGGACTGACCCGTCGGCCGGGCGGCTCCATGGATGAGATCGTCGTAGGACTCGTTCGGAATGCACACGGGCTGGACGGGGAGGTCCTCGTCGAGTTGCTGACAGGTGATCCGGACGACGTCTTCGTGGAAGGTCGGGTGTTCCGAATCTCCGGAAGAGGCCGGAGGGGCCCCGATCGGCTGACGCTGACGGGTGCTCGGCGCCACAAGGGAGGTCTCCTCCTCAGTTTTGGCGAGATCGAAGACCGCACGGCAGCCGAGCGGCTGCGGGGCTGCGAACTGGCCCTGCCGGGTGACGATCTGCGGAAGCTGGAAGAGGACGAGTTCTTTCTGCATGACCTGGTCGGGTACACGGTCGTGTGCCTGAACGGAGAGCCGGTCGGAGACGTCGTGACGTCATACGAGACCGGGGCGCAACTGCTGCTGGGCGTGCTGGCTGGGAAGCGGGAGCTTCTCATCCCGTTCGGCAGGCAGCTGGTGACGGAAGTGGACCGGGAGGGGCGGCGGATCGTGATCGATCCGCCGCCCGGGCTCCTGGAGGTCTGACGGCGTGAGAATCAACGTCGTCACGATCTTCCCGGAGTTCTTCGAGGTGCCGCTGGGCACCAGCATCCCGGGGCGTGCGAAGGCCGGCGGACTGGTGGAGTATCGGGTCATCGACCTGAGGGACTTCACCCACGATCGGCACCGCACGGTGGACGACGAGCCGTACGGGGGCGGAGCGGGAATGGTGATGAAGCCCGAACCGTTCTTCGAGGCGATGGACGACCTGCAGCCGGAGGGCCCGATCGTCCTGCTGAGCCCGCGGGGCCGCGTGTTCGATCACGATGCGGCGGTCCGATTCGCGGTGCAGCCCGAGCTGACGTTGCTGTGCGGGCACTACAAGGGCGTGGACGAGCGTGTGGCGGAAGGCCTCGCCACTGAAGAGCTGTCGGTGGGCGATTACGTGTTGTCCGGCGGGGAGCCCGCGGCGCTGGTGGTGGTAGATGCGGTAGTCCGGCTTCTGCCGGGCGCCATGAGCGACCACGAGTCAGCGGCGCAGGATTCGTTCTACGACGGACTGCTGGCTCCGCCGGTGTACACGCGGCCCGCCGAGTACCGGGGACGCGAAGTCCCGGACGTGTTGCGATCGGGCGACCACGCCAGGATCGCTGAATGGCGCCGGCAGGAAGCCGAGCGTTTGACGAGAGACAGAAGACCGGAGCTCTGGGAGCGCGAGGGGAACTGATCCTTCGCCCGACCGGCGCTCGCTGGGATTGAACCAACGACGTAATTAGATTCGGTCGCCCAGGGCGACCCCGGAAGGAGCGAAATCGTGGATCCGAGGATTACGGAAATCGAGAGGACCCAGGTGCGGTCCGACCTGCCGGCGTTCGCGCCGGGCGACACCGTCAGGGTGCGCGTACGGGTCAGCGAGGGCGCCAAGACGCGCATCCAGGCGTTCGAAGGGATCTGCATCGCTCGCAAGGGAGGCAAGCTCAGCGAGACCTTCACGGTTCGGAAGATCTCCGGTGGTGTGGGAGTGGAGCGAATCTTCCCCATGCACTCGCCGTCCATCGCCGGGATCGAAGTGGTACGTCGGGGTCACGTCCGGCGGGCGAAACTCTACTACCTGCGAGCCCGGCGCGGCAAGAGCGCAAGGGTGCGGGAACGTCGCTGGTGGGAAGGCGGCGGGCTCTCGCCCAAGGCTGAGGCGGAAGCCGCGGCCGCGGTTGCCGCGGCTGCCGCCGAGCTGGCTGAAGCAGAGGCCGCAGCTGAAGCCGCAGCGTTGGCCGAGGCGGAAGCTGCAGCCGAAGCGGCCGAGGTCGTTGAGATTGCCGACGAGGCCGCAGAGGTCGCGGAGGAGGTCACCACACAGGCTGCCGGCGAGACCGGCGACGAAGCCGAGAAGGCAACCGAGTAAGCGCGGGCCGATGGCTCGCACGGCGCCGACCGACTACGAGCGGGAAGCCTGGGAGAGAGGCCTCGCCAGGGTGGTGGGTGTCGACGAGGCGGGCTGCGGTCCGCTGGCCGGACCGGTCGTTGCCGCGGCGGTGGCCCTGAAGCCAGGACAGAACCTCGAGGGCGTCTATGACAGCAAGGCCCTCTCCAGGAAACAGCGCGAGGAGCTCGCCCGGGAAATCCGGGACCAGGTCCTCGCGTTTTCCATCGCGGCCGCCTCGACGCGCGAGATCGAGCGCCTGAACATCCGCCGCGCGACGTCGCTCGCCATGCGTCGGGCCGTGCGGCGGCTCCCGTTCGAGCCCGAGCTGCTGCTCGTGGATGGCCGCAGCGTTCCAGGGCTCGGGGAGCACACGGCCATCGTGAAGGGCGATCGGCTGTCGCTTTCCATCGCTTGCGCCTCCATCTTGTCGAAGACGGTCCGCGACCGCCTGATGGACAGGCTGTCGAGCCGGTATCCCGCATACGGATGGGACGAAAACAAGGGCTACGGGACAGGACAGCACCTCGCCGCGATACGAGAGCATGGCCCGACCCCTCACCATCGCTGTACGTGGGCGCCGATCGCGCAGACGGAGCTACTGCTGGAGGCCTGACCATGCATTCCGAACACCTTCGCAACGTGCAGATTTCCTGGGTAGCGTTCGGCTGGTTCGTCGGCCTGGCCGTAGCCACGGCCGTCCTCCTGCTACTCGCCGGGGCGGGATTCTCGCACTGGGGTGGCCTCGCCGAGACCATCGCGCTTGCGGTGGCCGTGGCGTTCGGCTGGTTCGTCGGCGGCTTCATCGTCGGATTCAAATCCGCAGCTGCCCCGGTCCTGCACGGGGCGGCCATGGCCCTGTTCACCTTCGTGGCCTGGTTCGCCTTGAACCTGGTGTTCGGCGGGATGACGACGGGTATCACCGCGTGGGAGTACTTCGGCGGGCGTAGCCTGGCAGCGGCTCTGCTCGTGCAGGTTCTGGCGGCGATTGCCGGATGCTGGGTGGGTTACCGATACACTCCGGTGCGCGTGGACTGAATCGACGCGGCGCTACAGCACCTTCTTCAACACCGCGGTCCCCACGTTCGCTCCGCACAGCACGATCGCCACTTCCTGACCGGCCCAGCGATCCGCAGTCTGGAGAAAACCCGCCACGGCCACGGCGGCGGCGCCCTCGATCAGGGTGTGGTGACGCCCGATTATCAGGCGCATGGCCACCCGGATCTCGTCCTCGGTCACCGTGAGTGACTCGTCCACGATCTCACGGCACAGGTCGAACGTGATCGCGCCCGGCTCGACGCCGCCTGCCGTCCCGTCCGACAGCGTCGGAAACGAGGTGATGTCCAGGATGCGCCCGGCCCGCATCGACTCGTGCATCACAGCCGAGTTGATCGGGGAACAGGCCACGACTTGGATGTCCCGGGTGACCTTCAGGTACCCGCCCATGCCTGAGATCAGGCCGCCGCCTCCGAGGGACGCGAACACCACGTCGATGCGGTCGAGATCGGAGGCCAACTCCACGCCGACGGTGCCCTGTCCAGCGATGACGAGGGGGTCGTTGTACGGCGAGAGATAAGGTAGTCCGGCCTCCGCCGCGCGCTCACGCGCAGCGTTCTCCGCGAGGACGGGGTCTCCGCTTACGCGCCTTATCTCCGCACCCAGGGCCTCGATCGCTCCCACTTTTGAGGAGGAGGCGGCCTCGGGCACGAAGATCAGGGCGTCGAGTCCGGCGATCCGGGCTGCGTGCGCCACGGCCATCCCGTGATTGCCCGAGGAAGCGGCTACGACCCCGGTGGCCTCATCAGCGAGCGACATCAGCGCATTGGTGGCTCCCCGAAGCTTGAAGGAACCGGTGGTCTGCAGGTTCTCCAGCTTGAGGTAGACGTTCGCCCCGCTAGCCTCGCTCAGGACATGCGAGTACTCGACTGGCGTGTGCCGGATGTGGGCCGCGATGCGAGCGGCGGCGGCGTGACAGTTGGAGTGGAAATCAGGGAGCGGGGACATCGGAGCGTCTCCAGGTTTCTTGCTGAGCCGGCTCACCTGATAGAGGTTACTTGGAACCGAGCCGTTGCGCACGACCGACCCCGGAGCGACATGGGCGAGTGACCCACACGAGAGCAGAAGGAACCGGAGAGGCCTGTCCGATCTGCCACGCGGTGGTGGCCGACGGGGAGCCTGACGAATGGGTGCCGGTGTGTCCGCTCGTGTACCCGGACACCGAGGGTCTGCGCTGTCACGAGACGTGCCTCGCCGAGGAGCGGGAGCGCAATCGAGTGCTGCGACGAGAGGATCTGCGGCCCACGCGTCTCGGGCGGCGCGTGGCGGAGCGTTGATGGCGGGCTATATTCGCAGGCATCGTACCCCGGGCGGGGAGAGGACCATGAGCGTTCGGGGCCGGCGCGTACGGACGCGAGGGCAGAGGAGAAAAGGAGATCTCTGAATGAGTCTCGCGAGACGGCTCCAGGCGATCAATGACAGTCTCACCGGGCAGGCGCCGGAAGCGGCGGCAGCGATACACGGTTTCATCGCCGATCTGCGCGCTTCAGGCCTGGCTGACCGGGCTCTGAAGGTCGGCGACGGGGCGCCGGGTTTCGCCCTGGAAGCGACGGGCGGGAGCACGGTCTCGCTCGATTCCCTCATCGCCCGCGGTCCGGTGATCCTGACCTTCTACCGGGGCCGCTGGTGACCGTACTGCAATGCGGAGCTGGAAGCTCTGAACAAAGCCTATGATGAGGTACTGGAAGCAGGATCGGACCTGGTCGCGATTTCGCCCCAGACGGTCAGCCACAGCAGGGAATTCAGGGCGGAGCGGGGCTGGCGGTTCGAGGTGCTCGCCGATCCGGGAAACGCGATCGCCGAGCAGTACGGCCTCACCTGGACCTTCTCCGATGCATTTCGGGAGCTGTATCTGGGGTTCGGGATCGACCTGGCCGAGTACAACGGGGACGACACTTGGCGGCTTCCGATGCCGGCCCGCTTCGTCGTGGACTCGGACAAGGTCATCCGGTACGCGGAGGCGGACCCGGACTACATGATCCGGCCTGAGCCGGGAGATACGATCGAGTTCCTGCGGGGGCTCTGAAGGATACAAGCAGACCGGGTAGCTCAGTAGTCCTCGCGCTTCGCGCTCGGAAGGTCGTGACTGCGTCACGACGGGGCAGAGCATCGTGGCGCACAATAAGATCTGGTAACACAAACAAGACCGGGTAGCTCAGTTGGCAGAGCAACGGACTTTTAATCCGTAGGTCGTGGGTTCGATCCCCACCCCGGTCATTCAGGTAACAGCAGGACCTATAATGCGTTACGCTGATCCCCGCTCGGATCGGCAGCTTCGCCTGGGGTAGCGGTTGGGGTAACTTCCAAACGGGCCACACGCCTCAGACGGACGTGAAAAAGCCCCGGTCGGGTTGGGTCAACGGGGGTATCAGAGGTCCCTGCTGGAGCGCCCATCAGATGCGTCCTGACGCTTCCTAGCGCACGTTGCGGCATGATCTGGAGGATTCCTCTCACCAAGCTCTGAGGCCCTCCTGCGGGCTGCTCGCACGGCGGCGGGCGGGATGCGGTGGAGGGCCGCAAGCGGTCCTATCGCATCAGCCCGTATAGTTGTCCCGCCACTTCTTGATGAGCTTTAGGACCACATGGGCGAACAGGATATACGCGGCAGCAAACGACAGAATCGTCACGATTGCGACGAAGCTCCACATCACTGTGCCCCCTGTTGATGGACCGATCATAGCGGGACGTGAACGTAGCCGTATGGACAACAGCGAGGAAGTGAGACGACTGCTACCACGCGACCTGGAAGCGCAGGCGGAAGGGTTACGCCGGAGGGCTGGGCGGCTTCTGGCGCTCGAACCATATGAAGCCAATCGGCAGCCAGATCCAGATAGTCAAGAAGGCTCCTACGACGAACATCTGCGCGTCACTGTGGGATATATTCGCCGCGAAGAACCACCCGACGACTAAGCTGCCTATCGTCGTGACCACGTATTGCCCGACACTCCACCCCTGAATCCAGTCCTTAAGGGCCATCATTCCCCCTTACTCGGTGTCACGCACAGAACCGCCGATCCCGCTCTGAGGCCCTCCTGCGCGTTGCTGGCTGTTTGCAGGCAGGCTCCCTTGCACACCCTATAGTCCCGCCAAGGTTCAAATGCCTGCGGCGGCACGCCGGGCGCTTCGCTTTGACTCCCACTTGACTCTGCCACGCTAGATTCAGCGTGCCCCCTCCAGTGATCGGAGGTGAACCGTGAAGCGATACATTATGATTCTGACCCTCGCCCTCGTTCTCGGCGGCTGCGCTCCCTCCATCTGGGGAGAAGGGGGCCCCTGTAACTTCTGCGTGACGGGGCCACCGCCATCTACCCCCTTGGAGACCGTCCTCGACGGGTCCGTTTACCGGGACGGGTCCATTTGCGGAACGCCACTGGCACCCTACCACGTCACGTGCCGACCAGGTAGCTCATCCCGCCGCCCCTCGCGGAACTAGCGTGACGCGCCCGTGACGCTGCCGCGCAATCTCACGGTGCCTCCTCCGTGAACTGGAGGTGAACATTGATCAGAGGTCATACTTCCTCGCTAGCCCTGGCCATTCTGACGCTCGGCTGCTCCGGCGAGTCCTCTACTGGACCAACCGGCTTCGAGGCCACCGTTCGGGTAAGCGGAGTCGTGGTATGGACAGACTGCAGACCGGCGGTCGGAGTTTCGGTCATACTGGATCACTTCTACTGCGATCCACCCCTCTCGGAAGGGTCTTTTGACTTCGGATGCGACCGGAGGATTTATGGCAGCGATCTGACGGACGCAGAGGGTCGCTACGAGGTCGAGGCCTCGGTCAGTTGTCCCAGATACTTGACCGTGCAGGCTCGCGCCGATAGCGGAGTGCCACCGATCTCTGCGGCTGAGGAGGTTGACTGCCGGCCTGGTGATCAGCAGTTCGATCTCGTAATTGGGACTACCGCCCGAGACGCGGTTTGCCTCCCGGATGAGTAGGAGAACCGTGTATAGATCGCGTCTTGTCTCGCTGGCCCTGGCCTGCCTGTTCGTCTGGGTGACGGCCTGCTACAACTACACGCCGATTGGACCCGGTGAGGTTGGCTACTACGGGAAGGTCCGCGTCTGGACAATAGACGGAGAACGCGAAGTGATCAGCGATCCCCGAGTAGAAGCCGATAGCCTTAAGGGCAAGGACGCGAGCGCCATCTCATTGTTCCAGGTAGCCGAGATTGAGGGCATGAACCTGAACACAGAACAGACCGTGATCGCCGTGGGCACCATTGTCGCGGCAGCGGTTGCAGTTGGCTTTATAGTGGCCAATCTCGTGAGCTGCTCCCCGACAAACGATTTCATGTGTCCGTAGCCTCACCCTCTCATCCCGCCACGCTCACGCGAAGTCGCCTGACTCTCGCTTGACTCTGCCCCGGTCGACTCACGGTGCCCCCTCCGTGAATTCGAGGTGAAGCGTGTTCCGTCGTGTATTTCTGGCCGTGCTTCTCG
>JBDGXI010000235.1:0-2671 GCA_039584685.1 Gemmatimonadota bacterium | reverse complement strand
CCGGTCGGAGAGGGTTCGATTGCGCCTGACATCGCGCAGTTGGAGAACCGCGCCAATACGTCGGGCATCCTTTTCGCCGACTCGACGAAACGAGTCTTCACTTGGAACATCTCGATCGGCTCGGAGATCCAAATCACCAAGTTTCTGTTTGGGCGCTTGGGCTTCCTCACCGATCGAAGCGGCTCGCCAGGCGGCGTCCCGGTCGCAGGCGAGCCTTTACAACCGATCAAGATCGACCGCTATGGCTTCAGCGCCTCGCTCGGGGGCATGAAGGACGGCAAAGGCTTGTCGGTGGGTGTGTCGATGCTCTTTGGGACCGGAACGGCAAACGGGCTCAATCTCACGGGGCAAGCGATCGACGACGACGACAGCTACACCCGGGTCCCGGCGAAAGAGCGAATCTTCATCATCTCGATAGGGGGTGACATCGGCCAAACCGCCGATGTCGTCAAAGCGCGGATGCAGCAAAGGAAGGAGGAGCAGGCAGTCGCCGCGGAGAGGAAGTTGGAGCGTGACGCCCTCGAGCAGTCCATCGCGGACGAGGAAAACCCGGAGCTCAGAGCCCTCAAGCAAGGCGCGCTCGATGCACGGAGGCAGCGCGACGAGGCTGAAAAGCGCATCCGCGACACCGATAAGCGCATTAGAGCGTTCGAGCAGCGGGAGAAGCGCAACCTCGACGAGAGCGACCAGGACGCCATCCAAGGCAAAACCCAGACCGGCATCGAAACGTTCCGCTAGCTCGAGAAATCACTCGGTCTCGTTCTTGCGCCGCCGTTTCAAACTCAGCCGTTTGCGCGCGGGATGCACCGGTGTTTCGCTCATGTCCGTGGGAGACGGTGCGCCTTCCGGCGGATACGCCAGAGTGTTGAGTACGCGCTCACGATAGAGCTGCGCGAACTCGGGAAACGGAAGGGTCCCGTCCGAACGCCACGCCCGGACTTCCGCCTCGGCCGCTTCCCCCTTGTTCTCGTCCAGACCACGATCCTGAGTGAGGTAGGTCGTCTGGGACGGAAAGGCAAAGCCCGTTCCCGCCTCCTCGACGATATCCATGATGCGTAGGTAGACGTCCTCCTGGATGCCCAGGAACTGGTTCCAGTCCGGCGTGTCGGCATAAGCGAAGATGTCCACGTTCAGCGAGTAGTCACCGAAACCCGCAAAGCGCACTCGCGCCGGATCCGTGGTGATCTTGGGGTGTCTCAGGAGCATCTCACGCACCTTCGCGAGCAAGAAGCGCATCTGCTCGGGAGTCGTCTCGTAACGCAGGCTGATGGTCGTTCTCAGAAGCATCCGGTCGCGCAAGGTCAGGTTGATGAGCTGAAGCTTTGAAAAGTCGGCGTTGGGAATCGTGGTCAGGGTGCGGTCGATTCCCCGCAGCCGGGTCGAGCGCAGGCCAATCTCCTCGACGGTGCCGATGCGCAAGAATCCGGAGGACAGGTCGTCGCCGTAACGGCAGAAGTCGCCCACCTTCAGGGGCTTATCGACATAGAGCGTGAGGCTCGCGATGAAGTTCTCCAGGGTCGGCTGAGCGGCCAGCGCAACCGCCAAGCCACCGACACCTACGCCCGCCGCCATGGGCGCGACGGGCACCCCGACATCCGCCAGACCTGTCACGATGATGAGCGCTGCGACGGTTAGGCCGAGAAGGCGAAACCCGAATCTCAACAGGTTGGCGTCCAGGCCCTTTTCGGGAATGCGGGGCGACGTGATGATGATCTCGGCAACGACGCCGCTGAAGCTGACCGCCGCCCAAGCGCTGCCCAGGAACATCACCACCTCGGTCCCTTGCAAGACAACCTGGAGCACCTTGCCACTGAGGTTGAGCGGCCCCTCGGCGAGCTCGTGTACGCCCCAGGCAGCGATGATCACGCTGACTGGCACCAGGAAGCGTCTCCACGTTCGGCCGACGGCCAGCCCGCCACGGTAACGTCGCCAACGATTCGCCAACCAGGGCAACAGCGCGGCGAGTAGGATGGCCAGCACCAGCCCCGTCCACTGCCAGACGGCCTGCCCCCACAACCGGGCTTTCGTCCAGTCGGGCAGGCCCCTGATCCACTCGAACCAGGTGGGCGGCAGTAGTCCTGGGGCGGCGTGCACGAACTCGTAGAAGCCTTCGGATGCTCCGGCCCGATAGGGAAGCTCGCGCACTTGCCGGTAATAAGCTGGAAGGTTCGCGACGGTCGCGGGGGTGAACAGATACTCGCCTTTTTGCGGCCCCTCTTCGACCCTGGCGATCGTGATTTCGGTGTGCGGGACCGTCCAACGGACGACCTCCGTCGGGGCCGTGGGACCTCCTTCTCCACTTTCCATGGCCATTGCCGCGCCGGGGATGGCATCGAAAGGCGGCAGTGGGACGCGGTCGAGCACCTCTTTCAGAAGCAACGCCCTTTCGAGCGCAAGCTTCGGCCTGAGTGCTCGGGATACTTCGCTCAGGTTGAGCGTGCGTACGGCCCGCTCGAGCGCCTCTCCTGCGCGCGCTTCCGCATCACGCGCGGATTCCGGTGGGAACAGGCTCGGATCGGCCCGGTACGATGCATAAACAGGCATCAACACCTCGTACGCCTCTTGGACGTTATCGAGAAGGCTCCTGAGCGTGGCTCGTGGGCTCGAGGTATCGGGCGGCTGGAGCGGGCTCTCGAAGAGCTCCTCTGCGGAGGCAGGCCCGGCGAATGCT
>JBDGXI010000234.1:0-2683 GCA_039584685.1 Gemmatimonadota bacterium | reverse complement strand
TCGCGCCTTCTTGAGCGAGAGGATGCCAGAGACTACCGGAGCGTTGGTAGAAGACTTCAAGCTACCGTTTCAGACACCCAATCGACCCTCTGGCGCCGGCGAGGGCTCATTGGCGGACTCGAGTTCAGCCTAGCGCGCGCTTGGAGCTGGCGGCGTGCGCAACATCCGGGCCTCGAACAGAAGACCGCCGGTGGGCGTCTGCGTCGTTGCCGACGGTCCACGCCGCAGCTCAAGCGCTGACCTAGACGGCACGAAAGCCCGCCCTTTGAAGGGCTTTCTGCCAAATCGGGGCGGCGAGATTCGCTGTCGAGGCAAAGCCGAGACCTTCCGAAGCGCGGAGCGCGAGGACTACTCGCGACCTCCTGCTGTCGAGCCGAAGGCGAGACCTTCGAGCGAGCTACGCTCGCGAGACTACCCCATGCCTGATCTATGCGCTGATACGCGCTGGTGGGCGCTGGTCTATGCGGGTATTGGGGTACTTGCCGCTGGCCAGCAGCAGCCAGAAACGGTGGGCGCTGTCACTGACGCTGACACTGTTAGGCCCGCCTGAACGGGTGTACGTCGTCCCTACTCATGTGCGGTCGTGGATGGCTGACAGATCAAGTGCTCAGACGGGCATATGGAGCCGCCACCACTCCTCTGCCCTGTTACGATCCCATGTCTCAGCTGTGAGACAATCAGCGAGCCGCTGTGACACCTGGTCGGCGCTGTGTGGTCTCTCCGTCGGGTCTTTCTTGAGGCAGTCCAGGATGACGCGCTCGAGGTCTGCCGGGACGTCCATCTCGGTCCGGCTCGAAAGCGGGGGCGGTTCCGTTTGAACGTGGTGGATTACGACAGCGAGGGGCGTCGGCTCGTCGAAGACGGGTTGGCCCGTCAGGAGCCAGTAGCCGACACAACCGAGGGCATAGATATCCGCTCGGCCGTCCACCTGCATACCTTTGGCCAGTTCGGGTGCCATGAACGCGGGAGTCCCCGCGACGACGTTATCGGCGGTGAGCTCGGCGTCGCCCCCTCGTAGATCGTCGCGAGTCTTGACGAGGCCGAAGTCCAGTACTTTGACGAAGTCGTAGTCGAGACCCTGATGGCACGTGAAGATGTTTCCTGGCTTGATATCCCGGTGAACCATACCGGCATCATGTGCCTCGGACAGTGAGTGGCATATCTGTCGCATCAGGTAGATTGCTCTTCCGGACGAGACGGGTCCGAATCGCCGAACCAGCTCGTCCAGACTCAGGCCTTCGAGCAGCTCCATGATGTAGTAGAACGCGCCCTCTTCGGTGACCCCGAAGTCATGAAGGTCTATGGTGTGGTGTGATCGAAGAGCCGCCGTCGCGCGTGCCTCGCGTACAAAGCGTCGCACGGCGTTCCTCTGACTGCCTGCATCGGATCCGAGGGCCTCGCGCCGAATCATCTTGACGGCCGCCGGACGGTCGAGCATCCGGTGCCGGGCGACCCAGACTTCGCCCATACCGCCGGCACCTAGCGGCTCCTCCAGCCGATAGCAGCAGATCTCCCGGCCTGCCTCGAGCGGACCGCTGAACTTCTCTTTCGCCATCTTGACCGGACTCGGATAGAGAGGGTTCCCCAGGAATGGAACTCACGACCGGTGACTTTACAAGGGTTGCAGTCCGGCAGGCGCCGTGGTTTCGGTCACGGTTCGTATCTCTGGCACGCCCAGCGCGAAAGACGACCCTGACCTGACCCCCTGAAACGCTACCGATCCCTGAGTTAGAATGGGGGTTGAAGTGGCCAACGGAACAGGGGGAAGCAGATGGGCCAGAAGCGGTACACACCCGAACAGATCATCGGTAAGCTGCGGCAGGCGGAAGTGCGCTCGGCGGAAGGAGCGCGTGTAGCTGAGATCGTCCGGGAGCTGGGGGTCACGGAGCAGACGTACTGCCGGTGGAGGCGGGAGTACGGGGGCCTGAAGGTCGCGCAGGCGAAGCGGCTGAAGGAGCTCGAGAAGGAGAACGCGCGGCTGAAGCGTGCCGTGGCGGACCTGACGCTGGACAAGCTGATCCTGAAGGAGGCGGCGAAGGGAAACTTCTGAGCCCCGAGCGGAGAAGGCGCTGCGAGGGGACGTGGTGAAGCTGGCGAGTCGGTACGGGCGCTACGGGTATCGGCGGGTGACGGCGCTTCTTCGTGCCGAGGGCTGGGTGGTGAACCACAAGCGGGTCGAGAGGATCTGGCGGCAGGAGGGGCTGAAGGTCCCGAAGAAGCAGCCGAAGCGGGGCCGGCTGTGGTTGAACGACGGCTCCTGCGTGAGGCTGAGACCGATGCGCCGCGGCCATGTGTGGTCGTATGACTTCACGATGGCGCGCACGCACGACGGGGGCGGCCGCTTCGGATGCTGACGGTGCTGGACGAGTACACGAGGGAGTGCCTGGCGATCGCGGTGGAGCGCAGGCTGAGGTCCGACGACGTGCTCCACACCTTGGCCGAACTGTTCGCCAGGCACGGAGCGCCCGAGTACCTGAGGTCGGACAACGGACCGGAGTTCACGGCAAAGGTGGTGCGTACCTGGCTGAAGCGGGTCGGCGTCCAGACCCTGTTCATCGAGCCGGGCAGCCCGTGGGAGAACGGCTACAACGAGAGCTTCAACGGGAAGCTGAAGGACGAACTCATCAATCGTGAGATCTTCTACTCGCTACAGGAAGCCCAGATGCTCGTCGAGCAGTGGCGC
>JBDGXI010000233.1:0-2687 GCA_039584685.1 Gemmatimonadota bacterium | reverse complement strand
GTCCACGACGAGTCGCCGCGAGCGGCGGGACCCTTCATCGCCGTCAACTGCGGCGCCATCACCGAGACGCTCCTCGAGAGCGAGCTCTTCGGGCACAAGCGCGGTGCGTTCACCGGCGCGGCCTCGGACCGCCCCGGTCTCTTCGAAGCGGCCAACTACGGAACGTTACTGCTCGACGAGATCGGCGATGTCTCTTCAGGGATGCAAGTCAAGCTCCTGAGGGTCCTTCAGGAGATGGAGATCCGCCGGGTTGGAGAGAACAAGAGCCGACCGGTCGACGTACGCGTCCTGGCGGCCACAAACCGCGACCTGGCCCACGGGATCGATAAAGGCACCTTCCGGCAGGACCTCTACTATCGGCTCAAGGTGGTCGAGCTGCACGTTCCACCGCTGCGTGATCGCAAGGACGACATCTTGCCGCTCGCCCGGCTGATGCTCGCGAACGCAGCGGTTCGGATGGCTCGCAAGATCTCGGGCCTCAACCCACGGACTGCCGATCAACTCCTGCGTTACGACTGGCCGGGCAACGTGCGCGAGCTAGAGAACGCCATGGAGCGCGCCGTCGCGCTCGCGCGCGGAAGGCGCGTGGACCTCGACGATCTGCCCGAGGAGATCCGCCAGGCGTTTCCCAAGCCGGTGGCCAACGAGGGAACGGTGCAACCGCTCCGAGACGTCGAAAAGGACTACATCCTGGCGGTGCTGAAGCTGAACGGCGGGAACCAGACGCGCACCGCCGAGCAGCTCCGGATCGGCTCGGCGACGCTCTACAGGAAGCTCAAGAAGTGGGGCCTGATCGGCGACCAACGCCGGGATCTGCCTAGCCCCCTACCTTGAAGACGACCGCCGTCATGTCGTCGAGCTGCGGGCCACCGGATTGAAAGCTGCAGGCCGCCTTATTGAGGGCCTCCAGGATCTGATGGGCGGGATCGCGGCGGTGGTGCCGAATGAGCTCGAGGACCCCTCTGGTGCCAAACTCGCTACCAGCGAGGTCGCTAGACTCGGCGATCCCGTCGGTAAACAGGACCACGACGTCGCCGGGCTCCAGGCGAATCGCCCGGCTCGACGAATAGAGCCGATCTGCGAAGAAGCCCAAGGGAATGCCGCCACTCCGGAGCTCTTCCCGCACATCTCCGTTGCGGTCGAGCAGGAAGCCTGACGGGTGCCCGGCGTTCGCGAATACCAGGGTCCTCGCGTCCGGATCGAGGCGCAGGAGAATCTGGGTCACGAACTCCCGCTGCGAGCCCTCCACGGTGAGTATCCGGTTGAGCTGGCTGAGAATCTCGCCGACATTGGAGCTCGTGAGTGCGAGCGTGCGCAGATAGGCGCGGGCCTGAGCCATCAGGATCGACGGGCCGACTCCATGACCCATGACGTCCGCGATCGTAATGCCCAGGCAATCGCCCGGCATCGGGAAGAAATCGTAGTAGTCGCCGCACAGAGAGTCAGCCGGATGGACCGCACCGGCGATGTCGAATCCAGGGATCTGCGGGGCTTTTCTCGGATAGAGCCTCTCCTGGATCGCCCGCGCCGCCTCCAGCTGCGCCTGATTTCGCTCGTTGCGCAGTCGCTCGGTAATGTCCTTCGCTACGGATACCAGATACTCTCGCCTGCCATCGGCGCCGGCGATGGGAGTGATCGTCTGCTCGGAATGGAAGATCTCTCCGGTCTTCCTCCGATTGACCAGAGTTCCCCGGAACACCTTGCCGCCGAGCACCGTGTCCCAGAGCTGCTGGAAGAACTCTCGGTCATGCTGGCCTGAGCTCAGCAGCCGAGGCGTGCGCCCGAGCGCCTCTTCTCGCGAATACCCTGTGGTCCGCTCGAAGGCCGGGTTGACGTACACGATCTTGCCGCTCGACTCGGTGATCATCACGGAGTCGGCGGTCTGCTCCACCACGTTGGAGAGACGCTCGTTGAGTTCTCCCGACCTCTTCGTGTCGCTGACGTCGCGAAAGACGAGCAGGGCACCACGCGTTGCGCCCGTCTCGTCACGCCACGGCAGAGCGCGGGCGTTGATCCAGCGGCCGTCAGGTACCTGCCCGTTGCGGACGAAGATCTCGGCGGCGGTGACCTCCTCCCCCCGCAGAGCTCGCGCTAACGGTAACTGGTCATTCGGGTAGGGGGTGACGCCGTCGGGGAGAAAGTAGCCGTAGGTTCGCGCCCAGTCCGTCGACCGCACGTCCCGTGGCCGGGTGCCGAGGATCTGCTCGGCGGCGTTGTTGAAGATCAGGAACCTGCCCGACCGATCGGCAACAATAACGCCGTCGGGAAGGCATTCGATGACGGATTCCAGGACCTTGACCTGATCCGACAGCGTTTCCGTCTGCCAAGTGTCGATGACTGTCGACTGCGGACCGGGCCCGTGGGGCGACGTCATGGCCCTGGCGAGCACGATCGCGAATCGCCCTTCACACCCGGTCCTCCAATCGCGGAGGGGACAAAGAGCACTGCCCCGGTCGCCTCGAGAGCCAAGCCGCCCTCGATCCTTCGCGCGGAGTAGAGGGGAGCGACATCAATACATACCGCCCATGCCGTCGCCCATGCCGCCCATGCCGCCGCCGCCGTTACCGCCCTCTTTCTCCTTGATCTCGGAGACGAGAGCCTCGGTGGTGAGCATGAGTCCGGCGATCGAGGCGGCGTTGAGAAGCGCCGTCTTGGCGACCTTGGCGGGATCGATGACCCCCGCCTTC
>JBDGXI010000064.1:0-11302 GCA_039584685.1 Gemmatimonadota bacterium | reverse complement strand
AAAGCTGCCCGAGGGCGCGAAGTAGTTCTTCGCGTTCCGGTACGAGGCGCTGCCTCTGAACCCGACCTTTCCGATCCGCCCGAACAGGTCCACGGTCGGACGCAGTTGCTCGCCTTCGTCCCGGTACAGGAACGATACGCGCCCACCGTACATGTCGCCGGCGCCCAGCGACGGGACGTCGGAAGTGCGCATGTTGATCACGCCTCCGATCGCATCGGTGCCGTACAGAACGGATGCGGGACCACGGACAACCTCCACCTGCGAGACGTTGTTCACGTCCACGATCGCCGGAAGCTCGCCGAAGTCCTGCTGCCGGCGGGCGTTGTTCAGCCGAAGTCCGTCCTCCAGGAGGAGGATCCGCTGCCCGCGCTGCCCGCGAATCGTTGGCCTCGTCTGGTTGGTGCCCACGCCGTTGACGTCGACGCCGGGCAGCCCTTTGAGGATGTCGGAAGCCGTGTTCGGCGCGATGGTGCGAATCGCCACCGTGTCGAGCACGGAGACCGGCGCGGCGATGACGAAAAGTTCCTTCGGGTCCCGGGTGGCCGTGACCGCGATCGGCTGCATGATGACAGGTTCCGTAGCGGCGCTGTCCGGCTCTGCTTCGGGAGTTTCCTGCGAAAAGACCGGTTCAGGAACGGCGAGGAGGAATGCAAATAGGAGTCCGATGAACGCGACCCGGTGGAGACCTCCCGCCACGACAGCGGGTGAGTTGAACACTGTTACCTCCAGTAACGCCCTTGGGGGGGTCCTGTTTCTGCCGGCGGAGCGACCAATCGGCCTCTCCGCCGGCCTCAAAGGAGAGCGTGGGAGTACGTTATCGGCGGGCCAGTGGGACGAAAATTCGCAATTGTACTGAAGAATGGTCCGAAATTATACGGAGTGGGACAACGTGTCCCGCCTAGTAAGGAGCCGCGTCGTCCAGCAGCCCGGCATCCAGGGCGAAACGTGTGAGGCCCGCTACCGTTCGAATGTCCAGCTTCCGCATCAGGCTCTCACGGTGGCTCTCGACGGTCCGGCGGCTGATCCCGAGTTGAGCCGCGATCTGCTTGTTGCTCTGGCCTGCCGCTATGCCCTTGAGCACATCCAGCTCGCGGGCCGTGAGCACGTCCAGGCCTGGCCCCGGTCTCTCTCCCTCGTCTCCCCGCAGCCCCGCGGCCAGCCTGGCGGTGACGGCAGACGTGAAGAAGGAGCTCCCGGAGTGGACGGCCCGCACGGCTTCTCGCAGTTGCGACGGTCCGGCCTCGTCCTTCAACAGGTATCCGCGGGCGCCAGCCCGGACGGCTCGCATGACGTATTCGGCGTCGTCGTGCATGCTCAGGATGAGGACGCGCGTCGCGGGCACCTCGGACTGGAGGCGGGCCGTGACCTCGAAACCCGATGCGAGCGGCATGGTGATGTCCACCACCGCCACGTCCGGTCGGTGCTCCCGCGCCCGGGAAACAGCCTCTTCGCCGTCCCCCACCTCGGCCACGACCTCGAACTCGGGGTCTTCCTCGAGCACGCGCCTTATCCCCTCGCGCACCAGTGCGTGATCGTCGGCCAGCAGTATGCGGATTCTCGAGTCGCTCATTTCGCTCTCTCCTGGCGTCCCGGTATTAAATCACCGGAACCCGCGACCGGGAGACGAATCACCAGCTCGACTCCTCCCGCGTCGGGGTCGGACAGCTCGACGGTACCGCCCAGGGGCGCCACCCGCTCGCGTATCCCCAGGACTCCCATGCGCGATCGGAGATGCTCCTCGGCACCCTCCGTCTCGCCAAGTCCCTGTCCGTCGTCCTTCACACTGAGCTCAAGCTCACCGTCGCGTCTTACCAGCGTCACGGCAACCTCCGAGGCACCTGAGTGCCGCGCCACATTCGACAGCCCTTCCTGCATCGTGCGATACAGGGCCAGCTCCGCCTCGTGCGACAGGGCGGGCAGGCTTCCCGGGGACGCGAGGACTGTCTCGATACCCGTCTTGGCCTCGAAGTCGTCCGCCAGCGCCTGCAGGGCGGGTCTGAGGCCGAGATCGTCCAGCAGTGATGGCCTGAGGTCGCGCGCCACGTTTCGGATGCTCCGGATTCCCGAGCCGACGAGATCGACCGCCATATCCAGCGCCGGTTCCTGATCTGGCGTGGCCGATTCCCTGAGCATCCCGAGCTGCAGTTTCACGGCGGCGAACACCTGCGCGCTCTCGTCATGCAGTTCGCGGGACAGGCGGCGACGCTCTTCCTCGTGCTGCTCCACCATGCGGGCCGCGAGACGCTCCAGGTCGGCGGTACGGTCCTCCAACCGCTGCACGAGATCGGCGTTCGCCAGAGCCGCTCCCACCTGGTGCCCGAGCGCGACGAGAAACCGATTGTCCAGGACCGCGAGCGGATCCTGAGCGCTTCCCACCACCAGCAGGGCGCCTCTCACCTCGTCTCCCAGGAATACGGGCAGCGCCGCGACATACGGGCGGGTCTCGCCTCCGAGCTCCTCCGACCATCCGCGCATCACCTCGGGCTGACCCGTCTCGATCACGCGGCCGACGGCGGCGCGGGCCGCCCCCGAAGGACTCGACCCTTCCCAGGCGGCGCACACGCCGACGCCTCGCACGACCTTGCCGACCGACAACAGGTACATGGCGCTTCCCCGCACGCCGGGAAGCGTCAGCGGCCGGGCGAGCAGCGCATCCAGCACCTCGTCTTCTCCCCTGCCGCTCTGCAGATCACCCGAGAGCGCGGACAGAACCGAAAGGCCCCGGTACTGGTCCTCGACTACGAGGAGCAGGATCGCCGTGCCGATCGCCAGTTCGAACACGATGTCCAGGTAGTAGCCCCAGGGATTCCACGCGCCGCGTGCCCGGAGGAAAGGATAGTCCAGGTGGTGCAGACTCCACAGGAAGAACGCCCACGCCATCAGGGCCGCCGGCAAAGACCCGATTTGCCGGTGGTGCCTCCACAGGATCACGCCCGTCCACAGTGTGGCCACGCTCAGGAAGACGACGGCCGGCCCCGCCGCGAGGAAGAAGTTGTCGAGACGGTAGATCGCGATGTACGACCAGAGTGGAGGAAAGAGGACGAGCACCCAATACACGCGTCGCCACTCGAGCCGCTGCGAGAATACCAGCGCCGACCACAGGAAGGCGAGTGCGGTCCATCCCGTGAATACCTGG
Source organism: Gemmatimonadota bacterium (assembly GCA_039584685.1). Taxonomy (GTDB): domain Bacteria; phylum Gemmatimonadota; class Gemmatimonadetes; order Palauibacterales; family Palauibacteraceae; genus Benthicola. Next base: position 8,166 of record JBDGXI010000064.1, on the reverse strand, counting down.
TGCCAGTAGAGCAGTCCCCAGATCTCCGTGACCAGGAAGGCGATGATGATGATGAGGCGCACGGAATAGAGCAGCCAGGCCAGAGCCCAGATGGCGAAATACGGTTTCCTGTAGCGGGCGTACAGGTAGGAGCAGACCATCACGAGCCCGAACGTGATCGCCGTCTGGAGAAACGACGCGGCCAGTTCGGTCGTGTCGTGCGGGGAAACCGTCATCTCCTGCATGGGCCCTAACAGAATGGGGCACCCGCCGCCTCGCAAGCACCGCCGGGAGCCGATACGTTTCCGCCACCGACAGGTGAACGGCGCAATGGCGGTGCCACACCCGAACCGGATGGAGGCGAACTTTGAGCAACATTCTGCTGCTCAGCACGTCCACCGTGCACGGCACGCGATTCCTGGAGTACGCGGAGACGGACATCAGGGCGTTTCTTTCCGGACGTGCCACCGTCCTGTTCGTGCCGTACGCTCGCCCCAGCGGCATGACGCACGACGCCTACACCGAGGCCGCGCGCGGACGCCTGCGCGACATGGGATTCGACGTCGCGGGTCTGCACGAAGCCGCCGATCCGGTGGCGGCCGTGATGGAGGCAGAGGCCGTGTTCGTGGGGGGAGGCAACACGTTCGTGCTACTGCGGGAGCTTTACGAGACGGGCGCCCTGGAGGCCCTGCGCGAACGCGCCCTCGGGGGGATGCCGTACATGGGATCCAGCGCCGGCTCGAACCTGGCGGGACTCACGATCGGGACGACGAACGACATGCCGATCGTGGAGCCCAGGAGCTTCCGGGCCCTCGGACTCGTCCCTTTCAACATCAATCCTCACTACCAGGACCCGGACCCGGGATCGACGCACATGGGCGAAACGCGCGAGACCCGGATCGCTGAGTTTCATCGTTTCAATGAGCAGCCGGTCCTTGGACTCCGTGAAGGAGCGATCCTGAGGGTCGAGGGTGACAGCGCCCGTGTGGTGGGAAATCGCGGCGGGCGCCTGTTCAGGGCGAGATCCGACGCGACGGAAGTCGAGTCGGGCGAGAACGTGTCGTTCCTGCTCGAGGCGGATCTGAGCGCATGACACGGCCGCGAGGCCGCCGTTCTACATGTTCCACGCGACGCCGATGACGGGCAGGATCGGTACCGCCCCGAACGCGCGCGGGGTAGGGTCGGTCGCCTGATCGTACTGGTAGAACATCGCGTCCCCCCGATCCAGGGCGTTGATCACGCGAACGTACGGATAGAAGCTGGTCTTGCGACCGAACAGGTGACTGTCGATCCGGGCCGTCGCCCGCAGGTTCAGGCGCAGGTATGAACCTTCCGGGACCGTGACGAGGATGGCGGGAATCGGGACAGGCCCTTCGCCCGGCACGGCGGAGAACGAGGCCGAGGGGGCGTCGCCGCCCGGCCCGCGCCCCGGAACGACCGACAGGTTGGAAGGGCCCGGGCGTGGGATCTCGCCGAACTCGAGGCCCGCCCCGTACGAGATGTCCGCGTCGACGCGCACACCCCGCCCGAGGTCCGCCATCGCCCCGGCACGCAGGAAGTGCCGTCCCGAGAAGATATCCGTCCGCGCGCCCTCGACGAGCTCGGTCCACGCCCACGCCATCGAGTAGTTCCCCCAGAGCACCACCCGGCCCGCAGGCTGCGTGAGCCACATGTCGAAACCGGTATTCTGGAGGTCGGCGCCTCCCAGAACCGGCAGGCCGCGCGATGTCTTCCAGTATCCCTGCAGTCCGAACTGCTCTCCCGGCGCCGCCGAATGCGAGAAGCCGACCACCAGGTGGGACGCTTCGGCCGGGGAGATGGTCGTGAACACCGCTCCCAGTTGCTGCGCCTCGGTCGATGCCAGCAGTGCCGCCGAGGCCGACACCGAGGTGTCCGGCGTCACGACGAGCTGGTGGTACCGTCCGGCGGAGACCGCTATCAGAAGGCTCTCCGACGCGTTCCACTCCAGCCGCACGCGCGGGGAGAGAGCCCCGCCGAGACGGGCCGAGTACAGGTTGCCGCGAAGACCTGCGGAAAACCTCAAACCACGGGCCACGCGATAGCCGGCGTCGAAGTAACCCGCCAGTGCCACCGCCGAGTTCCTCTGGCCGAACTCGATCCGTTCCGACGCAGGACCTTCGGCGAACACGGTCGAGAGCGCCAGGCGGTCCAGGTGCATGCCGAACCCGTACCGGACTCGCTCGTGGTTGCCCAGAATGTCCAGGGTGACCCGGGTACGCTTCGTGGTCCCCGACGCGAGAACCGGGTCGGTCGCGCCGATGGGAAGACGGTTGCGGAATTCGCCCGAGGAAACGCCCGCCTCCAGGAGCCCGACCTCCAGCCGGCTTCGATAGCGGACCGACCCGGCCGTGTTCCCCCACTGCGGGGCGAGGTCCGAAGCGCCGGCGCCGGGCAGGGCCACGCTCTCACGATTCCAGAATCCGCTGACCATGAGCGTATCCGTGGGGGAGACGCCCACGTCCACCCGGGTCAGAGCGTCGGCGTAGCGTTGCGGGAAGGCCCCATCCACGAACAGGTTCGACCCTCCGCCGTGCAGGCTGCGAGCCGAGAATGATACGCGGGCGCCCCGCCCCCCAGAGCGGAACGTCGCGCCGGCCGAGACCAGATCCGCGAACGCCGTCGCGGTCGGCGGGCCCTCCGGACTCCCGAAGCTCTCCAGGCTGACCACCTCGGAAAGGCCGCCGTCGTATCGGGCGGGCGCTCCTCCGTGCCACCGCGTCGCTCTCGCCACGGTCGGCGGGAGCCCCGGGTCCAACAGCCCCCCGAGCTGCATCGGAGAGTGCACCGGGGCCCCATCCAGAAGAATGAAGTCCAGGGCAGTGCCGGAGCCACGGACGAACAGGATGTTGTCCGGGGATGGAGGACTCGATGCCAGCAGAGCCATGGCCGTCGCCGCGATGCCGGTCTCCGAGACGCCCGGCGAAGCATCGAGCACACGGACGACCGCGGTGCCGGTAGCGGGGACGAGATCCGAGATGAGACCCGGTGGATCGCGCGCCGCATCGGGGACGCCCTCCGCCGCGACGGGCGGCAGCTCGACCGGTTGCAGGGTGAGTATGAAGTCGACTGAAAGGTGGCCGTTCTCGGGAACGCCGAGGACTACCTCGAGCGACGAGTATCCGATGATCGAGGCGCGGATCCGGCGCTCTCCGGCAGGCACATCCTCGAGCACGTACCGGCCACTCTCGTCCGTTACGGCGCGCCGGTCGAGGTCTACTATCCGGATCGTGGCGCCCGCCAGCGGTCCGTCATCTCCCGCCGCGCGAACCTGACCTCGCACCGAGCCCTGCGGGGCCGGCTGCACGGCCAGGCCGATAGCGGCCACGAGCGCGAACAGGCCCGTCATATAACCCCTCGATCCCCGTCCGGCCGGGTCAGTCTCCGATCCGGAACACCACGTCCCCACGCAGGGAGTCCAGCACCGGCCACAGGATGACGAGGCGGCCGTTCTCGATACGCACCGCGTCCTCGCCATCCACCTGGACGACTGCGTCCCCGGCCGATCGAGGCAGCTCCACCCATATCTCGCCTTCCCTCGAGCCGATCACTTCAAGCATCCCCGGTCCGGTTACGAACCGTGGACTCTCGGCCGCGCCTTCCACCCGCACGGAGGCGCGCCGCGCGTCCGTGAGCCTCACATGTACATTACTGCTTTGGCCAAAGCCTTGCAGACTCACGACCAGGCTGCCCGCCAGCGGTTCGACCGAAATCGCGGTCGCGGCTGGCACACGAGCCACGTCTTCCGCCGCCTCCGTCCGTGGCACCGGCACCGTCGGCACGGCCGAGGCAGGAGCCTCATCCCCGCCGATGCCCTCGATCCAGGCCCGGATCGGCGAGCCCGGAACCAGGGCCGCGGCAGCTCCTGCCGCTACCAGGACCAGGCCCGCGGCGCGGGCCAGTGACCAGCCGGTCCTCCGAACGCGGTGCTTCCCGCCCGTCGACAGCGCCGCGACCACCGGAACCGGCCCCGGATCGGCCGCGCCGAACACCTGGTCGTCGAGCACGAGCACGGCCCGTGAGAAACCCTCCGATTCACCGCGGAGGATATCGACCCGGGCGTGGCACTCCGCGCAGGATTCGATGTGGGCTCGTACCCCCGTGCCCTCTCCGGGCTCCAGCTCCCCGTCGAGCCAGGCCAGAAGGTGCCCGTCATTCGGGTGCGACATAGGATTCTCCCACGGCTCCGTAGGCCGCGCTGAACCTCTTGAGCGCCCTGGCCACCAGCGCCCCGACCGATGTCGGCCGGACGCCTACGGCCTCGGCGATTTCACTGTATCGAAAACCTTCTTCCCGCATCAGCAGCATCTGACGGTCCCTCTCCGACAGCCGCACCAGGGCTTTGCGCACCGTCGCGACCCGCTCCGCCCGCTCCAGGTCCTCGTGCGGCGAACTCGCCATACCGGGTCGTTCCTGGTTAGCGACCAGCAGACGGCGCCTCCGTTCCTTCTTCCGAACCACGTCCCGGGCCAGGTTGGTGGCCACCACGAATATCCACGGACGGACCTCCTCCCGCGGCAGGTCGTGCTCCAGGAGGCGCAGGAAGGCGTCCTGGACGATGTCGGCCGCGGCATCCGTGTCCCCCGTGAACCGGTGCACGTACCGGGACAACGAGGGGTACAACTCGCGGTAGACTGCCTGGAAGTCCTCGGACCTCATCGGGACCCGCCCTCCGGGTGATTCCGCTCGCCACCGTCCGACTCCGCGGGAGTCGGACGTGCACGGGGTGCACCCGGTCCGCTACCCAAGAACGCCTGAGGAGTGCCCGAAGTGACAGGGCTGGCACATGAGAAACCGGCCGCCCCGCGTGCTGGCCGGGACGGCCGGTGATTTGACTCAGCTCCCGCCAGGGCCGGAGTGAAGCGATCGAGTCAGTCGATCAGGCGCAGGACCTTGAACAGCGGCCCGGCCGTCGCCTCCCCCGCGCTGGCCGGCTTCACTCCCGTGTAGCCGATCCACCGGGCGTACACGGTCTTGCCCTCGATCTCCTCGACGAAAATGCCGGCGAAGTTGGTGAACTTGAACGGCTTGGCGCCGGGGTCCGGTTCCTCAGTCGGATCGAACAGCGGCACGGGGCGGATGCGAGGGCTGTGGCGACAATACTCGGGCGCGAAGCTCTCTTCGTAACCCGCGTCGACCACGCAATCCATGTTGTCGTTCCACCGGGCCGTGAGATCCTGGTCGATCAGGTCCTTGAAGCCCTGCATCGTAGGGCCGGCCATGTTGCCGGGTTCCGTCTCCACGTTCTGGCCTACTGAGAAGGCAATCGACGGATCGACGCACGAGTTTATGTTGGTGCGGTAATCGTCGGCTCCGGACTGCAGCGGAGGCCGCCACGGGTAGTACCAGCTAGGGTTCAGTCCCCCACCGCCGTTGTTTGATTTCAGCGCGATCTGGTCACCCAGATCGTGCTCGGAATACCCGGTGTAGGGATCGTTGAACCTGGGCGGATCTGAATCCGGCGCCACCCACGGGATGTAGATGTCACCGTCCTCTAGGCTGAAGTCGTTCGGGTCGTTGCCGGCCGCCTCCCCCTCGCGCCACCGGTCGGGCACCGCCACCGGGAGCAGGCAATTGATCCCACCTGCCGGCGTGGCCTCGGCCGTCGCTCTGGCAGATATGTTGACCTCGTCGATCCCGAACACCCTCGCGAAGAAGGTCTGAATTGCGGTTCCGCGCTCGCGGTTCCTGAACACCGAGACCGTCACGGTGAGGGCATCCGTATCGATCACGATATCGGACTCCTCGAGCTCCACCGTCTGGCGCCTCACGTCGTTGCGCTCGGCGAAGTCCTCCGCCAAGAAACGGGCAAGATCGTCGTTGCCCGGAGATCCGATGAATGCTCCCGCGCCGGCCAGGGCCGCCGCGTCGGCGGCGCGCTGGGATTCGTTGCGGGCGGTAGTCAGCAGCCCCACGTCGATAGCCAGAGCGACGACGGACGTGAACGCCAGCATGCCCCCGGCGACCACCACGAGCGCCGTGCCGCTTTGCTCACGCAGTTTGTGTGTCAGAATTCGAAGCGGTGACTGAATCCAGTGAATCATTCTGTCGACTCCCGGCGATTTCTGCCGAATTGGCGGCTTCTAGGGCGTACGCGATCGGAGACCTGAAACGGCGAGAATCGTGCTCGCACGGTGGAGCCAATGGCGCGAACCGTCGTCTACTACGTAACTCTCTGTAGAATATGTGGATTACAACGGCACACAGGGTCGCCCCCGACGTTGCAGGCTACCCGACCGGGGTGCAGAAAGCAGGCAATGGGTAGGGAATAGTGCAGGGAGTATCGGGTCTGGATGTTCGCGTTTCGCGGCGATCGACCCGGTCAAACCGGTTGCAGCGCGGCCCGAAGACCGCGAAACGCCGTTACTTGACGAGTAGGACTGGCACCTGCGACAGGATGGCTACCTGGTGGCTCAGGGTCGCGAAACCGAGCGGAGCGTCCGATGGGTCGAGCCGCCGTGAGCTCATCACGATCAAGTCCGCTGGATTCGCTTCCGCGTAGCCCAGAATCTCGCGCAGGCGGTTCCCGTAGGAGACCCTCTGGATCACCGCGAGGCCGCTGGCCGACAGAGGCTCCGCCATTTCGTCCATCGCCTCGTGCGCACGATCGTGCAGACGCTGGTAGAAGTCCTCCAGCTCGTCGAAAGGCAAGTCGAGCGTCTCGATCACGTGAAGCAGCGTAACTTCGCCGTCTTCACCCGCCATGCGACCGGCCGTCTCGAGCGCCCTGCGGTTTCTGTCCGTGAGATCGACCGGCACGAGAACGTGCTGAAACATGGATTGACCCTAGTCCGGATCGCTCGCGCGGGCAACCCGGGTCGGCCGTCTCGACTCCCGCTCGGACGGCTCGCTCGCCTCCGAGGCGCGCGCCCGCTCCGCCTCCGGGTATGGAGGCAGCAGTGGCGGTCCGGTGCGGTCGCGAGCTGCTTCCTGCGACAGGATCGACTCGTACATGCTCGTATGTCGCATGGCCTCGAGACTGAGATCGAAGTCCTGCTGAACGGAGGGGCGACACCGCCCGGACATGCGGTAGCGAGCTGCTTCGTTCTGCAGGAGAAGGACGACTCCGTCGCGGAAGCCGAGGGCGTCTTCGGGTTCGGCGAGAAACCCCGTCTCCCCGGGGCGCACGTGATCGGGGATGCCCCCCACTCGGAAGGAGATCACGGGGGTCCCACACGCCTGGCTCTCGATCGAGGCGAGCCCGAACACGTCGGCCCGCGTCGGGAACAGGAACAGGTCGGCCGCCGAGTACGCGATCGCCTTGAGGTGGTCGTCCGCCAGGTATCCCAGATCGCGGATCGGAAGTCCGGTGCCCTGGGCCAGCTCGGCCCCACGCTGCCCCATGGTCAGGAGGACGGTCCGGGCGGCCACGTCGGTCGGAAGCTCCCGCAGGGCTCTGATCAGCAGGTCAGCGCCCTTGCGGCGGTTCGTCAGGTTCTGAGCCGAGAACAGAAGCACGGACCAGTCCTGGGGGAGCCCCAGAATCTCACGGCTCCTGGCCTGTCCCCTGGGTCGGAACACTCCGGCATCCACGCCGTACGGGATCTCGGTCAACGGCAGGTGGCGGAGAGCGCTGACACTTGCCATGCGCGTGGTCCACGCGCTCTTGCTGACCAGATGGATCCCCGATTTCAGAAGCGCCCGCGTTTTCATCCGCCATTCCAGCAGTGACCGGTGAAGGCCCAGGTGTCGTGCAGGCTGAGTACACACGGCCTGGACGAGGCGATTCTCGGCAGCGCGAGATACGAGAACGTGCCGCTGTGCATGCAGTGGAAGTGCACGATATCGGCGTTCTGGAAGAAGGTGTGCCGGTCGAGTTGAAAAGACCCCACACGATGCAGGTCGTTCAGGCCGAGTCGCCCCGTTACGGAGCGCACACGGCGCTCGAGGGAGAACGTCTCGATGCGAGGAAGAAGGGACACGTCGGGTCCGTAGCCAGCGTCTTGCAGCACCAGGATCTTCGAATCGAGCCCGAGCCTGAGCAGGCTGCGATGCAACCGGTACATCGCGATGCCGCCGGCGCCACCGGAGTGGCCCGCGTCTCTGTGTATGTGCAGGACTCGCACGCCGTTCGCCTCATCACCGCAGTGTCCGTACGACTCTCTCGCAGGTCAGTAAGGGCAAGACCGGGGCCGACGGATTCGGGTGACCACGACGCCGAGGAAGACC
>JBDGXI010000232.1:0-3761 GCA_039584685.1 Gemmatimonadota bacterium | reverse complement strand
CGCGCTGGCCCTCGCCGGCCCCACCGACACGAAGGGAGGTGGTTGATGGTCTGTCACCCCGATGGGAGCGGGCTTCATGCCTGACCCGGCCGCCGCGCGGTCGGGAGTCCCTCTGCCGGGCTCCCAGATCGAGAGGACGCACGCAACAAACGGCTTGGAACGAGGGGGAGGCCGGTGCGCACGCCCGCCCGTTCCGCGGAAAGGGAGGAAGCAATGCATCGCATGAGATTCACAACGCCGCAATTCGTCCTGGCGATCGTGTCCGCGCTGCTGTGCCTGGCGGCCGGCAATGTGGGCGCCGAGGAGGAGCTGATCTGGCCACTCAAACCCGACCTGGTCTACCAGGACGGCGACATCGTCGACCTCTGGCACGATGCCGGTGACGTGGTAATGCTGAACGACAGGGACAATCTGAAAATCGATGTGACCACCACCGATGAGTACAAGATCATCGAGATCAGCATTCTCATCGTCCAAAACGAAGTCGAGTTTCTGGATTACCTCGACAAAAAAGGGAAGCCGAAGCCCAACAAGTTCCCGTTCAAGACGGACTACCTGGGCGACACCGGCGAACTGGTGGACTCTCACTACCAGGAGATCAGCCTGGATGAGCTCAAGGATGAATTGGGCTTCAAGATCTGCTGGGGGGTCAATCCCGACCAGTGCCCGCCCAACTTCTACACGGTGGTGCACGTCCAGACCCAGAAGATGACCCAGGTCACCAACGTGGAGACGGGGGCCCTGGAGTGGGTGCCGGACGGCAAGCCGGGACAGGCCTATGCCCTCGGCAACCCGGGCACCTTCGACCGCTATCCCGGCACCGAGTCTCAGGTGGACGGGAAATACTGGGGCTACTACGTCACCTACCCGCTGGCCAAGGTCGAGTCGGGGCACTTCTTCGACGCCATCGTCAACGGGCTGGCATTCTCCACGCCGACCCAGTCCGGGGTGACCGGCGAGGAAGGCCAGTTCTGGTTCATCGCCGACGAGCGCGTCGCCTTTTCGGTGGGCAGCGTGGACCTGGGCGACGCCCTCGGCGACCGGCGGGTGTCGCCGGTGGACCTCTTCGAGGGCGCCGACATGGACGACGACCGGGTCATCAACGTGGCCTGGCTGCTGCAGAGCCTGGACGCCGACGGCAACCCGGCGAGTGGCGCGATCAACATCACCGAACCGGTGGTCGCCTGCCTGGACAGCGCAGTGGAGACTGATCCGGACCTGATGCCGGGCGACTTCAGCAACGCTGACACCGTGGGCGCCCTGATCGCGGCCGCGCAGGCAGGTTGTGATGTGGCCCTGGCCTCCCTGACCAGGGAGGAGGCCCACGAGAACCTGGTCTCCGGCCAGAAGGCCGGCAACCTGATGAAGAAGAACGTCTCCAAGACCCCCGGCATGAAGAGCGACAAGGCCAAGATCGAGATCGTGCCGGTCTACGTGCCGGCGACGCGGTCGGACGGAAGCGACACCCACCTGGTCTACCACGACGCCGACGGCAACGTGATCGAGACGCGGGAAGACGCCAAACCGATCGTGGTCTCCTACCTCGACGAGGTCGACGGCACCGGAGCGTCGGACGTGTTCCTGGCCGTCTCGCGCGACGACGGCGAGACCTGGAAGCGCCGCAACCTCTCCAAGACCGCCGACAAGTCGTCCAAGGTCGGCTACCCGGGAGATTCCAAGAAGCCGATGCTCAAGGTCAAGGACAATCTCATCTTCGTGGCCTGGACCGACAAGTACTGCCGCGGGGGCCGTCCCGGCTACGCGATCACCGTCTGCCCCGACATTGACGGGGACGGCGCGCCCGATCCCTGCGAGATCTGCCGCGAGACCGCCGAGGGCACCGTCTGCGCGCCCGACTACGCGGGCGACGACGCCTTCTGGCAGGACGACCTCTTCGGCGCGGGCGGACCCCAGCGCTCGGTGATCTACGAGGACTACCCGGAGATGGGCGAGGTGCCGTACTCCTGCGTGTGGACGGCGCGGGCCGTGATCGATCCGTTGAACGGCGACATCCAGTGGTTCAAGCCCGAGCGGCTGACCTCCGGCCGGCGCGACGCCTTCCAGCTCTTTGCAGGGGCGGGCACCGGCGTCGCCTTCGCCATCGTCTGGCAAGAGGATCCCAAGGGGCTGGTGCCGGGTGAGGGCGACGGCCCCGGCGAGGGCTGGAGCGGCGCCAACACCAACAACAAGACCGACGTCTGGTACAGCTACATCACGCTGAGCGATTTCGCCCTGGTCGACGAGAACTACCCCGCGGGCGGCTTCGGCGACGGCGACGTCGTGGACACGGATCCCGAGCTGGCCGGGCGGGTCAAGGCCCTGGTGCCCATGTCCCTGCCGGTCAAGGTCTCCGACAACGACGTCTGCAGCGCCGAGAACATGGACCCCGACGGCGGCAGCGGCGAGCACGACTTCGACGGCGAGGGCCAGGGCACCCACCGCTACTGCGGCACGATCGAGAACATCGGCACCGCCGATTCCCCGGGATCCAACCCGCTCTGCGCCTACACCTTCGAAAAGGCCAACCCCAAGGGCGAGATCCACAACGTCTGCGTGACCGCCGACGGGCGCCTGCTCGACGGCAACACCGGCGCCTCGCGGCCCAACATCCAGCCCTACACCAAAACGCTTGCGGACGGCAGCAAGGTCAAGAGCGCCTGGGCCATCATCGGCTACGAGGAGAGCAAGGGCGTCGGCACGCCGCCCGAGGGCGAGCACGACGACGACGGCTGCGGCGGCGAGGACGGGACGGCGGTCATCATCGCCAGCGAGGACCCCGACGACGAAGACCGCTACAAGCCCGACATGGGCAAGAACGTCATCTACCACAGCTTCAAATTCGACGAACCGCAGGTGGTGGGCGGCGGTGGCATCGTCAACCTGCCCGAGACCGACGCGGCCGGCAACCCGGTCTACCTGGTGGACGAGTTCGGCGCGCTCCTCCTCGACTGGAAGGGCGAACCGCAGCTCGCCTACGAGAACGCGCGCCGGGTGCGCTTTCTCACCCAGGCCAAGTCCAAGAAGGGAGCCTCGGGCACGGTCCTGGTGGCCCTCTACCGCCAGGGCGAGGAGGGCAGCGGCAAGCCGGCCGACATCTTGATGACTATCTGTTCCAAGATCCCTTCGACCCGGAGAAGCCCGAGAAGATGCTCAGGTGGACCTGGTCGCCGGCCAACCTCGCCGACAAGTCCGGCACCAACCCCCGCGACGACTCCCGCGCCCACCGCGGCGCCCTCATCGGCGACGACCTCCTCATCGGCTACGCCTGGACGCCCAACTGGGGCCGGCGCGCCAACGACAAGTACGACTTCTTTATCCGGCGCTCCTTCAACGGCGGCCAGTCATCATCGACGAGGAAAACGAGGAGATCATCTGGGACGAGGAGGTGGTCACCACGGAGTACGGTGCCGGCGCCTCCGAACCGCCGCGCAACGTCTCCAACCTGCGCAACAACCGCACCAGCGTGCTCGAGCCGCGGCTGGTCAAGACGCCCGGGACCATCCTCACCGACGGCATCATCCTGAACCCCGAGGACAAATGGGACAAAAAAGTCTACCAGCTCGCCTTCGGCCTCGAGTTCAACCAGAACCAGCTCCCCGACGACGTCGTCTACCCCAAGCTCCCGCTCGACATCGACTACAGCCGGACCAAGGACAAGCCGCAGCAGGGTGCGGCGCAGCTGCGCCAGACCCCCGACGGCTCGCGCATGTACAGCATCTGGCTCGAGGAGAGCGACTCGGGTAGCGACATCATGTTCCGCC
>JBDGXI010000231.1:0-2750 GCA_039584685.1 Gemmatimonadota bacterium | reverse complement strand
GGGGCCGCTCAGAATTCCGGCGATCGATGTCACGGTGAGGACCCGGCCCTCGCTTTCGATGAGCAGGTCGGCGAACGCCTTCGTCACCCGGTACGGGCCCATCACGTTGACGTCGATGATGAAGTCCAGATCCTCCTCGGCCTGCTCGATCAGAGGACTCATGACGGCCACGCCCGCGTTGTTGATGAGCCCGTACAGTCCCCGTCCTTCGGAGCGAACCACTTCCACCGCGGCGTCGATGTCGCTCTGAATCGTGACGTCCAGGCGGACCGACTTCACGTTCTCCATCGCGTCCAGACGTTCCAGGTCAGCGGGCTTTCGGGCCCCCGCGTAGACGAAGAAGCCGTTCTGCGACAGAACCTCGGCCATTCGCGCCCCGATCCCTGTGCTGGCGCCTGTAATCAGCACCGCCGGCTGGTTCCCTGCCTCCTGGGCGGTAGCGTTTGTGATGGCGGTCAAGAAGGCCACAGCTGAGAGAGTGAGCACTCTCTGACTGGCGCGGACGAATGGTACAAGTCGAGGCGACACCGGGCCCTCCTTTTGTGCCGGTTAGCAAACAGGAAGGTACAGGCATAATCTTAGGAGAATGCGACGCCGGTAGCTACGCCTGAGCGCTGGTTTTCGGTCCTGCAGGTATGTGGTCGGACACGCGCTCGACTGTGGTTACGAACGGGTCGGCGTGCGGGGCCTTGCGGGCCTCCACGGCCGGGACGAGAATCCGGTAGGAGGGATCGCATGACCGTCGACCAGCATGAGCCCGTCCGCACCTTCGTCCTGGTTCCCGAGCGGGATCTGGGGCACGCCATCGCGGACAAGCTCCGGGAGGATCCGGCGATCCAAGTGATCGGCGTCTCCAGCGATCCGGACAAGGACGCGTACTGGATCTACGAGGCCGACCCCGATGTGATCGTCGCCGATTTCCAGGCGGGGGGACTCCAGTTCCTGTTCACCGAGCGCCTTCCCCCTGGGGACCATCGGGTGGTCTTCTTCGCTCCCCGTTCCGAAGAGGGGTGCGAGGCCTGCTACCAGGCACTGGTTCATGGTGCTGAGGGGATCATGTGCCGGCCTGGCTCCGCGGACGAAGCCTCGCACTGCGACGCGCTCGTCGAGTCGGTGCGGGCAGGAACTCCGATGCGGCCGGCGGACTGCCCTGCCGTGAAGCGCCTGCAGGAAGAAGGGACGGACTAGGCCCGCTCCACTCGCACGGCGCAGACCTTGGTCTCGGGGATCTTCGCCACCGGGTCGTAAGCGGCGTTGGTGAGGACGTTCGTCGGCGCCTCGTGGAAGTGAAACGTCATGCTGATGGTGCCCGGCGGCGACACCTCCGTTACCAGGGCGTGTGCCTCCACCTCGCCCCGCCTCGAAGTCACCCGCACCTGGTCACCGCTGGCGATGGCGAGCGCTACCGCATCATGCGGGTGGATCTCCACCAGTTCCTCGGGGCGTAGCGTCTCGAGTCCCGGCACGCGGCGGGTCATCGTCGACGTGTGATAGTGGTACAGGCTCCGCTCCGTCGTGAGCACGAGCGGATACTCGGCGTCGGGCTCCTCGTCTGGCGGGCGGTACTCCAGGGGGAAGAACCTTCCCCGTCCATTCGGGCGGGGGAACGTCTCGGCGTGAAGATACCGCGTACCCGGATGCGAGGCATCCGGGCAGGGCCACTGCAGGCCGACATGCTCGATCCGGTCGTGCGTGATCCCGCCGTAGCTAGGCGTCAGCGAGGCGATCTCGGCCATCACCTCGTCCGCGCTCTCGAAATCGAACCCGGGCTCGCCCATACGCCTGGCGATCGCGCAGGTGATCCACGCGTCGGACCGGGAATCGCCCACTGGCGAGATTGCCTTCCGTACCCGCTGCACGCGGCGCTCCGTGTTCGTGAACGTCCCGTCCTTCTCGGCGAAGCTCGCCGCCGGCAGCACGACGTCCGCGTACTCCGCTGACTCCGTAAGGAAAATGTCCTGCACCACCAGGAAGTCCACCTTCTCCATCGCCTCGCGCGCGTGCGTGGCGTCCGCTTCGCTGAGGGCGGGGTTCTCTCCGACCAGGTAGATCGCCCGGATCGGCCCGGCCGTGACTCCGGCCAGGATCTCCAGGTGGGTGAGGCCGGGAACATCGTCGAGCTCGACGCCCCACGCCTTCTCGAACTTCGCCTTCACCTCTGGAAGATCGACCTTCTGGTAACCTGGATAGACGTTGGGGAGCGCCCCCATGTCGCACGCTCCCTGCACGTTGCTCTGGCCTCGCAGCGGATTCACGCCGCCCGAGGGCAGGCCGACGTTTCCGGTCAGCATGGCCAGGTTGCTCGTGGCCAGCACGTTGTCGGTGCCGTGCGTGTGCTGGGTGATTCCCATCGCGTAGAGAATGGCCGCCGGCGAGTTCTCCGCGTACATGCGCGCCGCCTCGGCGATCAGCGCGAAGGGCACCCCGGTCTTCTCCTCGACCGACGCCTCATCGTACTCCGCGAGCGATTCCCGGAACGCCTCGAAGTTCTCACACCGCGCTTCGATGAACTCCGAATCGTGGAGACCCTCGTCCACGATGGCGCGCATCATTCCCATGAGCAGCGCCACGTCGCTTCCCGCCCGATTCTGGATGTAGAGATCGGCGTAGCGCGCGAGTTCGATTTCGCGGGGGTTCACGACGATCAGCTTGCCGCCTGCACGGATCGATCGCATGACCTGCAGTCCGATGATCGGGTGCGCAGCGGTCGTGTTGGTTCCGATGGCCAGGGTGCAGCGCGCGTCGCCGAG
>JBDGXI010000008.1:0-40795 GCA_039584685.1 Gemmatimonadota bacterium | reverse complement strand
AGAGTTTCGACCTGGAATCGTTCGGCTGGCTGTCCGCCGACCACGTGCACGTGGCGGTCGAGGCGATGCGACGCGCCTACGCGGACCGGAACTTCTTCCTCGGCGATCCCGACTTCGTCGAGATACCGATGGGGAGGCTGCTTTCGCAGGCTTACGCCGATTCGCTGGCCGGCACGATCAACATGCGGCTCGCTTCGGACTCGCGGGCGTTCAACCGGGTGCCGGAGGAGTCCACGCAGACCACACACTTCTCGATCGTGGACCGGGACGGGAACGCCGTGGCCGTGACCACCACGATCAACAGCTGGTTCGGATCGAAGGTCGTGGTGCGGGGAGCGGGCTTCCTGCTCAACAACGAGATGGACGATTTCACGTCGAAGCCGGGAGTCCCGAATCAGTTCGGCCTCGTGCAGGGCAAGGCCAACGCGATCGAGCCCGAGAAGCGCATGCTGTCGGCGATGGCGCCGACCATCGTCGTCGATCCGGAGGGTCGGACGGACCTGGTGACGGGCACGCCGGGCGGCGCCACCATCATCACCACCATCTTTCAGATCGTCTCCAACCACGTCGACTTCGCTCTACCCATCCGAAGCTCGGTGGATGCTCCCCGGTTCCACCACCAGCACCTGCCGGACCTCGTGCGCTACGAGCCGTCAGGGCTCAGTCCGGAGGTGATCGCGGAACTTCAGCGGCGCGGCCACGTTCTGGAGGAGCGCACTGACATCAGCGGGGACGTGCAGACGATCCAGATCAGGGACGACGGAACCCGGCTCGGGGCCTCGGACCGGCGGCGCGGCGGACAGGCCCTCGGGTTCTGATTGGATAACGGGCGGCCGCAGCACGCGACCGCCCGCAGGCGGTTCCGACATCCCGCATCGGGGCGTCGTCGTCAGGCCGGCCGCCGCACCGTGATCCTCTCCTCCACCCGCAGGGTCATCTCGGACCCTTCCTCGAGTACCGCGTCCACGTCCTCCGTGCCCAGGGCGATCGCCGTGCCGGCTGCGGCCCCGGCCACCCCACCGATGATCGTCCCGGTGGCGTTACCCCCGATCACGCGGCCCAGGATGCCGCCCACCACGGCGCCCGCCCCGATGGTGACGGCCTTCTCTTCGGTGCTCTTCCGACCGCGAGTGGTCACGTTCGCCTCGCTCACGGTGAGTGCCACCTGGTAGGACTCTCCATCCAGGAGGAGCTGTCCGAAGTCCAACCGGATCATGGCTTGTTGCCCGGCGGAGCCTGATGGCTCCAGCGCCGTGACCTCGCCCTGGATCTTCGTGCCCGCCGGAATCACCACGCCCGTGGCGTCCGTGACCGGCGCGAGGAGCGTGACCGTGAACTTCTCGCCCACGTTGCTCGACTCCGTGCTCAGCTCCCGGTCCAGGCTCACCTGCAGGAGCGTCCCCGCAGATGCTGACATGTCGCGGTAGGCCGGCGCGGGGGGCGGCTCCGGATCCGGCGTGGGAGTAGTCTGCCCCGGCGGATTGGCCGGCGGCGGATCCCGACGCGGTGGCGGTGTATCGTCCGGGACCTCTGAGGGCGCTTCGCCCTCCCCCGCCTCGGCCAGGGTCGTGTCGGCCAGGGCCGCCAGCGAATCCTCCGCCATCGCGAGATCCAATTCGCGGTCGAGCGGGTCGTCCTCGTCTCCCGAGCCGCCGCACGCCGCCAGCGCGAAAGCGGTGAGAATCAGGAACAGTGGGAACACTGGTCTGAACTTCTTGCGCATGTCATCCTCCGGTACAGCCTCATGGCAGGCCGTCGATTCAGGCACGACGGCCCATTACGATCACAGAGCCCGTTAGTCAGTGCAGATCCCGGGCCAGCGGCGACGCACTCCGTTGGACCTCGCCGGGGCCGGCACCGTACTCTATGTATCCGCCTGCATGCTCGTACCGCGATACCCGCTCGTTGGATCCAGCGGCGGCGCGAAAGTGCCCGGACCGAGCCAGGCACCAGGAACGACAAGGATCGCATGAGACATCTGCGCCCGCTGCTGCCCTACTACCGCCCCTACTGGAGGGGCCTGGTAGCCGGCATGCTCCTGGTCGTCGTATCCAACGTGTTCACCATCCTCGGTCCGCTCATCGTCAAGCTGGCCATCGACGGACTCACGGCCGACCTGACGCAGGATAGAATCGTCCATTACGCCCTGCTGCTGGTGGGGGCCGCGCTCGTGGCCGGCGCGGCGCGGTACGGAATGCGGGAGCTCCTGAACGGGATCAGCCGGAAGATCGAAACGGACCTCCGCAACGATCTGTTCTCTCACCTGCTTCGCCTGCCCCCTCAGTTCTATGATCGGTGGCGCACCGGTGATCTGATGAGTCGCGCCACCAACGACGTGCAGGCCGTCCGGCAGGTAGCCGGCCCGTCGATCATGTACCTGGTGAACACCGTGACCATCGGTGCCCTGGCCCTCGGTCTGATGATCTGGATCAGTCCGCGCCTCACGGCCGTGGCCATGATCCCGATGGTCATGATGCCCGGCCTCGTGATATGGATCGGCAGGAAGATCAACGTCCGCTTCGAGCGCATCCAGGAGCAGTTCTCGGAGATCTCCAACTTCGCGCAGGAGAACCTGGCCGGCATACGGATCGTGAAGGCGTACGGGCGCGAGGCGGATCGATCGGAGGCGTTCGCCGGCCTGAACGCCGAGTACCGGCGGCGGAACATGGACCTGGCGCGCATCTGGGGCGCGTTCTTCCCGACCCTCACCTTCATGGGCGGACTCGGATCGGTTCTCGTCCTGTGGTTCGGGGGCCGCGAGGTGATCGCCGGTGCGATCACGGTGGGGGACTACGTCGCGTTCGGATTCTATCTGGTTCTCCTGATGTGGCCGATGATTGCGGTCGGCTGGGTCACGAACCAGATCCAGCGCGGGGCGGCGTCGATGGGGCGCATCAACTCGCTCCTCGCCGAGCCGCACCTGATCGAGGATCCCGAGGACCCGATCTCTCCGGCCGCGCTGCGCGGAGGCATCGAGTTCCGCGACGTCTCGTTCCGCTATCCGGGCACCGAGCGCTGGGTCCTCAAGAACGTGTCGTTTGGCATCGAACCAGGGCAGACAGTGGCCGTCGTGGGGGGCACGGCGAGCGGCAAGAGCACGCTCGTGCGGCTGATCCCGCGCCTGTACGACGTCGGGGCGGGAAGCGTGGAAGTGGATGGCGTGGACGTCCGGCAGATGAAGCTGGAGGAGCTGCGAAGCTCGGTGGGCATGGTGCCTCAGGATCCGTTCCTGTTCAGCATGCCGCTTCGCCGCAACCTCACCATGGCCGGCTCCGGGAACGCGGAGCCCGACCGGCTGGATCGGGCGCTGGACATCGCCCAGCTCAGGGATACCCTGGAGATTCTCCCGGACGGCCTGGATACGGCTCTCGGCGAGCGGGGCATCAACCTGTCGGGCGGGCAGAAGCAGCGGGCCACGATCGCGCGGGCCCTGTACCGGGCGACACCGATCCTGATCCTGGACGACTCACTGTCCGCCGTGGATACGGTGACCGAGGAAGCGATTCTCGGTGGTCTCAGGGAGTTCATGTCTGACCGGACGGCGATCGTCGTGTCGCACCGGGTCACGGCCGTGGCCGGAGCCGACCTGATCCTGGTGCTCGAAGACGGCGAACTGGTCGAAACGGGAACGCACGCTCAGCTCCTGGCGCGCGGCGGTGTGTATACACGGCTGCTGGAGCGCCAACTCCTCGAGGAAGAGATCGAGCGCGAGGAAGCGGTCTAGCAGGACTGCCGAAGAAGCCTGCTACGACTAGATCCGCTCCAGGATGAACGATGGCGTGAACTGCGTCGCCCACCCCGCCAGCGCCGTGAACCGTCCGCTCGCCAGCAGCACCCCCACCGCGATCAGCAGCAATCCGCTCACCCGCTCCACCCACGGGATCCAGCGCTTGAACCGATCGAACGTGGAGAGGAACCAGGACATGGCGAGGGCGGCGAGCAGAAACGGAACGGCGAGCCCCAGGGAGTAGAAGCCCAGCAGAACCAACCCATCGGTAAGCGTCTGGCGGGTGGCAGCGAATGTCAGAATTCCGCCCAGGATCGGCCCGATGCACGGAGTCCAGCCGGCCCCGAACGTGAGCCCGACGAGCGTCGAGCCCAGGTACCCCAGGGGTTTGTTGCGCAGATGAATCCGGCGCTCCCGCGCCATCCCCTTGAATGGCCGGAATCCGACCAGGTAGAGGCCGAAGAAGATGATCAGTACACCGCCGATGCGGGCGATCCACACCTGGTATTCCCGCAGGAGCCGGCCTACGAACGTGGCCGACGCCCCGAGCGCCAGGAAGATCAGGCTGAACCCGAGCACGAAGAACAGGGAGTGCATGAACGCCACGCGCCTGACGTCACCGCCCCCGCCCTCGAGCTCCTCGATGCCGACGCCGCTCACGAACGAGAGGTAGGACGGCACCAGCGGCAGCACACACGGCGAGAGGAAGGACAGCACGCCAGCAGCGAAGGCTACCGCGACTCCAATCTCGAGCTCGTTCATCCCTTCTCCATGTTCTGCAAACACAAGGCGCCCGTCGCGGTTCCGCGACGAGCGCCGGACTCCGGCCGCCGGCCGAAGCTAACCGTCGAGAAGCGGTCGATCAATCCGAGGCGGGCCCCTCCGGGTCGATCAGCTGACCCCAGCTGTCGGCGCAGCCGCCGATCTCGAAGTGGAGCGGCTCGCTGTGCTCTCCCAGGCGCTCCCTGAACCCGGCCACCACGCGCGAGACGCGGTGCGATGGCACGGCCCCGTACTCCGTGATGGACCGGACACGCCCGTATCCGGCCGCCAGCTCCCCGTTTCCATCGCCGTTTCCGTTCCCGTTCCCGTTGCCGCCGCCATTCGGCTCCGGGCGCCGGTTGACGATGTGACCGTTTCCGTTCCCATTCCCGTTGCCGTCCGCGAACTCCACGCCGCACAGATGGCGCATTTCGTCGGGCAGAAACCGGGTGAAGAGTAGAAACTCCTTCGATCCTTCGAGGTGGGACAACGGCGGGAAGACCCAGACGTCACTGATCTCGGCCGGCGCGACGCGCTGACCGAGATCGCGGAGGCGCGTGGCGACCTCCGCTGCCGGCATGGTCCGTCCGTTCGTCCTGTCCTGTTCCATCACTCCCTCGCCGAGAGGAGAAACCTATCCGAGCCGCCGGTGAAGGCGGTGGACGGGCAGGACGGCCATAATGTAAGCATCGAGGGCGGCCTGGTACAGGGGTGGGCCGGACGCCGGGCTGGATCCCGATGCTTCACCCCAGGACCTCCCGGATTTCCTTCAGTACGCGAGCCTCCGTCGCCTCGAGACCGTCCGGCACCACGGCCCCGGAAGCCTTGACGTGGCCTCCACCGCCGAGGGCCCGCGCGACGGTGGCGACGTCCACATCACCCGAGGAGCGAAGGGACACCTTCGTCGTCCCATCGTGCAGCTCCCGGAACAACAGGGCCACCTGGACGCCGCGGATGCGGCGGGCGTACTCGACGATCCCCTCCAGGTCCTCCTTGCTCGCTCCCGTCTGCGCGAGGTCCGCCTGCCGCAGGGAGATCCACGCGACAGGCAGATCGTCTGCCACCCGCAGGCACTCCAGGGCACGTCGGACCAGCTCGAGCCCGGCGGGCGTGTACTGGGCGTAGATCCGCCCGTACATGTCTTCCGGATCCACGCCGGCTCGCAGGAGGTCGGCCGCTATCTCGTGCGTGGTCGCGGTGGTGTTGGCGTAGCGGAAGGAGCCCGTGTCCGTCGCGATCGCCACGTAGAGACCTTCCGCCTCCGGCAGGGTGACCTCGTCTCCTGCCTCCCGGATCAGGTCGAACACGAGCTCGCCGGTGGCGCAGGCAGCCGGATCGCACACGATCACGTCCCCGATCGAGGACGACGTTGCCGGATGGTGGTCGAGGACCAGGACCCTGCGGCCGTCGGTTCGACCCATCACAGACCCGAGCCGCGACGGCTCCGCGGTGTCGAGAACCAGGAACACGTCGGCCTCGCGCATGGCACTCTCGCCCTCGGCATCGGCCGGTGTCCACGCGTCCATACCTTCCGCGAGCAGGAACCGGAACATGTCCGGGAACGGGGTGGGATTCACGATTGTCGGGTGCAGGCCGCGCCGCGAGAGCCAGTGAGCCGCCGCCGCCTCGCTTCCGGCTCCATCTCCGTCCGAGTTCAGGTGCGTGGTGAGCACCACCCGGCGCCCGGGCTCGAGCTCCTGCAGGATACGCTTGAGGCCAGAACGCCTGGCCATGTCGATAGATCTAATCGTCCGCCTCCCCATCCAGTTGACGTCCCCCGCGCAGAATCCTCGCGTAGCAATAGACCACCAGCAGGGTCACGCTGGCCATGCTCGCGATCATGAACCCGAGGGCGAACGGGGTGATCTCGCCTGTGATCACGTGCGACTTCCTTCCTCGCGGCGCCACGCGACTCGCACCAGCACGAGACCCGCAACCAGGAGAATCAGCATGACGGCCCGGCTGAGCCACAGGTAACCGATATCCGCCGGGTCCTTCCCTTCCATCAGGAGCTGCGGAACGGCCTCCGTGAGACCCCACCAGATCAGCAGCGTGTAAAGGAAGGCCGGCGTGACCCACTTCATGATCGGCTTGTAGACAGCCGGGATCCGGAGGTCGGCGCCCCTGTGCAGCTCGTCCCACCCACGATCGATCCCGAACACGAACGAGAAGAGCGTGATCTCGATCGCCGCGAAGATCACGAGGCCGAACGTACCGGCCCAGTAGTCCCATTCGTCCATGAAACCGGTCGGGTAGAACACGACGTGCAACATTCCGACCGCCAGGGCCAGGAGCATCAGGGCTCGAACGGCCTGCCGGCGGCGCCATCGGAAGCCCTCCTGCATGAACGAGATCGCGGGACTGGCCTGCGCCACGGCCGAAGTGATCCCGGCGATGAAGAGCAGGAAGAACCACAGGAACCCGGTCAGGCGGGCCAGGAACTCGGGGCCCGGAAGACCCTGGAACACGACCCCCATCGCCACGATGCCGAGGTCGAACGGTCCGCCCCTGGCGACCTCCTGCGCCCCCTCGACGCCGAAGAACACGACCGCCGCCGGGATCGCTATCGTCCCTCCCAGCACCACCTCGGCGAATTCGTTCGTCGCGCCGGTGGAGAGACCGGTCAGCGTGATGTCGTCCCGCTCCGACAGGTAGGAGGCGTAGGTATGGATCGTTCCCATTCCGAGCGACAGGGTGAAGAACATCTGTCCCGCCGCAGCGAGCCATACCCGGGGTTCCGCCAGACTGCTCCACTCCGGGTTCCAGATGAAGTTCAGGCCGGCCATCGGGCTGGCCGCCGCCGCGGGCAGCGTCAGAACGCGCGCCGCCAGCAGGAAGGCGAACAGGAACAGGATCGGCATCCCGATGAGGGCCAGTCTCTCGATGCCCCCGCTGATCCCCCGCGACAGGACCCACCCGAGAAACGAGAGCGTCGCCAGGAAGAACAGCAGAGCCACCCACCCGCCGTGCACGGACGAGTCGAACAGGTTCTGATACGAGGCCAGAAAGCCGCGCATGTGCTCGACCTCGTCCAGCCCGAAGTACGCCCCCGTGAGGCTGAAGAAGCTGAAGCCCAGCATCCACGACACCACGTACGTGTAGTAGATGAACACGACCAGGGGCATGAACAGGCCGAGCACACCGGCGTACTTGGCCCACGTCTTCCGCCCGTCCGTGAGGGCATCGAACATCCCCGGAACGGTTCCGTGCCCGAAGCGTCCTCCGTATCGGCCGATGCCCCATTCGATCCACATCAGGGGAATCCCCAGCACGAGGAACGACACGAAATAGGGGATCATGAATGTGCCGCCGCCGTTCTGGGCGGCTTGTACGGGGAAGCGCAGGAAGTTGCCGAGACCGACCGCGTTCCCGGCCATGGCCAGGATCAGGCCGATGCGGGTGCCCCAGCGCTCCCGGGGCAGGAGATCCGTCATTCGCCGATCCCGAGCTTCCCGGCGATCTTGGCCCACGTGGAACCCAGGTGCACGACGTAGCTCGAAGCGCGGCCCTGGATCTTTCCCTCGGACAGTGCGGCCAGGAACTCCGCGGGGCCCGAGAACGCCGGCATGACCACGCGGGCCCGACCGATCTCGCTCAACAGGTGGGCATCACTCCCCGCCCCCAGAGGGAAACCGTTCGCCAGGGCCCAGTTCTGCGCTCGTTGATTCCGCCGCGGGTCGTGGATGCGGGCGTTGAATCCCTCCACGGCGTCGATGCAGTCGCGAACACCCTCCAGGAATTCCTCGGTCGTTCCCCGGTGAGAATCGAACGGGTGCGGCAAGTATACCACTCCTCCCTGCCGGCGAATTTCCTCCGCCACTTCACGGAAGGTGCCGCCCGGGGGGATGTGCCTGGTGAGGAACAGACCCATGAGGTCCAGGCCCTCGGCCGTGCGCACTTCCTCGCCCACGATCACGAGATCGGGGTCGAGGGCCCGGGCCTCGAAGGCACCGTCGATCTGATCGTGATCGGTGATGGCGATCCTGTCGAGTCCGATCTCGCGCGCCCGGCGAATCACGTCCTCCGGTGCGCTGAGGCAATCCGGGGACGCGCTCGTATGCATGTGCAGATCCACGCCCCACTCCACGGGCACGGCCTGTGCCCGCGCCTCGTAGGCCGAGCTGGCCCCGGTCACCGCATCCCACACCTCGCGCGCCTCGGACTCCAGGCTCGCCAGGTCGTCGTCGTTCCAGATCACGTAGTCCGCCGCGGCGCGCTTGCGCTCGCCGGGCCACTGTGCGGCATCCATGGCGGAGAACTCCTCGGACGTGAGGCCGCGGGACTCGCAGACGCGCCTGAGCCGCACGTCCGCTGGGGCGTCCACGACGATCACCGCGTCGAATTCGTCCGGCAGGTCCTTCTCGAACAGGAGGGGGATCTCGAGCAGGGCCACCCGGGCGCCGTCGGCCCGCGCCTCCTCCAGGAGGGCGGCACGCAGTCGATCCACCGTCGGGTGGATGATCGCCTCGAGGCGTCTCAGCGAATCCGGGTCGTCGAAAACGATGGCGCGCAGGGCAGCCCGGTCCAGAGATCCGTCGGCTCGCAACATGCCCGCTCCGAACGCCCCACGGATGGCCTCGAGGGCCGGCTGCCCGGGCTCCACGACCTTGCGTGCGAGGACGTCCGCGTCTACTCGGCGCGCCCCCCAGGACTCGAACAGATCGCCGACCGTGCTCTTGCCGGCGCCCATGGTGCCGGTGAGACCGATCCGGATCACGGCGCCTCACCCGGGTCGGCCGGGACCGAGATGAGAGACTCTGCCGGAAAGTCCATCACATCCAGGGCGACGGCGAACTCGGCGAACAGGTCCTCGATCAACCGGGCGGTATCCGCGTCTTCGGTTCCGACAAGTCCGATTCGGGCGCCCGCCATCTCCCCATGGCCGCCGGCCGAACCTCGATCCCCGACCACTGCCTGCACCAGGTCGCCCGCGTGGGCGTCCGGCCGATAAGCCCGCACGGAGATGAGGAGGCTCTCCTGATACGAGCCTACGGCGATGACCCAATCCACCCCGTGCACCCTGAGAAACAGGTCCGCCAGCTGAGCGACCAGGTCGGGGTACTCCAGGGTGCCCAGGGGCACGAACACCACGTTCCCCCGGCTCCAGGCTCCCTCCAATCCCTCGTGGATCGACCGATACACGCCTCGCGGAACGCGTGCATGCCGGATCCGAGATATCGCGGCAGGGTCCGTGCGCGGGTACAGGAAGATGCTCGCCGCGACGTCCGCATCGGACGCCTCGCGCCCCAGGTCCATGGTCTCGGACTGGATGCCATAGAACAGGGCCGTGGCCAGCTTCCTGTCGGGCTCGATACGGGCCGCCCGGATGTACTCGACGATCATGGAGGCCGATGCACCATACGTGGGGCGAATGTCCACGAACGCCGCCGGATTGCTGTCCGGCCGCGGCGGATGGTGATCCAGGACCACGGTCGCGGTACGTCCGGCGGGCAGGGAGTTGTTGCCGGCCTCGGGCTGAGTGTCGACGAGGGCGCAGGCCGTATCCGGAGCGATCTCGATCGTCTCGATCCGCTCGAACGGAACACCCAGCTCCTCCATGAGAGACCGGTTCTCGGCCCGCCCGATGATCCCTCCGAAGGCCACGGTCACCGGGATCCCCGAGATGCGCTCGATCAGGAAGCCGAGGCCGGCGGCGGAGGCTATCGCGTCCGGGTCCGGGTTGTCATGAGTGAGGACGAGAGCCTTCTCGGCTCCTCCCAGGACCCACCGCAGTTCGGAAAGCCGCTCGGTGACGTCGGCCGCCGGGCGCGGAGGATTCGCCGGCCCGGCCTCCGCATCAGGTGTGACCTCGGGGCCGTCGGCCGGGTTGGACTCGTCCGGAGGGAGCATCACCAGCTCATGCCCGCGTTGCGGCCGACGAACGGGTTCGACTCGGCTTCGGTCTCGACCGTGGTCGCGGGTCCGTGTCCTGAGTAGAGCGTCGTGGAGGGAGGCAGGGTGAGGATCTGCTCGCGAATGGAACGAAGCAGGGTGCCCGTATCTCCTCCGGGAAGGTCCGTGCGTCCGATCGAGCCGGCGAACACGCAGTCCCCTACGAACGCCTCCGAATCTCCCACCAGGACCACTCCGCCGGGCGAGTGACCGGGAGCGTGACGCACTTCGAGCTCGATTGCCCCGATCCCCAGGGTCTGGCCGTGCTCGAGCCAGTGATCCGGTGGAGGCGCCGGTTCCACCGAGACGCCGAACATCGCTCCATGATCGGCAGCCCGTTCGTACAGCGGGAGGTCCGCGGCGTGCAGGTATACCGGAGCTCCATACCTGCGGACGAGTCCGGCGACCCCGCCGACGTGGTCCACGTGGGCGTGTGTGAGGACGATGGCCGCGGGATGCGCGTCCCAGGCGTCGAGCAGAGCCTCGATACGGTCGGGCTCTGCACCGGGATCGATTACGATGACGTCCGCACCCGACCGCACCAGGAAGCAGTTCGCCTGGAATGGCCCCACCGGGACGGCGCGAACCTCTAGACGGGAGTCGATCACGCGATACGCGGTGGCATTGCCGGGGTCAGACCGAGAAGGAGGTTCCGCAGCCGCAGGAGCCCGTCGCGTTGGGGTTCTCGAACGTGAAGCCCTGGCCCTGGAAGCTGCTGTGGTATCCGATCGTCACCCCCGACAGATACTGGCCGCTGAATGGGTCCATGAACAGGCGGATTCCCTGCGATTCCAGCACGTAATCATCGTCCGCCGGTTCGTCCTCGTCCACCTCGAGAGTGTACTCGAACCCCGAGCACCCGCCAGGCATGACGCTCACCCGCAGGGCGCCGGATTTCTCGTCCAGGTTCTCGGCCGCGAAGAACTGCCGCACCTGCACCGCGGCCTCTTCTGTCAGGGTGAGGGTCACTCCCCCTTCGGTCGTCGTGTCGCTCATGTCAACCTTCCCGCTCATATCGACGGGTCGGGTGGCCGGCCTTCGGCCCCCGACCTTGGTCACTGTAGTTTCCGGCCGCCGATCAAGTCAACGATCCGGGCCGACCTTGTACCTGCGAGACGCGCGTCCGGTTCCTCTTTCCGTGAGTTTCGAGCCAGCCCGTGATCCCGCCTCAGCCGTGGTCTTCGCCGTGTGCCAGCCACCGTTCGGCCTCGAGCGCCGCCATACAACCGGTGCCCGCGGCGGTCACGGCCTGTCGGTAGTAGTCATCCATCACGTCACCCGCCGCGAACACTCCGGGGACCGAGGTCACGGTGCGCCAGGGCACGGGAGCGGCGACGTAGCCGTTGTCTTTGAGGGTCACCTGATCGCCCAGAAAAGCGGTGTTCGGCGTGTGGCCGATCGCCACGAACAGTCCGCCGACTTCCATCTCCCGTTCGTCACCGGTGACCGTGTCCTTCAGCCGCACGCCGGTGATCTCGTCGTCGCCCAGGACATCGGTCACGACGGTGTTCCAGTCGATGCGGATCTTCTCGTTCTCGAAGGCTCTCTGCTGCATGATCTTCGACGCCCGAAGCTCGTCCCGCCGGTGTATCACCACTACCTCGGAGGCGAACTTCGTCATGTAGAGAGCGTCTTCCAGCGCGCTGTCTCCACCACCAACCACCGCGATCACCCGATCCCGGAAGAACGGAAGCGCCCCGTCGCATACCGCGCAGGCCGAGACCCCTCCACCCGACTGGGCAAGACGTTCCTCGTTCTCGAGGCCGATCCAGCGCGCGTTGGCGCCCGTTGCGAGGATGACGGCGCTCGCCTCGACTTCTTCCCCGGCCCCGGACCACAGGCGGAACGGCCGGCCCGTGAAGTCGACCCTGACGATGTCTTCCGTGATGACCCGTGTGCCGAAGCGTTCAGCCTGTGCCTTGAAATCCGCCATCATTTCCTGCCCGGTGACTCCTTCGGGGAAGCCGGGGTAGTTCTCGATCTCGGTCGTGAACATGAGCTGCCCGCCGGGAATCATCGTGCGGCTGAACGACCCCTCGAACACGAGCGGCTCCAGCTCGGCACGGGCCGCGTAGATTGCCGCCGTCCAGGCCGCGGGCCCCGAGCCCACTATGACCAGAGTTTCCTTCCGTATGTCAGTCATTCTCGATCTCCACTCAGCGCGGCGTGCCTTCGGCCCGCCTCTTACAACAAATGCAGGTTCCCGTGCGTCACCGGATAGCCGAGCAGCGTCTCTCGATCGCGCGCATCCACCCGATGGGGACCTTCTGGGACCCGGGTGGCGCTCCCCAATCGGCGCCGTGCCAATCGGAGCCACCCCCGCGCAAGAGATCCTGCCGGTCCGCCAGCTGCTCGAGGGTGCGCCGCACCCCTGGATCGTTCCGCGGGTGGAGGATCTCGACCCCGTCGAAGCTTCCCGCCATCCAGGCGCCGAGCTCCGCCTGCGTGAAATCCCGGCCCGGGTGAGCGAGAATCGTGACTCCCCCGGCGCGGCGCACCAGCTCACACACCTCCTCCGGCGGCGTCGGCTTCTTCTCGACGAACGCCGGCTTTCCGCGCGCAATGTAACGGCGAAAAGCCTCGTTATGCTCGCGTACCCAGCCGCCATTCACCAGTGCCCGCCCCACGTGCGCGCGAGTGGGTACGCCATCACCGGCCTCGGCCATCACATCGTCCACCGTGATCCCCGGGCCCAGGGTCCGCAACAGTCTCACCATCTCGTCCGTCCGACGAAGGCGATCTGCGCGGAACTCGCTGAAGAAGGCGCGCATGTCACCGTCCGTAGGGTCGAATCCGTAGGCCAGGATGTGGATCGAGCGGCCGGGAGCGTTCGCGGAGAGCTCGGCGCCGACCACGAAGTCGAGGCCGAGACGCGCGGCCTCGGCAGCTGCCTCCTCCACGCCTCCCACGGTATCGTGGTCGGTGAGCGAGAAGCCGCGCAGGCCCCTGGCGGAGATCTCGCGTGCTACATCGGTCGGAGAGAGAATCCCGTCCGAGGCGGTCGAGTGGAGGTGAAGGTCTACGTAGCCCACAGATGGAGGGCTCAACCGTAGCTTCGCGGGACGCCCATCGAGCCGGTGTCCGCGAACAGCTTCATGACCTCGTCCGTCGAGAGCCCGTCGAGATCGTCCTGCGAGGCGAAGCGCTCGGCCGGCACTTCCGCCACCCGGTACGGTCGCTGCCCGTTGCTCGAGCAGAAGAAGACCACGGTGCGGAATCCCTCACGCGACGGTCCGCCGAGAGTGGCGGTCCACGTATCGTTGTCGACCTTTATCGCTGTCATCGTATCAGTCCACTGGTTTCGTTTGGCTCCGCTCGACCCGGATCAGACCGGCCGTAACGGCGTCGATCGGCCTCTCTTCGGCGGCGACGCGAACCACCACATCGCCATCGGGCGATCTGCGGATCACCTGCACGTCCGTACCGAGCAAGAAACCGGCGGCGGCCAGCTCGCGCAAGCGCTCCGAGTCCTCGTCCGACACCTCTCGTACGACGGCGAGCACTCCCTCTGGAAGGTCGGTGAGACAGACCAGATCCCGGCTGGCGATCACGCCTTCGGAAGAGGGGATGGGCGCACCGTGCGGATCCTCGTCCGGATCTCCGAGGGCCCGGGCCATCCGATCGACCAGCTCGTCGGACACGGCGTGCTCCAGCCGCTCGGCTTCGTCGTGCACTCCGTCCCAGGTGTAGCCCAGGCGTTCGATCAGGTACGTCTCGATCACCCGGTGCCGGCGAATGATCCCGAGGGCAGCCGACTCGCCCTGCGCAGTCAGCCGGACCCCGCGATAGGGCTCGTGCACGAGGAGATCCTGTTCGGCCAGGCCCTTCACCATGTTCGTCACGGAGGCGGCTGAACGGTCGAGTTCTCCGGCGAGCGCCGTCGTGGAGACCTGGGCGCTCTCAGCCTGGAGCTTGAAGACAGCCTTCAGGTAGTCCTCGACGGCCCGGCTGTGCGCCCTCGGGGGCCCGACTCGATCTCCGCTCACGTCAACCAGG
This sequence comes from Gemmatimonadota bacterium, assembly GCA_039584685.1. Classification (GTDB taxonomy): domain Bacteria; phylum Gemmatimonadota; class Gemmatimonadetes; order Palauibacterales; family Palauibacteraceae; genus Benthicola. The sequence goes on along the minus strand of JBDGXI010000008.1, from coordinate 26,418 downwards.
CAGGAAGCTGTCCCCGTCCGACAGCCCGACCAGGTAGTCGGCGATGAGCTCCGCCGCCTGATCCAGATCGCGGCGGCTCACCAGCTGATTCGGGGAATGCATGTACCGGTTCGGGATCGACACCAGGCCCGTGGCCACACCCGTGCGCGACATGCGTATGGCGTCTGCGTCCGTGCCGGTCATCGCCGGAATCGCCTGGATCTGGACTTCGAAACCGGCATCCTTCGCCGCACCGGCCAGACCGCGGAACACGACGGGATTGATCGCCGCCCCACGGGCCAGGACGGGTCCGCCACCGAGGCGAATGTCTCCGTGCTCGTTCTTGTCCACGCTCGGGTGGTCGGTCGCGTGCGTGACGTCCACGACGATTCCGACGCTCGGATCCAGGCCATAGGAGCCGGTCCGCGCCCCGCCAGCCGCCATGTATCCGATCTCCTCCTGAACGGTGGCCACCGCCACAGCGTTGGCCGAGCACCCCTTGTCGCGGGCCCGGCGCAGCGCCTCGAGGACCACGACGGCGCCCACGCGGTCGTCGATCGACCGGGCGGCGATAAGGTCCTCCGTCAGTTCCAGCGTATCGGACCGGACCACGGCCACGTCTCCGATCCCTACCCGCTTCGCGGCCTCTTCGGCGCTGGTCGCCCCGATGTCGATCCACAGGTCCTTGACCTTGACCGCCTTTTCTCCGTCATCACCGCGAATGAGGTGAATCGCCCGGCGACCCACAACCCCGGCCACGAGGCCGGAATCGGCCAGGATCTCGACACGCTGACCGACAAGCACCTGCGCGTCCCAGCCGCCGACACCCCGCACCCACAGGTACCCCTGGTCATCGATGTGATTGATCATGAGGCCGATCTCATCGATGTGGCCGGCGAGCATCACGCGTGGAGTGGCTCCCGGGTTGATCTCGGCGAAGCTGTTACCGTGAACATCGCCCCATGTCTCGTCCGCAAAAGTAGCGGCTTCGTCTCTCCACACCGTGGCCGCTCGCGTCTCGTATCCGGAGGGCCCGCGGGCGTCCAGAAGCCGATCGATCAGGTCTCTCATTCTTCCGGTCATCGTCTGTTGACGGTCATGTTCCATGCGGAGGGAATGGCCCGACGCAACGGGTCGGGCGAACACGCTGCAGAGCCTCGGTCCTGGCGACCTGGCACGCGTGCTAGAGGGTACTACCGGAGGGGCTCGTCAGCAACGTCGAATCGATCAATCTGGCTGGGCCGCGAGCACCTTGCGGATGCGATCCTCGAGCCCCGGACTCGACTCCTCTGTCGCTCCCAACTCGTGGATGTAGTCGAGAAACAGCCTCTCGAAGTCGAAATACGGATAACATCTGCGGCATTTCTGCAGATGCCGCCTCACCCCATCATGCTGGCTGGCGTCGAGCTCCCCGTCCAGGTACTCGTACACGCGGGCCAGCGCCTCTTCGCAGCTCAGCTCAGGCTCGGACCGGCTTCCGTCCGGCGACCACGACCCGTATTCGCTCATTTCACGTATCCCATCTCGACTGCGTATTCGTACAGGCGCTCCTGCAGGCGCTTCCGGGCGCGGAACAGGCGCGACTTGACCGTGCCCACGGGAATCTCCATGAGCTCGGCGACTTCCTGGTAGCTCAGGCCCTCGAGGTCCGACAGCACGACCGCTACGCGGAACTCGTCCGGAAGCTCGTCTATGGCGGAGATGACCTGGTCGTCGATGACGTGGTCGAAGATCCGCCCCTCGGGGTCCGCGCCGTACAGCCCTTCGGACGAAGGCCTCTCGGCGACCTGTTCGAAATCGACGGGGGACGGGCGCGACTTCTGTCGTCGGAATTCGTTGATGAAAGTGTTTCGCAGGATCGTCATCAACCAGGCCCGGCAGTTGGTTCCGGCCTCGAACCGGTCCCAGGCGCGGTACGCCTTGAGGACCGACTCCTGCACCAGGTCCTCCGCCCGCGGCTCATCGCCCCCGGAGAGACGCAGGGCCAGGCCGTACAGGGCATCGAGGTGCACGAGCGCCTCGCCCTCGAACTCTGTGCGTTTATGTTCGGCCGGAATGCTCATCGATCCCGCTTTCAGGCGCTGCGTGGAAACCGCATCGACTCAACGGTATGTTGGCCCCGCCCGCTGCAGCAAGCGCCGTCGTGTCAGCCCGTCGGCGCACCCCTGGAGCACATGGCAGGAACGCGGGGGCTTCCCTCACCGTACAAGGGGTGGAACCGGGCTTCGTCCTGACCTGTGGAGAACGTCCCGACCATGGGTTGGGGTTCCCGGCCGGAACGCGCGGCCCGACGCCGAGCAACCAGGGAGACGAGAATGGGTACCGAGAAAGGCCGCTGGGCGCGCCGGTTGGTCCTCGTGGCGGCGGGTGTGGTCGCCGCAGTGCTGGTGGCGTTCCTGGCGCTGATCGTAGTCCTGCGGACGGTCGTGGACCCGGCCTCGCTGGCGGACCGCGCCGAGCCCCACGTTTCCTCTGCGCTCAACCGGCGGGTGAGCATCGGTTCCGCCGACCTGGCGTTCTTCCCGCGGCCGGAGGTACGACTGCTGCGCCTGCGGATCGAGAACCTCCCCGATTTCGAGGGGATGCCACTCGCCACGGTGGACGAGCTTCATCTACGCCCGCGCCTGCTCCCCCTGCTCAAGAAGCGCGTGGAAATCGATCGCGTGCAGCTCGTCGGGCCCCGCCTGCTGCTGCAGGTGGACGACCAGGGAAGAACCAATTTCGGCGATTTCGTTCCGGCGTCGCGCGAGGATTCGGATTCGCCCGACACGCCTCTGTCTCTGGAGATTCGGGGCATCGAGCTGCTGGACGGCCGGGTGGCCTACCGGGACGCCGTCAGCGGACGGTCGCTGCAGGCGGACGGCCTGTGGCTCGAGGGATCCGTGGAACGGGACGCCGAGGGGCGACTGGCGCTCGACCTGGAATCGGGCGTGGACAGCTTGCGCTTCGCCTATCCGCCGGCGTGGCGCAAGGGAATGCGAGGCCTGCGCGTCGAGGCGGAGATCGAGGCCCTCGCAGGACCGGGGATGGAATGGATCGAAATCGAGTCCGGCACGGCAACGGTCAACGGCCTGACGGTGGATGTGAGCGGGAGGGCTGATTCTCTAAGATCTCCCAGACGCTTGCTCGACCTCGCCGTCCGGGGCGACCGGGTGGATCTCTCCCGGATCATCTCCGCGCTGCCCGACTCGATTCGCGAGTCCGTGCCCTTCGACTTGTGGGGAGACCTGGGAGTCGACCTCACGGTTCGTGGGGCTTTCGGGCCGGGCGAGTTCCCCGTCGCGGACGGTATCGTCACGGTGCGCGGCGGTGGCTTGCGGCGTGGCGCGGACCGGCCGCTGATGGAGTCGCTGGACGCCGACATCAGGCTCTCCGGTGAACGCGCCGAATTCTCCGGTGTGCGCGCGCGGCTTCCCGGCGGTGCCTTCTCTGCCTCCGGTGAGCTGGCTCTCGACTCGACGCTCGCGTTCAGCGCCGCCGTCGAGGGGCGGGCGGACGTCTCGCAGCTTGCCGGAGCCTTCGGCCGGGAAGGTGCGGAAGGATTCTCCGCGTCACGCGGCACGGTCCGCTGGAGCCTTACCGGCGACGGAGTCGTTGACCGGCCGGCGGCTGCCCGCCTGGCCGGCGAGTTGGGGCTCGACGGCGTCACGATCGTCGGCGACAGGCTGGTGAGGCCCATCGAAGTCCCGTCGGGGGAGGTCAGGCTGGAGGGGACGCGCGCGCGCTGGGAAGGCGTGACGGTCATCGCCGCCGGCGATCGGCTTCAGACTTCCGGGACGGTGAGCGACGTGCTGGGAAGCCTTGCCTCTGAGCCACGGACGCCCGCGGTCGAGGCATCGGTCACCGGGGCGAGGCTCGATCTCGATGCGCTCCTGGGACCGAGCCGCAACGAGATCGGCTATGGACGCATCGCGTGGGCACGCCTGGCTGGCCGACCGGTGGAGGGCCGTACGCCGGAGGAATGGGCCGCGGAACGCGAGCTTCGTCGGCCGGGACCGCTTCCGGTGAACGGCCGTGTGGCCTTCCGGGTGGACTCGGTGTTTCGTCTTCCCTATCGACTGTCACGGGTGGAGGGCATCCTGCTCCTGGAGCACGACCGGGTGAACCTGACCGAGACACGGTTCGCGGCGTACGGGGGAACCGGAGCGGCCAGCGGGATCCTCCGCCTGGGGGAGGTGGAGTCAGAGCCGTTTCGTCTCGACCTGGCCCTCGAGAACGTGCGCGCGGAGCAGTACCTGGCTCAGAACTCGCCTCTCGGTACCCTGATCTCCGGCTCGCTGACGATGGACCTCGCGCTCGAGGGCGCACTGGACTCGCTGGCCCTGCCGTTGGCACAGGCCCTGAACGGGGTCGGCCGCTTCGAGATCCGGGACGGCCGGATCGCGTCGAACGCGCTCACGGACGGCTTGCTGCGATTCCTCCGCCTCGAAGGCGTCAGGGAGCTCGCGTTCACCCGCTGGGACTCGCCACTGCTCATCCGGGAAGGGCTGATCGTTCTCGATGGAAGCGACTTCAGCGGCTCGGAGCTGGTGGCCGAGATGCGGGGCGCCCTGGGTTTCGGAGGATCGCTGGATCTGGGAGCCCTCGTGCGACCGGACTCGACCCTGGCCCGGGCGGCGGCTTCGGCGGCGGGCGCGGCAGGAGAGGTGATCGACCGGTACATGGGGGCCGGTGGAGCCCTGGAGCTCGCCCTGCGGCTCACCGGCCAGGCCTCGAATCCCCGGTTCGAGCTGGACCCGGAGGCCATGCAGGAATCCTCGCGCGGCGTATTGGAGGAAGCCGCCCGTCGGGCCCGCGAATCCGGTGAGGCCGAGGTTCGCGAGCGCGGGCGGGACATGCTGCGCGGGCTGATCGGACAGGACGACCCGGAGCCGGAGGGAGCCGTCCCGGACACGGCGCCATCCGCCGCCCCGCCCGATTCCGCGGCCGGAGCCGGCGAGCCACCCGCCTCGGGTGACAATGGCGGTGCGTAGTCCGGCCATCGGGGCCTTCCTCGCGGCCTCCCTCGCCGCGGGGTGCATTTCCGGTCGGGTGCTGAGCGGCTACCCGGGATACCCGTTCGCCTCGTTCAGCATCCCCGAGCCGGTTGACTCCGCGTTCTTCCACATGCAGACCGTGCTGGAGGAGGAGGGCTATCCGATCGATTATACGGACCGGGAGGCGGGTCTCATCAACACGCGGCCCGGCCCGAATCCGGCGAAACCGGTTCTACTGAGCGTGGTACTCGGGGAGGATCCGGCTTGGGAAGGTCGGACGGACGTGTGGATCGCGGGCTTCGAGGAGACCGGGAGCGGCGTCCGGCGCATCAACCCGCTCGACGACGTGCTGTGGCCCGATCTGATGGATGTGTCCGGGCGAATCAGCGCCCGCTTCGGCGGAACGGCCCCGGCCGGACCCGACGAACGGGCGGAGACGGAGGACCTGGAATAGCGAAGGGCCGGCGTGCTGGCCGGCCCTCGAGGACTTCACGGCGTGGCCACCACTGGCAGCCGCCCGATCCTGCGCCGCTACATCGCCGCTACATGCGCCCGGATCTAAGCACAGACGGGGCGCCCGACACTACCGGACTCCGCCTGAACATCCCCGGGCGGCCCGGCACGCAGTGCGGACCGTCGCCCCCGATTCCCATTCCGCGTCCGCCACCGATCGCCGCGAGGACGGACACCGGCCGGTCGTCGATCGGCCGCAGCGGCTGCGGGTTCGGAGTCGCCGCCACCAGGAAGTCGGACACCGACGCGTACGTAACGGCTGGATTCTCTTCGGCTTCCGGCTCGTCCAGGTTCTCCATGAACATCACCGGTTGAACGGCATTGGCCATCGCGGCAGTCAGATTCGGGATCGAGGGAATCGCTGCCATCGTGGTGACATCGGCCCGTTTGGGCGCCAGGTCCTCCTCGGGCTCTGGCGTGAATACCTCAGCCACGTCTTCGAGCGGAGCCTCGGTTTCGGGCAGATCCACGAGCTGGGCCGCCGAGCGCTCAGCCCGCGCGGTTTCAGCCTCGCCTGCACCACTCCACGCAAATACGGCCGCCTGGAGCGCCACTACCACGACGAGACCCGCCGCCAGGGCAGCCCGATACCGCTTCTCGACACCCACTCTGTCACTCATCCCGCCGCTCCCGTTGCTGCTCCCGGTTCGCCTGCACGATCGCTTCCCACCCGGGTTAGACTCCCGTACCTCCCAAGTTAATCCGTGCGCGTCATCTGTACAAACCCTGATGGGCGTGCCGGGTTCCGCTCGGCCGACCCGAGGTTGCGTGCTTTTCGCGCGGCGGCCCGCGCGCAGATATGTTTCGTGGCATGTGCGGTCGATTCACGCTCGCCACTCCGGCCAGCGAATGGGCGGCGCTGTTCCGCCTCGACGAGATCCCTGATGTGGAGCCGCGATTCAACATCGCGCCCACGCAGGATGTGGTGGTCGTGCGGGCCCCCGCGGGCCTCAGGGAACACCCCGGTCTTCACCTCGCTCCGTCCGGCTCCCCCGTTCCGCGTGAAACAGCGACCATGCGGTGGGGACTGATCCCCCGGTGGGCTCGCGAGATCAGCAGCGGGCAACCTCTGATCAACGCGCGTTCCGAGACGGTAGCGGAAAAGCCCTCCTTCAGAGATTCCTACCGGGAGCGCCGTTGTCTGGTGGTAGCGGATGGGTTCTACGAGTGGCAGGCGGCTGGCCGGCACAAGCAACCGTACTGGATCGGGCTCGCCGGCGGACAGCCTTTCGGCTTCGCCGGACTTTGGGACCGCTGGAAGGCGGAAGATGGCCATACGGTCGACAGCTGTACCATCCTCACCACGGACGCCAACGAGTCGTTGCGCGCCCTGCACGACCGCATGCCGGTGATCGTCGCCCCCGAACACTTCGATATGTGGATGGACTCTGACACGATTCCCTGGGAGCTCGAACCGCTGTTGACTCCGTATCCAGCGGACGACATGGAGTTCTATCCCGTGACGACGCGTGTGAACTACGTGGCGAACGACGACGCGCTGTGCATGGAGCCCATGCAGACCCAGACCGAGCTTTTCTGATCCTCCCCTGGCTGTTCTGATCCTTCCCAGCGTTGACCGTTCACTCAATCATCGGTCCTCTCGAGCCGGGACACCGGCCTCACTCGGATCCTGGTGGATTGATCGATCCGCACGTTGAATGTTTGCTCAATTTATTGACGCGCTTTCTCGGGTCGCTTTGTAGTGTGTGCGAGATCCAGTGATGTAGGGGCTTGACAAGTGAGTCCCTTTCGTTGATTGTTTGTTCAACATCATGGCCAGCGATACGAGGAATCGGATTCTGAGCGTCGCGGCGCGCCTGTTCGAAGCCCGTGGCTTCGAGGGCACGGCCGTCGCCGCCATTCTGCGCGAAGCAGACGTCAACAGTGGCAGTCTGTATCATTTCTTCCCCAGCAAGGAAGTCCTGCTGGTCGCGGTTCTCCAGAAGTACCTCGCGGTTCTCGATCCGGCTCTTCTGGTGGCGGCGGACCGGGCAGCGGACGATCCGCTGGAGAAGATCTTCGCGCTCCTCGAGCTGTACCGCGGTCGTCTTCTGGTCTCCGAGTTTTCGCGCGGTTGTCCGGTGGGAGATCTCTCACTGGAGATCGCGGGACGGTTTCCGGAGGCTCGGCACCTGGTCCGTGACTATTTCGAAGCCTGGACGGTCAGGGTGGAGGAATGGCTCGAAGCGGCAGGCGATCGACTGCCCGCACGCTCGGACCGGCGGGCCCTGGCGGCACACGTCCTGTCCGTTCTGCAGGGAGCGATCATGCAGGCTCGGGTGGCATCGTCGATCGATCCGTTTGACGATTCCGTGTCCCAACTTCGCCTGTTGATGGACCTGCTGGACACAGGAGGGCAGCGATCGGCCCCTTCGCGCCCGCTCCGGCAGCGGTCGCCCGTTGCTGGTGTGTCGGAGCCGGTACGGGAGCCAGTGGCGGGAGCCCTGGCCGCTGCTGGCAGCGCACCTCGTCCGGCGGACTCGGTGGACTCATCCGCTGGGGAAGCGGTCGGTGTGGATGACGCGGCCTGGTGGAAGGCATGGTGAGACGCGCGGGCGGCCCCAGGCCGGTGGATCCCGCCCGGGAGACCGGCGAATGATCGACGAGCGGACGATCCGTGAGATGGTCCGGAAGGTAGTGCTCCGCACCGTTCAGGCGGCCGCCGAGAGTGGCGGCGCGCATGGCCAGGTGGGACGCGGCACCCGCCTGGTGACGCAGGCGGATGTCGAGAACGTCCAGCCCGGGCAGAACTTGCGGGTCCCCGAGGGAGCGATCGTCACGCCTCTCGCCCGGCAGGCGGCTCTCGAGCGCCGGGTCGATATCCAGACAGGCGAAGTAGCGCCCATGGTGGCGGGCGCGGGCGACGGGTCCCGAACGGTGGGCCTGGCGGCCGACCACGGCGGGTTCGAGATGAAGGAGGACCTGGCCGCGCACCTCGCCAGCCGCGGTTTCTCAGTCATCGATTGCGGCACGCACGGCAGGGAGGCCGTGGACTACCCGGATTTCGCCCTGGCCGCGGCCCGACTCGTCGCGCAGGGAAAGGCCAGGGCCGCGATCGTGGTGGACGGCGCGGGAATCGGATCGTGCATGGCCGCGAACAAGGTGCCTGGCGTGCGTGCGGCCATGTGCTACGACGAGGCAACGGCCGTGAACAGCCGGGAGCACAACGACGCCAACGTCCTGACGCTGGGCGCGGGGCTGATCGGCGGCGCGCTGGCGAAACGGATCGTCGATACGTGGCTCGACACGCCGCACGGCGGAGGCCGACACGCGAGGCGGGTGGGCAAGATCACGGACATCGAGCGCAGGTACCTGAAGGGATGAGCATGAAGCTCGACGAGAAGACGCTCGAACGGATCATCGAGCAGGTAACGCACCAGGTCATGTTGCTGGTTCAGCGGGAGCAGGAGGGCGGCACGTCGGCGCAGGATCTGTCGGCGGGTAACTACTTCGACCGGGTGCAGCCGTTCGTCCGCGCCGGGGCGGACAGGCTCGCCAGCACGCTCGGAATCGCCCCTACCGACGGCCGCGTGAGCCACATGATCGACCACACTCTTCTGAAGCCCGACGCCACGCAGGACCAGGTCGCGCAGCTGTGCTACGAGGCGAAGAAGCACTCCTTCGCTTCGGTGTGCGTGAATCCATCCTACGTGAAGCTGTGCGCGGACCTCCTGAAGGACACGGAGGTCCTGGTGTGCACCGTGATCGGCTTCCCCCTGGGGGCCACCTCGACCGAGAGCAAGGCGTTCGAAGCGCAGAAGGCAGTGCGCGATGGCGCCACCGAGGTCGACATGGTGATCAACGTGGGAGGGCTCAAGTCCCGGGACTACGAGCTCGTCGAACAGGATATCGCGGCGGTCGCGCGAGCCGTGCACGCCGGGGGGGCGATTCTGAAGGTCATCATCGAGGCCGCCCTCCTCACGGACGAGGAGAAGGTCGCTGCCTGCCAGCTGGCCAGGGTCGCGGGCGCGGACTTCGTGAAGACTTCCACCGGATTCGGGCCGGGCGGCGCGACCGCGGAAGACGTGGCACTGATGCGGCGCGTGGTGGGAAGCGGGATGGGGGTGAAGGCGTCGGGAGGCATCCGAACCTATGCGGATGCGAAGAAAATGATCGCCGCTGGCGCCAGCCGCATCGGTGCCAGCGCGAGCGTCAAGATCGCTCAAGAAGCCGACTCGTGAGGTAGAGACATGTCCGTCGATCTTCGAACGTACTGTTTTCTGGACAACCTGCAGCCGCAGCATGCGGCCTATCTCGGTACGGTGGCGCGGGGATTCCTTCCCCTGCCCGGGGATGCGTCGCTGTGGATCGAGATCTCGCCAGGCATCGAGATCAACCGCATTACCGATATCGCGTTGAAGGCGACCCGCGTGCGCCCCGGAATGCAGATCGTGGAGCGCCTGTTCGGACTCCTCGAAGTGCACCATGGCGAGCAGTCGGAAGTCAGGGCGGCGGGTGCGGCTATCCTCGAGGCGCTCGAGGTCCAGGAATCGGACCGCATCAGGCCCCGTGTGGTGTCCAGCCAGATCATCCGACACATCGACGCCCACCAGGTACAGTTGGTCAACCGTATGCGGTACGGTCACATGCTCCTCGCCGGACAGACCCTGTACGTGCTGGAGGTCGAGCCCGCGGGGTACGCCGCCCTGGCGGCCAACGAGGCCGAGAAGGCGGCACACATCAACATCCTCGACGTTCGGGCGTTCGGAAGCTTCGGACGCGTGTACCTGGGCGGTGAGGAACGGGACATCATGGCAGGATATGGCGCGGCGGTGGCCGCGATTGAAGGTGTCAGCGGCCGCGAAGCGGCCACCGGGCGACGGGACTGACGAAGTTTCCCTGAGGGGCGCAGCGGCGCTCCCGGATTCACCAGGAGGAAAGCATGGCAGAAGAGTACGGCGCGGTCGACGCACTCGGAATGATCGAGTGCCGCAGCTATCCGGCGATGGTCGAGGCGGCTGACGCGATGGTGAAGGCGGCCAGGGTCGAGCTGGTCTCGTACGAGAAGACCGGCGGGGGCTACGTCACGGCCGTCGTGCGAGGTGACGTGGCGGCGGTCAAGGCGGCGGTGGAAGCCGGAGCGCGAGGCGCCGAGAAGGTAGGCGAGATGGTGGCGATCCACGTCATTCCGCGTCCGCACGCAAACGTGGACGTCACGCTCCCACTCGGTCGGCAGGCAAGCGGTACAAAGGCCGCGAAGCGGTAACGCGCGGCTCGGCGGTACCATGAATCCTCCGGTCCCTCCGCGGTGAGGGCCGGAGTCGCTCGGAGTTGAATGATCGTTCAACTTCGCGACGTCACAGCAATGGAGCAGGTCATGCTGCTAGGCAGAGTCGTCGGCACGCTGGTCGCGACGAACAAGGAGCCTTCGCTGGAGGGGCTGAAGTTCCTGGTCCTCAGGCAGCTGGGCATCGACGGTGCCGAAGCTTCCGGATACCGGGTCGCGGCAGACGCGGTGGGAGCCGGCCTCGGAGAAGTAGTGCTGTACGCTACCGGAAGCTCGGCCCGCCAGACGGCGATCACGGACAAGCGACCGTGTGACGCCGTGATCATGGCGATCGTGGATTCACTCGCCGTGGACGGAGAAGTCACGTACGACAAGTCGCGGGACGGCTGACGATGGAAGAGTCGAAGATCCAGGCCGTCATCGACCGGGTGATGTCGGAGCTGGGACACCCGGAGCCTGCCGCGCCAGGTGCGCCCCCGCTCTCCCGGCGTCCGGTAGCCGCACGGCCCGGGCCTGCGGCAACACCAAGGCACGGTGACAACGTGTTTCCGGACGTGGACAGTGCCGTGGCGGCTGCCCGCAAGGCGTATCGGAACTTGCAGGGACTGCCGGTCTCGATTCGGGAGCAGATGATCGCGCACGTGCGCCGAACCATGCGCGAGAACGCCCAACCCCTGGCCCACGAGGCATGGCAGGAGACGGGGATGGGTCGCTACGAGGACAAGATCGAGAAGATCCTGCTCAACGCGAACAAGGCGCCTGGCGTGGAGTTCCTGGACACCGGGGCGTGGAGTGGGGACGGGGGCCTCACGGTCGTGGAGTTCGCTCCCTACGGGCTGATCGGATCGATCATCCCGAGTACGAACCCGATCTCCACCGTGACCTGCAACGCCATCTCCATGGTGGCCGCGGGGAACGCCGTGCTGTTCAACGCGCACCCCGGGGCGAAGACGTGCTCGAACCGGGCCGTACAGCTCGTGAACGACGCCATCGTCGAGGCGGGAGGCCCGCCCAATCTCGTGTGCGCCGTCGCCGAGCCCACGATCGAAACGGCCGGCGCCGTCATGAGCCACAAGGGCGTGAACCTGCTTACGGTCACGGGTGGAATCGGGGTGGTACGTGCCGCAATGTCGAGCGGGAAGCGCGCCGTATGCGCCGGGCCGGGCAATCCTCCGGTGGTAGTGGACGAGACGGCGGACATCGCGCAGGCGGGTCGGGACATCGTGCGTGGGGCCTCGTTCGACAACAACATCATCTGTACCGACGAGAAGGAAGTGTTCGCCGTGGCGTCGATTGCCGACGACCTCAAGCGTGCCATGCAAGCCAACGGGGCCGTGGAGATCGACGCACGGCAGCTCGACGCTCTGCGGCGTTCCATCTTCACCGACAGGCCGGAGCGGGGCCGGCACGGGACGATGAACAAGAAGTTCATCGGGAAGAATGCCTCGGTGCTGCTGCGGGAAATCGGGATCGAAGTCGGCGACGAGGTAAGGCTCGTCCTGGCCGAGGTCGAACAGGACGATCCCTTGATCTTCTCGGAACAGATGATGCCGATCCTCCCTCTTACGCGCGTGCGGGATGCGCACCAGGGAATCGAGCTCGCGAAGGCCGCGGAGCACGGCTTCCGGCACACGGCCACCATGCATTCCAAGCACCTGGACCACCTCAGCAGCATGGCCCGGGAGATGGACTGCAGCATCTTCGTCAAGAACGGCGTGTCCTACGATGGCCTGGGTTACGGCGGAGAGGGCTTCTGTTCTTTCACCATCGCCAGCCCCACCGGGGAGGGCATCACGAACCCGGTCAGCTTCAGCCGCATCCGCCGGTGCGTGCTGAAGGACTCGTTCCGAATCGTATGACCATGTTCACTCCCAGCGGCGACAGCCAAACCGAGGCGGCATGATCGAACCGGCACTCGCTCTGATCGACTTCAGCAGCATCGCCGTGGGAATCGAGTCGGCCGACGCGATGATCAAGCGCGCCCAGCTCGACGTGATCCGAACCGGCACCGTACAGCCGGGCCGCTACCTGGTACTCGTCGGTGGCACGGTCGCGGAGGTCCAGGAGTCACTGGCCACGGGCCGCAGCGTGGGCGGCGAGTCGGTGCTGGATCAGGTCTTCCTCCCGCACGTCCACCCGGACGTCGTGACGGCCATCGGCGGGGCAAGAGCGGAGACACCGAGGGACGCGGTCGGCGTGATCGAGACTTCCACCGTGGCCGCGGCCATTCACGCCGCGGATGCCGGCATCAAGGGAGCCGAAGTCCGTCTGCTGGAGATCCGCATGGCCGACGGTCTGGGCGGTAAGGGGATCGTTCTGTACTCGGGCGTCGTGGCGGACGTCGAAGCGGCGGTCGAGATCGGGTGCAGAGTCATCCGCCCGGGATTGCTCGTCCGCCAGGTGGTGATCTCACAGCTTCATCCGGAGATCTGGGAGAACCTTTCGGCCGCGACCCGGTTCGGGTCGCGCCTGGAGGGCCTGTGAAGCTGGCCCGGGTGATCGGCACCGTCGTGGCGACGGCCAAGTACGAGGGGCTCGCGGGCGTGAAACTCCTGGTCGTGCAGCCGCTGGACCGTGACGCCAATCCGCGGGGCGCCCCGGCGGTGGCGGCAGACGCCACCGCGCAGGCGGGACCCGGCCACCTGGTGTTCGTCGTCGGGAGCCGCGAGGCGGCGCAGGCGATGCCGGAGACGTTCGTGCCCGTGGACTTGGCGATCACGGGGATCGTGGACGAGGTAGACCGATCCACCGGGCAGCGTGAGGCGACGGCGTCCTGGCACGAAGAAACGGATCGGACCTGATGTACATCGGTCGGGTGGTGGGCTCGGTGGTCTCGACGGTGAAGATCTCTCACCTCGCTGGCCGGAGATTACTCCTCGTCGATCAGCTGGGGCCGGGCGCCGAACGCACGGGAGACTACGACATCGCGGTGGACGTCTCGCAGGCGGGACCGGGCGACACCGTTCTCGTGCTGGACGAAGGGAACGGCGCCCGCCAGATCCTCGGCCTGGACCCGGGCGCCATACGCGCGGTCGTCGTCGGCGTCGTGGACGAGGTCACGATCGGCGCCTGACGAGAGGGCGCTCGCCAGGGCGCCCGTCTTTTCTACTCGAGCTCGAACGTCACGCTGACGCTGGCGGTCACCGAGATCTGTCCGGGAGCCGTGGCGCCTTCCGTCATCGTCCCGCCCATCGGTGCGTTCTGGACCACGTTCTGCGACATGTAGGCACCGCGACCGCCTCTCCACCATCCCCCGTACGAGGACCACCAGCCCGACCGGTCTTCCCTAATCAGTACGGTCGCGCCCACCTCGTGGCCCAGCTCTGCCGCCATCATTTCGGCCTTCTCGCGCGCCGCTTGGAGGGCCAACGAACGCGCCCGATCCCGGTGCGACCGCAGCTCGGTGGTGCGAAAGTCTATGCCGTGGACGTAGTTGGCACCCGCTTCGAGGACCGCCGAAAGGAGATCCTCGAACGCGTCGATGTCGCGCAGGGTGAGTGAAACGCTCTTCTGTACCCAGTACCCCAGGAAGATCCGGTCGGGCCCGTCGAAACGGTAGCGCGGCTCGATCCCCAGGTAGTCCGTTCGAATGAGGTTGTCCGGGAGCCCGGCCTCCTCGGCCACGGCGATCACGCTCGACATGCGGGCGTCGTTCTCCGCCTTCGCCGCCGACAGGTCGAGGTCGTCGGTTTCCACGCCGAGCGTCAGCACCACCTCGTCGGGAATCACCCGCACGTCGGCCTCGCCGGTCACCGTGATGCGCCGATCCTCCTGAGCGTTCGCCACCGGGGCGACTATCAGGACCGCCGAGATGAGGACCAGGCTCAATCCCCCGATCCGGGACAATGCATGCGTCGTCGATTTCATCTCGCCTCCTTCAGGTACCGCAGGGTCGTTCTCAGTCTATCGGTCGGCGTCCCAATGGCTTCGCACCGTCCACCCGCTTAGCCTCCCGCCGCCATGACCAGGTCGGCAAAATCGGGCGACAGGCTGGCTCCGCCGACCAGCGCACCGTCGATCTCCGGCATGGCCATGAAGCCAGCGATATTCCCGACGTTCACGCTTCCCCCGTACAGGATGCGAGTCCGGCCCGCCGGCCCCTCGCCGAGGCAATCGGCCACGGCGCCTCGGACCGTGAGGCCGATCGTCCGGTTCGCCTCGACCGGGGTGGCCGCCTGACCACTCCCGATGGCCCAGATCGGTTCGTAGGCCAATACCAGGCTACCGGCGTCGGCTGGATCGACGCCAGCCAGGGCGGTGGCTACCTGACCGCCCACGAAGTCGTGCGTCTGGCCTGCATCCCGCTGCGCCGCGCTCTCGCCCACGCAGATGATCGGAGCGAGGCTGTGCTCGAGCGCCGCTCGCACCTTCCGGTTGATCGCGTCGTCTGCCTCGGATGCGCCGCGCGAAGCGCGTCGCTCCGAGTGTCCGAGGATCACGTAATCGCACAGACCCTCGAGCATGGCGGGCGACACGTCCCCCGTGTGCGCTCCACCATCCGACCAGTGCATCTCCTGAGCCCCCAGCCCGATTCGCGAATTCCCCAGCACCTCCGCCAGGGCTGCGATGACGGTAAATGGGGGGCAGATGGCCACGTCGACCGAAAGCGCGGCCGCAAGGGTCGGACGGAGCCGGCGCACCAGGGCGAGGGCCTCATCGGTACGACCGAGGTTCATCTTCCAATTCGCGGCGATCAGCGTGCGTCGCATCGCGTGGCTCCCCTATTCACCTTCTCATTCCCGCGTGTCATCTACCTGGACCCAGCGAGGTCCACATCTCGTTCCAGGACTTCAGGTCGAGACACGGACGGACCCTCGAGGGCTTCGCCGGGAGCTCGCGGCGGCTCCATCCCCGGCATCATCGGAATCGCGAACGGGTAGGGCTCCTCCAGCCGCAGAACTCCGCTGCTCCCATTCCAGCGGCGCACTGCGTGCTCGATCTGCGCTCGGTCTTCTGGCGGGCCAAACCAGCAACCGGACAGGTGGCCGACCGAATGAAGCCGCAGGCCGATACGCTTCATCTCGCCGTCCCCTCAGGACCCGCTCGACGCCTCTATCAGCGCGTCGATGAACGGAACGACCAGCGGGGGTTTCCGGCCGAATACGTTCCAGCTGTTGATCACCCCCACGAGCTCTGCGGGCTCGGCGCGGGGCCAGGCCTCCTGGCCAATGGCGACGGAAACGGCGTTGAACCACAGGAAGACGGTAAGCGACATCACGGCGCGCATGGATCACTCCTTCAGCGATGCGTCTGGATCGGCCCGTCCATCACTTCGAGAAACGGAGGCGAATCTCGTGAGAGGAGACCGAATACACCCGCACGCGTCCTTTTGCCGCGGCGAACTCCGTCTGTGCGGTCGGAACAAACAGGTTGTAGGCGGCCGCGTTGTTTCCGGAGGTCCAGCGAATGGCTACCGAATACGTATCCCGGTTGGGCATGCCGGCGTAGACGATCCACCACCCTCCGGCGAACCCGCCACGGAGTTTCGCTTCCTCGCCGACTTTCAGCGTGATGTCCTGTGCAGCAGCCATGGCCTAGCCGTCCCCTTCCCGCCCTTCCAAATCGGTGTTGCCGTCCAGGAACTTCAGGTTGTAGCGAAGCACGTCCACCTCCCAGCTACCTCGCCGTTTTCGCAGCCGGAAATCGTACGTGCCCACGAACGTCCGCGTGTTTCGATCGCTGTCGTTCGGGAGGTAGTGATAGGCGATTCCGTAGCAGGTGGCGCTGGCTTCGTCCCCGTGCAGGTCCACTTCGTAGTTTCCCGCCTGGTGGTGAATCGCTTCCATGTGACTGAGTCCCTCGCGCCATCCGTCGACGATGGCAGCCCCCGTCGTTGTCTCCGGTTCACCCCCGGCGATCGACGTGACGTCGAGCAACACGTGGGGAGCGAGACAGCCCTCTGCCCGTGTCCAGTCCTTCTCGTCCACACTGCGGAACAGTCGATTGAGGGTGGTGATGACGGCGTCTTTTTCCAGGAGTCGGCGGAGAGGGTCCTCCTGCCTGAGGCCATTGTTCATTCATGCTCTCATCGTGTTTCTGGGATTATTGATACGGTACGCGGCACAATGTACGCGAAAGGCGGCCGCGGGGCTTTCCCCGGGCCGCCTCGTCTCTGGGCCAGGACTCTGCCGCCGCAGGGCAAGTACTCGGCCGGACGGCGTCTAGGCTTCTCGCTGGCCGAACAGTCCGCCGGGCGATACCCTCGACTCCAGGTCCAGCAGGTGCTGTTTGCGCCACAGCCCTCCTCCGTAGCCCGTCAACCGCCCGTCGCTTCCGACGACCCGGTGGCATGGAATGAAGATGGCCATCCGGTTGTCGCCGTTCGCCCGGGCCACCGCGCGCACGGCCGACGGGCGACCGATCGCTCGCGCTACTTCCGCGTAGCTCCTGGTTTCGCCGAAAGGGATTCGCCGCAGCTGGTTCCATACCGTTCGCTGGAACTCGGTGCCCGGAGCTAGCAGCGGGATAGAGAACTCCCGCAGCTCGCCCGCGAAGTAGGCCTCGATTTCGGCTTCCACTCTCTGCAGGATGACGTTGTCTCCGGGAATGAGGACGCAGTCCATGCGCGCCCGCAACCGATCCAGCTGCTTCTCGAGGCGTCGCCGATCAGAGAACTCGAAGAAGTAGAGAGCCTCTTCGTTCCCACCGGCGATCATCGGCCCGAGCGGCGTCAGGACGCGGGTCACCTGCAATACGATCCCGGTCTCTCCAGCTTTCGGGGCGGCCCCGACGAGCTGGCGGAAGGCCTCGTTGAATCCGCTCAGCGACTCGTATCCGTGTTGGTACGCGGTGGTGGACACTCCGGCTCCCTCCCTTATCTGTTCGAATGCGAGGCCCAGGCGGCGTGCCCGGCCATACGCGTGAAACGTCATCCCGTGCTGTCGCTGAAACCACCGGCGAACCCGATCCGGATGCAGACCACGCTGGCGCAGGTCGCGGTCCGTCCACCGACGGGCCGGATCCGCCTCTAGATCCACGAGGAGGCTCCGCAGCCACACCGGCGGGCTACCGGTCGGCTCCATGGGTCGGCACCGGCGACATGGTCTGTATCCCGAATACAGGGCGTCTCTCGCGGTGGCGAAGAACTCGACGTGCTGTGGCTTCGGTTTCCGGGCCGGGCAGACGGGACGGCAGAAGATCCCCGTCGTACGGACTCCGGTGAAGAAGACTCCATCGTAGGCCACTTTCCGGTTCTGGAACGCGTCCAGCATCTCGTCGTGGGCCGGCAGTGTTCGCGTGCTCATGCAGACCAAGATCGCGGGCGGAGGCTCGCGGGGCTACCGAAAACTTCGCAGTGAATCGGGGCGGTTCCGGAGCCGTCGCTCGGTCATAGCAGCCACTCCGGGTTCGCTACCATACGCGGATCGTCGGCACTCCCCGTATTCAGCGTACCGACGGGCTCGAACAGGAGCACCTGGACCTCGGACGGGGCCACGGGTCGGTGCTCGACCCCACGCGGAACGATGAGGAACTCGCCGGGGTCCACCTCCGTGACCCCGTCCCGGAATTCCATGTGAAGCGTCCCGTCGAGCACCAGGAACAACTCGTCCTCCTGTTCATGGCTGTGCCACACGAACTCCCCCTGCAGACGGGCCAGCTTCACGTGCTGCCCGTTGAGCTCTCCTACGATCCGCGGTTGCCAGTGGTCCGGAATTCGAGACAGCCTTTCGCTCAGATTCACCTTGTCCACCATCGGCGCTCCCTCCCGCTCCTTGACCTGTCATCGGAACGCGCCCTCTATGGGGCATACCGCCACCGAGTACGTACTGTGTGCCCCGCGGGGCTTCGAGGCAACGACATGCACGAAAGGAGAAGGCTTCTTGTCCGACTATCGGAAGTACGTGCCGCTCGACGACGCACTGTTTGACTACGTGCTCGCCAATACCACGGCGCCGGATGCCGTCCAGCGCGCCCTGATGGCGAGAACGCACGAGCTCGGTGACTCGCGTCGGATGCAGATCGCACATCCGCAAGCCGTGTTCATGAACTTCCTGACGCGCTCGATCGGGGCACGAAGCGCCCTCGAGATAGGCACGTTCACCGGCTACTCTGCGCTTGCCATAGCGCGGGGGCTCCCGCCCGATGGGCGCCTGATCGCGTGCGATGTGAGCGAGGAATGGACCGCGATCGCGCGCGAGGCCTGGGCCGCCGCCGGCGTCGCGGATCGGATCGACCTGCGCGTCGGTCCGGCCCTCGAAACCCTGGCCGCGCTTCCACGCGGGACCACGTTCGATCTGGTCTTCATCGATGCCGACAAGGAATCCTACGTCGACTACTACGAGTCCGTGCTGCCTCACCTCGATCCGAACGGGGTCATCCTCGCCGACAACACCCTGTGGGAAGGCAAGGTTACCGATTCCTCCATCGGCGACGCGCCGACCAGGGCCATCCGCACCTTCAACGCGCACGTTTCAGCCGACGAAAGAGCCGAGACCGTGTTGCTCCCGTTCGCCGACGGACTGACCCTGATCCGGAAGCGAGCCGGCTCGGGCTGAACCGGACCGCTTCGGGACCGACCTTGACACGGTGCCCCGGTTTGTCCTGTCTGGAGAGTCGTTTCGCATGACCGAGATGGATTGACCGCAACGTATACGTGGATCGGCGGCACGTCGGGGGCACCCCCCGCGGGCGCGATCCTTTCCCGGCAACATCACCGGAGGTGAGAATGACAGTGCTTTCCGTAGCTGCCCTGGCCGGCGGCCGGGTAGAGCTCGACGCATCTACGTTGGACTCGCTCGACGCCGGCCTCGAGGGTTCCTTGATAGGCCGGGACGACCCGGGCTACGAGGAGGCGCGCGCGGTCTGGAACGCCATGATCGACAAACGGCCGGCTCTGATCGCGCGCTGTGCGAGTGCCCGAGACGTGAAGACGGGTCTCGACTTCGCCATGCGGCACGGCCTGCTTTTCTCCGTGCGGGGAGCCGGCCACAACATTGCGGGAAGCGCTCTTTGTGAAGGCGGTCTGACCATCGATCTGTCGCAGATGAGGGGGGTGGACGTGGACGCGGGCGCGGGCACGGCCCGGGTGCAGCCGGGAGCGACGCTCGGAGACGTCGATGCCGCCACTCTCCCGCACGGCCTGGCGGTCCCGGTGGGCATCAACTCCACGACAGGAATCGCGGGACTCACGCTGGGGGGCGGTTTCGGCTGGCTGAGCCGGAAGTACGGGCTGACGGTTGACAGCCTCCTGTCGGCAGACGTCGTGACCGCCGACGGGCGAGAGCTGACCGCGAGTGAGACTGAGAACCAGGACCTGTTCTGGGCTCTAAAGGGGGGCGGTGGCAATTTCGGAATCGTCACGTCGTTCACTTTCCGCCTTCGGGAAGCAGGGCCGGACCTCCTGTGCGGCCTCATCGTCCACCCGTACTCCGAGGGCCGGAACGTCCTCGACGCCTACCGGGATTTCGTGGCCGGCGCGTCAGACGATATGACGGTGTGGGCGGTCCTCAGAGCTGCCCCGCCACTGCCGTTCCTGCCGGAGGAAGTGCACGGATCCAAGGTCGTCGTGCTGGCTTTCGTGTACGCCGGTGACCCGGCCGAGGGGGAACGCGAGCTGGCCCCGCTTCGCGACCATGGCAGTCCGCACGGCGAGCATATCGGGGTGATGCCGTTCGCCGCTTTTCAGCAGGCCTTCGACCCGCTGCTGGAGCCCGGTTCGAGAAACTACTGGAAGTCCCACAACTTCTCGGCTCTCGACGATGGACTCGTCGACGAGCTCCTGGCTTACACCGGGAGCCTTCCCAGTCCACAGTCGGAGATCTTCATCGCACAGGTGGGCGGTGAGGCGGCCAGAATCCCGGCAGATTCCGCGGCCTATCCGCACCGGGACGCCGGGTTCATCATGAACGTCCATACGCGATGGGAAGATCCGGCCGACGACGCCCTGTGCGTAGGGTGGGCCCGAACGTTCTTCGACGCCACGGCCTCCTATTCGACGGGCGGCGTGTATCTGAACTTCGTGAGCGACGCCGAGGATGCGGCGCGCGTCACGGCTGCATACGGAGCCAATTACGAGAAACTCCAGCAGGTGAAGTCGAAGTACGATCCCGGGAACGTCTTCCGCACCAACCTCAACGTCAGGCCTTAGAAGCCCGGATTCGCTTCCCGGGGGTCCTTCAGCCCCCGGGGGGCCGATCCATCCAGTTCCACCACTGAAGCAACGCGGGCTCGTGCACTTCGCTCGACGCAAAGTAGACCGCGCAGCGGAACACGTACTTCACGCACGGATCGATGCACTCTCCACGCAACTCGCACAGATCATCGTACATGTGATCGGGGTTCCTGCCGCGAAGTTCCGACACGCCCCGGATGCCGAGATCCAGGAGGTCCATCTCGATGCTGGGGCCGACGCCGGGAATGGTCTTCAGGTCTGTCTGCGGCCGACTCGACACTCCGTCCTCCAGTTCGGGTAAATACCGAACATAACCCGAAAGTGAGGCCCGTCAACGGTCTCGCTCGGTCGCCGCTCAGTCCTCGAGAAGCTGTCGCTCGAACACGACCTGCGTCTTGGTGAGCACGAAGCCCAGGTCCTCGTAGAACAGGCGCGCGTCGTTTCGCGTGGTACGGGTGCGGATTCGAAGCGTCGCGATGCCCCGGTCGGCCGCCCAGCGCTCGGTTTCGGCCACGAGCCGGCTACCGATCCCATGCCCCCGGAGCGACTCCGTGACGACTAGCCCTCCCAGTTCGGCGAACGGCTCACCGCCGAGGCGAGGTGATCGAAACACGTGGATCCACCCGACGACGGAGCCGGGTGCATCCTCCGCGACCATCACGGCGTGGGTCTCGGCGGTCTTGATGTCGAACAGGCGGCGGCGGGCATCCGCAGCCGTGGTCGGATATCCGAGCTCGCCGGACAACCGGGCGATGGATTCCGCGTCATCCGGGATCGCAGTTCGGATATTGATCTCGCGGGGGGCCCGTCCCATGGCTTCTTACCTCTCTCGTACGTGGTTCCCGGCGGGGCAAAGCGGCTCAACCGCCCTATTCTGGCACACCTCGGCCGGGATCAACAGGGGCCCGGCGGGCGGGTCGGTGTTAGGTTGCCGATGACAGATACGGGATGAGGCCTGTGGACGTTCCAATCGATCCGGCTCACGCTGTCGGCACGCGGTACTGGACCCGCCTCGAGGACGGGCGGGTGCGCTGCGACCTGTGCCCGAGATTGTGCCGCCTGCGGGAAGGGCAGCGGGGTCTGTGCTTCGTCCGGGCGAACCTCGGCGGACAGATCGTCCTCACCACGTATGGACGGTCCAGCGGGTTCTGCGTGGACCCGATCGAGAAGAAGCCTCTGAACCACTTCCTGCCCGGCACGTCGGTGCTCTCGTTTGGGACCGCCGGGTGCAACCTGACATGCTCGTTCTGCCAGAACTGGCACATCAGCAAGTCGAGGGAGATGCACACGCTGGCCGAAGCCGCGAGTCCGGATGCGATTGCCAGCGCGGCGGTCGATCTCGGATGCCGGTCGGTGCCTTTCACCTACAACGACCCCGTCGTCTTCCACGAGTACGCGATCGACGTGGCCGCGGCATGTCGCGAACGCGGCATCCGCACGGTGGCGGTCACGGCGGGCTACGTATGCGAAGCGCCACGAACCGAGTTCTACGGGTGGATGGACGCCGCCAACGTGGACCTCAAGGGATTCACGGATTCGTTCTACCGGAAACTCGCGGCGGGACGGCTGGACCCGGTCCTCGACACGCTCCGCCACATCAGATACGAATCCGACACCTGGCTGGAGATCACCACTCTGCTGATCCCGGGAGAGAACGATTCTGAAGCCGAGATCCACGCGCTGACCCGCTGGGTGCTCGACGAGCTGGGGCCCGATGTGCCCCTCCACTTCACGGCCTTCCACCCGGATTGGCGGATGCGCCACGTGCCTCCCACTCCCCCGGCCACGGTCCGACGGGCCCGGGAGATCGCTCGCGGCAATGGAATTCGATTCGCGTACGTGGGAAACGTGGTCGACCCGGAAGGGCAGACGACGTACTGCCCGGAGTGCGGCACCGTCCTGATCGGGCGCGACGGCTACGCGGTGGTTTCCTGGAAGCTGTCGGGGGGCGCCCGCTGCAGCGCCTGCGGGACGGCATGCGCCGGGGTGTTCGAGGAGCGTCCGGGCCGATGGGGTCCCCGACGACGAGCGGTCTCGATGAGGAGGTACTCGGCCGAGACGGAGCGTCCGGGCTCAGTCCCCGGCCGGCGACCCCATGTGGTAGATCTGGAATAGACCCGCGTCCTGTACCTCCATCTCCTTCCAGAACGTGAGTCCGCACTTCTCTGCCACGCGGCGCGACGCGTGGTTATCAGGGTGTATCACGGCGACGATGCGCTTCAGGCGACCGCCGTCGAATCCCCAATCGAGGACGGCACGCGCGGCCTCGGTGGCGAGACCGCTGCCCCATGCATCGGGAGCCAGGTGGTAGTGGAGCTCGGCGTCCGCCGACTCGTCGATGTCGGTCGCCAGGAAGCCTATGCGGCCGACGATCTCCCCCGTGTTCCGCAGCTCGGCCACCAGGAGGCCATAACCGCGGTCGTAGTAGTACCCCGAGACGTGCTGCCGGATGCCTTCGCGCACTTCCGCGAGAGAGGGAGACCGGCCACCCGAGAACCGCACCACCGAGGGGTGCGAGAAGATGCGGGCAAGGGCCTCGGCATCCTCTTCCCGGAGTTCCCGGAGCCTGAGCCTCTCGGTCTCGATTCGCACGCTCCCCTAACCCAGCCCGTCCCACGTGTCGATCGGATCCGTCGATCGGACGCGGTTCATGCCGTGGCCTTCGAACAGCTCAAGGGCCTCCTCGGCGTCCCCGGTGAAGTCCACGCCCCGCGGGACCACGACGGACGACATGCAGTCCTCCAGGATGTAGATCTTGCCGGCGAGCTCCGGATCGCGCGCCTGGATGGCCGTGAGCAGATCGTGTAGCGTCCAGGCCACGCAATGGCTGGCCGCCTGCCCGGCGACGATCACCGCGTCGAATCCCATCAGGTGGTCGAACAGGGCCAGGTTCGGCTCTGCGATGCGCTCGTTGCCGGGCCCGAGGGTCACCTCCGGGCTGAGAACCGAATAGTTCTCCGTGAGCGGGTTCCCACCCTTCACCTCGAACCGGGCCGCTGTCTGACGCGCGATGCTGTGGAAGAAGACGGCTTCATCGACGGCCGACACGAGCGCGTGGCCGATGCTGCCCAGCATGGCATGATACGGCCACACCATCAGGGGATAGCGGCCCTCGGTCACGCGCCGCACGTAATGCCGGGCATACTTGCGGAGCCACTCCACGTCGCCGCCGGCGAGCGAGTCCGCTACCGCAGGATTCGGGCACCAGCGACCTTCTTCGACGTCGGCCAGGGTGATCTCGGTCTGCCCCCCAACCGGGTGATCTCCGTCATCGTCCACCCAGAAGACCGGGTGGAAGATCTGGAGTGCCGTGTGGGTATCGAGCGTCGCGGTGATCTCCGTGATGTCGGGCAGGTTGCGATAGATGAACTGGCAGAGTCGGGTATTGTCGTCTACTGCCCCGCGCCCGGAGCGGCCGGCGACGAACAGCTCGTAGCCCGGGATGCAGAACGTGTTCTGGCAGTCCACGAGAAGGAGGCCGATCGTCGGGTCGTCGTCGGACGGATGCCCGATATCGTGCTCGGCAGCCCACGCCTCCGCCTCCGGCGCCCGGTTCCCGTAGTCCACGCGCCAGATTTCACCGGTCCGGGCCCCATCGAAGTGCTGCGGGATCGGCAGTTCAGGCACCTTGCACCTCCGCGTCGAGTCTTGCCAGCAGTCCCCAGTCCACGCCTATCAGCCGCGGATTCTCCCACACGCCGCGGCCGACTTTCGCTTCCGGTTCTCCATCCACTTCGACCACGTCTGCCGTGAAATCGAATTCCGTCACCACGCCATCCTCCTCACACCCGTGACCCAGGATGCTGCTCCCGACCCCGTAGGCTGCGATCGGGAGCTCGAGTTCGGCGAACCGACGGATCTTCCGAGGCGTGAAACCGCCGGACGCCATGATCCCTACGTAATCGAAGCCCTCGGCATCCAGCGCCGCGCGGACTTTGCGAACCAGGTGAGGGTTCACGCCAGCCAGGCTCTCCTTCCCCCACAGGTCGGGATCGTCCACGAGGGCCCGATCCACGAGCTTGCCGCTGGTGTCGAGGCGGACGCCGAACAGCACGCCGTCACCGAACTCCGCGCGCATGGCGTGAGCCACGGCCAGCGAATCGCCGACACAGTCGTTCGCGTAGTCCACCAGGCTGACGATCGGTACGTGAGGCTCCTCGTCCCTCACGTAGCGGGCGAACGCGAGGGTGGCCTCGACCGCGTCGCCACCGAAGGCGGCGATCAGCGCGTGCGGCATCGTCCCCACGCCTTCCCCGCCCCACCACGAGGCACCCGCATCGCTCGACACGTCACCGCCGCCGCCGACGCGCGCCGCGTACCCATCTGGCGTCTGGATGCGCCAGTCGTCATGCCTGGGGGCGAAGTAGATCACCGGAACGCCGGCCGCAGCGTCCACGGAGCGCGCGGCGTTGGTCGCGATCAGGCTGCGCCGCGCCAGCACTCCGTCGAGCGGCGTCTCCAGGTGGGCGAAGGCCCGGTACTTCCCGCGGATGCGGAAAGCCACTTCCCAGGGCTCGATCCGGTCTCCGTCGTGCAGGGTGTCGACCTCGAGATCCTCGTAGTCGTATCCGCGCGCGAGCTGAGTCTGGAGCATGCGCACACACTCGAAGGTCCCGGCCAGCATACCCCTGCGCTTGGCGAAGAACTGCAGGGTAACGTACGGATCACGGCCGGAGTGGCTCAGCGTTCGAGCCGTCCGCACGAAGTACCTGTCCGAGAGCCATCCGTCCCGGATCCGCGCATCGAACTGGAACAGGTCGGCGGGAAAGCGCGTGAGCTCCTCGTGAAACAGCCGAGCGCGGTTCGGATTCATCGACTCTCCCGCGGACGCGGTCTGCCCTCCAGGCCGCTCAGCGATAACGCTCGGTGGTCGTTCGGGCTCCGTCTTCGCAGACGGGCCACTCACTTGGCTCGCCGGTCATGGAATCCACTACGTTCGCCTGAAGGTCTCGTGATACCCGCTCACCTTCGGACGCGAGGTAGGCCAGCATGGCCACCAGCGTCGCGTTGTTCTCGACGTTGTCCCACACGATCTTGTCGAACGTGTCCAGGTTCGTGTGCCAGGTGTAGCCGAAGTAGTCCCAGCTGCTCGACCCCAGGCCGACCGTCGGCGCGCCGGAGCAGATGAACGACGCGTGGTCACTTCCCCCACCGCTCGGAGAACCGGGGAAGCTGAGATCGATCTTGCCCGTGATGTCTCTGGGGACCCGGGACATCCAGTCTGCGATGTTCCCGGATGCACTCACGATGCCCATCGCGGAGGCCCTGGCGATCTGACCGGTGCCGTTGTCCTGGTTGAATGCCGCCTGCAGACCCTCGATCACTTCCGGGTGATCGAACACGAAGGACCGGGATCCGTTGAGTCCCTGCTCCTCGCTGGCCCACAGGCCCACGAGGATCGTGCGCTTCGGATTCGGATAGACTTCCGAGAGGATCCGCATCGCCTCCATCATGACGATGCTGCCCGTGCCGTTGTCCGTGGCGCCGGAAGCGCCGTCCCACGAGTCGAAATGGGCCGACAGGACCACGTACTCGTCCGGGAGCTCGGTGCCCCGAATCTCGCCGATCACGTTCGCGACCGGCACGTCGTCCATCATGGTGCTCTCGGCCAC
>JBDGXI010000063.1:0-11373 GCA_039584685.1 Gemmatimonadota bacterium | reverse complement strand
CGAGCCCGGGCTCGGCGAATTCCGCGACACGTTCAGGGGTCTGCCGGGCCTGATCGAGGAATCAGCCGACGAGCACATGACGGACCTCCAGCCCATGGGACGGCCGCGCGCAGTCGTGGGCAGTGGGACCCTCCTCGAGCACCTGCAGGGCTCGGGTGCCGACCGGGTCGACTCACGGGCTCTGCTGACGGCTCGCCTCCTCGACTTCTACGTCGGCGACTGGGACCGGCACGCCAACCAGTGGCGTTGGGCCGCCTACGACGACGGGGAGGGCCACGCGTGGTATCCGATTCCCCTGGACCGCGACCAGGCCTTCTCGCGCCTCGATGGAGTGTTTCCCGGGTTGGCGCAGAGCATGGCGCCGCAGTTCACGGGCTTCGGCGACGGGATGCACCCCCTGAGCCTCCACTGGAACGCCCGCTGGTTGGACCGCCGGTTCCTGGCCGACCTGCCGCGTCCCGTCTTCGATTCGACGGCGACGGCCCTGGCGGGAGCCTTTTCCGACGACGTCGTGGACCGGGCCCTCAAGCGTCTGCCACCCGGGCACTACGCGCTCGACGCGGATCGAATCGGCGGTCACCTCAAGGTTCGGAGGGGAAAGCTGCCCGAAGCGGCCGACCGATTCTACCTCCTGATGGCCCGGGAAGTGGACGTACACGCCACGAACGAGGCAGAAGCGGTGACCGTGAGCCGCACGGGCGACCGGTCCGTGCAGGTCACCGTCGCGGCGCGCGGGGCCGACGTGGAGCCCTGGTTCATAAGGATCTTCCATGCCGACGAAACGAGGGAAGTCAGGGTCTACCTGAACGGAGGTGACGACCGGGTCATGGTGACGGGGGAGGGGACTCTACCGATAAGAGTGCGCCTCATCGGCGGCGGCGGCTCTGATGAAGTCCATTTCGAGACGAACACCGGCGGCGTGCGTCTGTATGACGTGACTGGCGACATGCGGGTCACGGGAGGGCGATCCCAGGGCGTCAGCGCGAAGCACTGGGACGATCCTCCCGAGATCCCGGATCCCACTCAGCACCCGCGCCGCGACTGGGGTCGCGCCACCATGCCGAAGATCGCGCTGGGTGCGAGCTCGGACTACGGCTTCATGGCCGGGTTCGGCATGAACTGGTTCGACTACGGCTTTCGAAAGGATCCGTACGCTTCGAAGGTCGGGCTGTTCGGGGCGCTGTCCACGGAGCTCCAGTACGAGCTGAGCGTGAACGGGGACTTCCGGTTCGAGAATTCACGGGCCTACGTGATGGGGCGGGCCAGGGCGAGCAGCTTCGACGTGATGAACTTCTTCGGTTTCGGGAACGACTCGCCGGAACTCAGCAACAGCGCCGCGCGCGTGCATCTGACCCGGTCATCACTCGAGCTCGCTGCCGGGTCGTTTCCGGGCACGTCGACGAGCCTGGCCATAGGGCCCGTCGTCAGCTTCTCCCGGACAGAGGACGATCCCGCCCGGTTCATCAACCAGCTTCCTTCTCTATACGGACGCGACGACACCTGGCAGGCCGGGGGATTCGCCCGTTTCGATTGGGACTCGCGGCGGAACATCCAGGTCATGTGGACGGGCGAGATTCCCAGGCTGACGGGAGCCGCGTTCACGGCCCAGGGCAGGTACTACCCCGCCTGGCTGGACCTCGTCGAGCCGTACGGGTGGCTGGAGGGAGAGCTCAAGGGCTACCTGCAGATCCCGATCTTCAGGGACGCTACACACGGAGCCGCCCGACTCGGGGGAAGGAAGATCTGGGGAACCACCCCCTGGTATGACGCGGCCTTCATCGGCGGCCCGGGCTCCCTGCGCGGGTGGCTCGTCGACCGATTCGCCGGCGACGCGTCGGCGTACGGTTCCGCCGAGCTTCGCCTCCATCTGCTGGACGGACACCTGCTGATGCCTTCAATGTGGGGAATCCTGGGATTCGCGGATGTCGGCAGAGTCTGGGTCGACGGATCTTCTCCCGGCAGCGCGCACTGGGGCTTCGGAGGCGGCCTGTGGTGGGGGCTGCTTGGAACCAAGAACATCCTCTCGCTGGAAGCGGGCGCAGGCGAGGAGGGCACGACGTTCTACTTCGAATGGGCCTTCGCGTTCTGACGGTCGTGGAGTTTCGGAACGTATTCGCAGCCTGGCTGTTCGCTTGCGCCGCCTGCTTCGCCCCACGTGTCGCGCAGGCTCAGTGGGCGACCGTCCCGCAAGCCCCGGCGGCCTCGCCCGTCGAGCGCACCTTCTCTTCCGACATGGCGGAGGTGTGGGACGCGTTCACTTACACCCTGGGCTCGCCGGGGCGCTGGGACTCTGGCGACTGGGTGACCGCCGGGCTCATCACCGGGGGCGTCGCCGCCTCGACGCTCTTCGAGGAAGACCTGAGGAACGCCATCCAGGGCTCGCGCGGCAAGTTGGGCGACGTACTGGAGCGCGTCGGATTCTGGTACGGCACGCCGTACGTCACGGTACCGGCGAGTCTCATCACGTACGGGGCCGGCGTGGCCTTTGGATCGGACGGGGTGAGGGACACTGGAATGATGATGATGGACGTGCTGCTCTTCGTCGGCCTCGTGCAGCAACCCGCAAGGATGATCGCGGGCCGCGCCCGCCCCGAGCTCGGCGCGGGCCATTTCAGCTTCAAGCCCTTCACGACCGCGAACGAACGGGCCTCTTTCATCTCGGGACACGCGTGGAGCGCTTTCGGGATCTCGAACATCGTGGCAAGGCAGATCGACCAGGGATGGGCCTATGCGACGTTCTTCTCCCTGGCGGGGATCGCGGGTTGGAGCCGCCTGTACTCGGACAAGCACTGGCTGTCGGATGTGCTGGCCGGGAGTATCCTCGGCTATCTGACCTCGACCACCGTCTGGAAGTGGTTCGAGGAGCAGCGCCTCGGACCCGACCTGCGCGCCGTTTCGCCCGCCCGGTGGGTTACGTTCAGCTTCCGGTTCTGATTCCGGTCCGAACGCCACCGGGAAGTACGGAAAGATCCCCAGCTCCTCGTAGCAGTGGAGTCGGCGGGACGTGTTCGAGCGATCAGGGAATCGGACAACCCGTCACTTCGTAGGACAGCGCTATCCTCTGCATATCCCGGGTGAGGTCCGCGTGGCGAGCGGCCCGCTCCTCGTCCAGATCGGTCTCTAACCTGGAGACGCCGGTTACGACGTAAGCCACCCACCTCGAATCGACTGCTTCGTAAGCCGCCTTGAGCTCATCGCATCCGGCAGTTCCCGACTCGAATTCCATGGCCAGGTCCCGGAAGCCGACCATCGCGCCATCGGCCGAGTCGGCCAGGGCGTCGAGCACGAAGATGCGGGGGTCGATGCCGGCCGGAACGATCTCGGGTTCCTCCAGTCCGGGGAAGCCGGACTCGAAATCCGGGGGAAGGACGACCGGAAAGTTGCCTCTGGTGCCGGCAGAATCACCTGCCGCCGCATCTCCCAACGATCCGTCGGGAAGTCTGGCCTGCGCGGGTGCCATGGGCACGGTCCGCACCGCCGGCGAGTCGAGCAGCAAGGCCGAGTCGGGCAGCTGGAAGATCTGGTTGGCGCCAAATGCTGCCACCGCCACGATCGCTATGCTCGCGGCTACGTTCCCGACCTGGCGTGCGGCGCTCGCCAACCGCGCACGTCTACGTCTCCGCGCGGCCTCGATCTCACTCCGTCGTTCCGCCTCCTCGGCCTCGGTCTCGCGATCGTCGACCGCCTCCCGCTCTGCGGCAAGCGCCGATTCCGCAGCCTGCTTCGCGTCGGCCTCGGCCACCTCGCGGCGTGCGTTGTCCACGGAAACCTGGCGGGTCGCCTGTTCCACCATCTTCTCCGCCTTGACCCGCGCCGCGGCTTCCTCCGCGCGCCTGAGCTCTGCATCCCTGCGACGCTCCACCTCCTGGGCCGTGGTATGGCGAATCGCCTCCAGTTCTGCACCGCGGTGCGCGACCATCTGCTCGAGGGACTTGCGCTCCATGCGCAGGCGGGCGACCTCTTCGCGCGCGACCTCGGCTACCTGCCTGGCCTTGGCGGCCATGCGAGCGGCCTCCTCTTCGGCGGCCAGCCGTGCGGCCTCGAACTCGGCGACCTGCGCCGCGGCTTCTGACTCTGCCTTGCGGCGCCGGTCCGACTCCATTCGGGCGGAGCGCCAGGCGTCTTCCGCCTCGGCCGCGAGAACGGCTGCGCGTTCCTCTGCTGCCGCACGCGCCTTCTCCAGGTCCGAGGCCTCGCGCGCGATGCGCTCTTCGGTTTCGCGAAGGGCTGCTTCGTCCTCCTCGGTCTCGAGGGCGGCCTGTTCCTGGATGGCCTCCTTTGCGGCCCGCTTCTCGGACGCCTGCTTGAGCGCGTCCTCTGCGGCCTGCCGCGCGGCATCGAGCTGCATCGACTTCTGGGCGGATTCCTTCTCGGCAGCCTCTCTTCGCTCCACTTCGAGACGCGCTGCCTCGACAGCCGAGGCAGCTTCCGCGGCCATCCGCTCAGCCTCGGCCACCGCAGCCTCCCTCGCAGCCTCCAGCTCCGCTGCCCGGCCCGCCGCCGTGATTTCCGCTTCCCGCCGTGCCGTCTCCTCATCCCTTCTTCGTGAGGCCTCTCGCTGGGCTGCCTCGAGGGCGGCCTCTGCCTCGGCTGTCCATCGGGTCGCATCCGCCGCCGCCGTCTGGCGAGTCTCGGCCAGCTCACCGGTGATCCGGGCCGCCTCTTCCTCGGCCGCGCGTCGCGCCTCGGCTTCCGCCTCCCGGCGCTCGGCCTCGGCTGCAGCCTGCTTCTGGGCAGCCTCGGCATCGGCGGCGCGGCGCTCGGCCTCCTGTTCGGCCGCTTCGCGCGCGGCCTCCAGCTCGGCCGCCTTCTGTACGGCCGCTGCCTCCGCTTCTCTGCGCAGGGCCTCTTCCGAGCGATGGCGCTCCGCCTCGGCTTCGGCGAGGATCTGTGCCGCTTCGGCTTCACTGGCCCGGCGCTCGGAATCCTCGGCCGCCTTCCGCGCCTCCTCGACCTCGGCGGCGCGCCGCTCGGCGTCCCGCTCGGCCGCCTGCCGTGCCTCGGCGACCGCCTGCCGCATGGTCTCGAGCTCGGCGGTCCGGAGCGCGGCCTCTTCCTCGGCTTCCTTGCGAGCGGTCTCCGCCTCGGAGGCCCAGCGGGCCGCCTCGGCCTCGGCGGCTTTGCGAGCGGACTCGAGCGCGGTCACGCGTCGCACGGCTTCCGAAATGGCTTTCTCGTGCGCCTCGGCCTCGGCCTGTCGGCGCAGGGCCTCTCGCTCGGCGGCTTCACGCGCGGCCTCAGCTTCGGCCGCGCGTTTCGCCGCCTCCGTTTCCGCGGCCCTGATCGCCTCAGCGGCCTCCGTGGCCTGGCGGGCCGCCTCGTCTTTAGCCGCTCTGCGGGCGGCTTCGAGCTCTGCTGTGCGCCGGGCCGCCTCTTCTTCTGCGGCCGTGCGGGCTTTCTCGGCTGCTTCGAGCGTTGCCTGCAGCTCGGCGGCCGTGCGCGTGGCTTCCTCCTCAGCGGCCTTGCGGGCCGCCTCGAGCTCGGCGGTGCGTTTGGCGGCGTGCTCCTCAGCGGCCTTGCGAGCGAGCTCGGCCTCGTCGAGCGTGGCCTGGAGTTCCGCTGCCTGTCTCTCCGCCTCCTCCTGGGCCTTTTGGCGAGCCGCCTCCAACTCCGCGGCGCGTCGCAGGGCCTCGGCCTCGGCCTCGGATCGATTGGCCTCGGCGGCCTCGAGAGTGGCCTTCAGCTCAGCTGCCTGTCTTTCGGCGAGCTCCTCGGTCTCCCGCCGGGCTGCCTCCAGCTCCGCGGCCCGGCGGGCCGCGGAGCGCTCCGCCGCCTGCCTCGCCTCTTCGGCCCTGGCGAGGGTGGCTTCGAGCTCGCGGGCGTGTCGCTCCGCTTCCAGCTCGGCTTCGGTTCGGGCGGCCTCCAGCTCGGCTGCCCGGTTCTGTGCCTCCTGGTCTGCCCGTCGCCGGGCGAGCTCCGCCGCCTCGAGCGTCGATTCCAGCTCCGCCGCCTTCCGCTCCGCTTCCTGCTCCGCGACGTGCCGGCCCTGCTGAGCTTCCTCGATCCTCCGGGCTGCCTCTTCCTCGGCCGCAATCCGTGCGGCTTCCTCGGTTCGGCGGCGCTCGGATTCCAGCTCGGCGGCCTTCCTGGCTGAACGGGCCTCCTCTGCCTGCCGGGCGGCCTCCTCTTCCGCGGCCTGTCGCGCGGCTTCCTGCTCCGCGACGCGCCGGGCCGCATCGGCCTCCGTGGCCCGGAGAGCCTCCTCGAGATCGGCAGCGCGCCGTTCGGCCTCGCTCGCTGCCGTTCGGAGCTCGTCCAGGTCCAAGGCCAGCCGGTCGGCCTCCTCCTCGGCCTGTTTTGCCGCGGATTCCGCCTGCCTGGCGGCGGCCTCGGCCTCAGCGGCCGCATCCTCGGCCTGACGTCTCTCGGCCTGACGTCTCTCGGCCTCCTCCTCGGCGCGCTTCGCCGCGGCATCCGCTTGCTCCGCCTCTTCCTGTTCCAGCTCGGCGATGCGCTGGGCGGCCTTCTCAGCCGCTGCCTTCTCGGCCTCTTCCTGCTCCAGCTCGGCGGTACGCTGGGCGGCCTCCTCGGCCGCGACTCGGGCCGACTCCAGCTCGGCGGCGCGGCGGGCCGCATTCTCTTCTGCCTTCTTCGCTGCCTTCTCGGCCTTCTGACGCTGCTCGCCGAGCTCCACGGCCGTCCTGGCCGCGGCCGCGACGATGGATCGCCGCGCAATTTCCTCCGCCAGCGGACCGGAGAACTCGACGGCGTGGCCGAACGGTCCGCCAGCCGCCTCTCTTGTCGCCCCGCCTGCGTCTTCGCTCAGTTCCGCCGCTGTCGAGTCATCGCGGGCCACGACCGCATCTGTACGGACGTTGGTCCAGTGGAGCACGGTCCGACGTTCTCCGCTGCCGATGGCCCGCGTGGCGACGACTTCGAAGAACGGCAGCGCGAGTGAGGGAGACAATCCCTCGGAAGTCTGGCGGAAGAAGCCCCCGCACGCCTCCTCCTCCGCACCGCCGATGACAACGGCGCTGTGCCACGGCTCGCCGAAGTATTTCCGGTGCGTGTTGAGCGCGCCCTCGGACAGAGCCACGGGCCCGCCAGCGTGACGGAGATACCAACCGACGAGATTGCCGCGGAGCCTCGCGCCGCCGCGACGAAGCTCGTCCCACGCCTCCGCGGGAATCAGATCCTGGGGGTCATCCAGGAGTGGGAGTGAAGAATGGCATACGCCCGAAATGAGAACATACCGGCGGCCGGAATCGAGGTCCTCGCACAGGTCCCCGGCGAGAAGCCCGAAGGACCGTTCCTCGTCTTCACCCCCTCGAACGTGATCCAGGAGCTGCCTGAGGGCGCTCTGGGTGATGAAGATGTCGTACAGGGGTGCCACGTCGGACGTCGTCTCACCCTCGATCGGCTCCCATCGGATGCTGCGGGGGAGAGGCTGGGGTACGGAAATGTGGACCCGCTCCGCCCCGCTGCCGCTCCCGGCGGGACGCATCTCATGAGTCCGTGTCTCGTTTTCGGTTGCCATTTCAGGAATACCGCACTCTTCGTGTATCTCTCAGTGGCACGGCGCCCGCCCCGATACCGCACTCGTCCGGGTACAGAAACAGCAAGTGCCGTTCCACCCCGCATCTCATGGTCGGAGAACGCCTCGAGGTGTATAAGTCAGGCACGAACGCGAAATCCAGCCACGGAGTCCAACCGATCAGGTGTGGAAGAACGTGTGAATCAGGCGAAATATGACTAATAGCCAGGACCCCTGGAGCCCGACGCCGACGGCTCTTCACGCCGCGTTTCGACGGGCTTCCTCGGAGATGAGGACGTCCACCAGTTCGGCGATCGCCTCGGCTGGCCGATCCAGCCCCGGCTCCTCCCGATGGAGCTCCTCGATGCGCTCGAAGATGATCTGCGCGACGGTGAGTTCGAGATAGGGGATGGAACGGGCCTGCGCCTCGAAGTCTTCGTAGTCGTCGTCGCGAGCGGCCTCCAGGAGGTCCAGCACGCAACGAGGCAGAGAGCCCTGGCCCTTTTCGAGAGCTCCGGTCCAGTAGGTCGTCCAGTCGTAGAACGCGACCTGCATGCCACCCTCCTCGCTGAGTCTCGCCCACTCTCTGCGTTCCGTATTCGCAAGACGCGCTCCGGCCGGTGGAGGAGGCGCGCGCGCCCACCGTCATGCGGGTTTGCGCTGTCCCGGAGACTCGCGGGACCCTAGGTATCCGGTCCGCGACCACCGCAATCCGGAAGTGGTTCTTGCAATTCCCCCGGGTCGGACCGGAAAGACCCCGTCAATTGCCGACTCTTCGCCTCCCGGCTACCGTCCGTCGCATGCCGAATCGTCTGAGTCACGAGAAGAGCCCTTATCTCCTCCAGCACGCGCACAACCCCGTGGACTGGTATCCGTGGGGGGAGGAGGCTTTTTCTGAGGCGCGGAGGCTGGACCGGCCGATCTTCCTCTCGATCGGCTACGCCACGTGTCACTGGTGCCACGTGATGGAGCGCGAGTCGTTCGAGGATCCCGAGGTGGCCGGCCTGATGAACGAGGCGTTCGTGAACGTCAAGGTCGATCGGGAGGAACGCCCCGACATCGATGGGATCTACATGACGGTCGCACAGCTCACGACCGGGCATGGAGGATGGCCACTGACGATTCTCATGACTCCGGATCGCATTCCTTTTCTCGCCGCCACGTACATTCCGCGCGAGAATCGGCACGGGCGCGTCGGAATGGTGAACCTGGTGCCGCGGATCCAGCAGGCGTGGAACGAGAATCGACCGACTCTCCTGGCCTCGGCG
The DNA here is from genome assembly GCA_039584685.1 of Gemmatimonadota bacterium. Lineage (GTDB taxonomy): Bacteria > Gemmatimonadota > Gemmatimonadetes > Palauibacterales > Palauibacteraceae > Benthicola. The sequence continues at coordinate 2,631 of JBDGXI010000063.1, read as the reverse complement.
ACCTCGATCCAGGAACATCTCGAGCGCCTGGAATCGGCCGACCTCGGAGGACGCTCCCTCGGGACCGACGTTCTTCGGCAGGGATTCGACGAGCTGGCCGCTTCCTTCGACCGGGAGCACGCGGGCTTCGGACCCGCGCCCAAGTTTCCGACTCCGCACCGGCTGCTGTTCCTCCTGCGCTACTGGAGCCGAACGGACGTCACACAGGCGCGCGACATGGTCGAGGGTACCCTCGACTCCCTCCGTGCCGGAGGGGTGTTCGACCAGGTCGGATTCGGTTTCCACCGCTATTCGACGGATCGCGAGTGGCTTCTTCCCCACTTCGAGAAGATGCTGTACGACCAGGCGATGCTCATGCTGGCGTACACGGAGTCATTCGAGGCGGAGGCAGCGCCGGGCAGGGAGTCCGTCATCAGGGAGATCGCGGAGTACGTGCTGCGCGACCTCACCTCACCGGAGGGCGCCCACTACTCGGCCGAAGACGCGGACAGCGAGGGCGTGGAAGGCAAGTTCTACGTGTGGGCGCTGGAAGAGGTGCAGTCGGTTCTCGAGGAGGACGAAGCGCAGATCGCGATCGGTGCGTGGTGTCTGGAGACGGCGGGGAACTACCGGGATGAGGCGACTGGCGAGGCCACCGGCCTCAACATCCCGCACCTGCGACGACCCTCCGAGGCGCCGGCTCTCGCTGCCGACGTCGAGCCGAGCGTTGCCGCGAGCCTCCTGGAGCGCGCGCGAGCTTCCCTGTTCGCCCGCCGCGAGGAGCGCGTGCGGCCCCTGCTCGACGACAAGGTCCTCACCGACTGGAACGGTCTAATGATCGCCGCCCTGGCGCGGGCGGGACGGGCGCTACTCGACGCGAGGTTCGTCGCGGCGGCCCAGCGCGCCGCGGACTTCGTTCACCGGACCATGTGGATGGAAGGTGAGCTGCTGCATCGGTACCGCGATGGCGAGGCGGCGATCCCGGCTAACCTAGACGACTACGCGTTCCTGGCCTGGGGAGAGACCGAGCTGTACCAGGCCACCCTGGAGCCCGAGCACCTGCGCCGCGCGCTCGACCTCACCGACGGGATGGTGCGTCGTTTCCACGACGCCGAGCGGGGCGGGTTCTTCTTCAGCCCGGAGGGGAAGGCCGACCTGATCGTGCGCCGGAAGGAAGTGTACGACGGTGCGGTTCCTTCGGGGAACTCCGTGGCCCTGTACAATCTCCTGCGGCTGGGCCGACTCACCGGTCGAGAGGACTACGAGCGACTGGCGGCGGACACCTCGTCCGCGTTCTCTCGCCAGGTCGCCTCGCAGCCATCGGCGTTCACATTCTTTCTGTCGGCACTCGACATGGCGATCGGACCGTCGCAGGAGCTGGTGATCGTCGGCGATCCCGAGGCCGAGGACACTCGTGCCCTGCTGGCGGTCGCGCGTGAGGGTTTCTTCCCGAGCCGGGTCGTGCTGCTGCGGCCTCCCGGTGCGGGAGGCGATGCGATCGTGGAACTGGCCCCGTTCACGAGAGGATTCGGTCTGCTGGACGGGGGCGCCGCGGCCTACCTGTGCAGTGGGTTCGCGTGTGAGCGGCCCGTGTCGGAACCGGATGCCCTGCGCGATCTGATCCGGAACGCCTGATCGACGAGCGGTCAGCGCTTGTCGAGAATCGCCTTGAGCTTCACGTGCCAGCGGGACACGGCACCTTCGACGACGTCCGCCTGGAGAGCCGTCACCTCGATACGCTTCAATCCGGGGAGCACGGTGCCGGCCTCCTTGAGCGCATCGGACACCGCGTCCTCTATCGACTGTTCGGAAGATCCGTCGATCTCCAGCTTGATCTCCTGTGAGGCGACGAGGATGTCGTCCGAAGAGACCACGGAAGAGAGGTAGCGCTGTCTCGCCCGGCGGCGCCCCGCCTCGAGCGCGCGTTCGGCGACGTCGGAATCGATATTCAGGTCATCCCGGAGTCGCTGAAGAAACTCCTCCTCCTCGGGGTCGAGCCGGTGATCCGACAGGACGTCCTCGATGACCGCGCCGTACACTGCGCACGCGACTTCCTCGTGCACCTCGAACGCCACTTCGTCCGGAAGGGCGAGGACGCTTCGCAGGTGAGCCAGGTCCGCCGTCTCCGACTCGCTGAGGGCGTGATCGACCAGGCAGTACTCGAGGTAGCGCCGGTACAGGTCGCGGCACTGCGACTGAAGCCGGGCTAATTCGACGCCGTGCTCGGTCGCGATCGCCACCACCCGTTCGGTCGTGACCGCCGAGATCTTGGGCGAGCCGGCGAGGAGCGCCTCGATGTCGCGGGCAGCCGCTCCGCGGGCCTTGCGGCCGAGAAGCCGTGACCCCAGGCCTCCGGCGGTTCCCGGGTTGGTCTCGAACGGTCCTGTCATGCTCTGCCTCCTCGTTGCCGCGGATCATATGCAGCCGGTGAGTGACCGACTGAGAATGAGCTTCCGGTCCTCGCTCGGCAAATCGCGCGTCGCTCGGTCGTGCATCGGCTGGCGGGCCGGTACATTGTCCGGGGCGCTCGGTCCTCCATCCCCCGGCGGCCGAACGATCCTGGAGAGTCTCGATGGAACGATACCTCGATGTCCGCGTGGAAGTGGCCGCAGCCCTGGCCACCGGCAGGCCGGTGGTAGCGCTCGAGTCCAC
>JBDGXI010000062.1:0-11801 GCA_039584685.1 Gemmatimonadota bacterium | reverse complement strand
TCCTCACTGGATTTCTCTACGTCGCCACCCTCGGGATTCCCTTCTTCCTGGCCATCGATCTGGTGGCGGAGCGACGCCGGACGACAGGTGCCGGTCTGTGGATCGCGCACCTGGTGGCGGTCGGGCTCCTGGTAGCCCTGTATTTTGGCCGACTGTCGTGGTCTGAGCCGGTAGAGGTGCTCCGCTACGTGCAGCTGTCGGTGGCCGCTCACCTGCTGGTCGCCGTGGCACCTTACCTCCGCGTGCGCGAGTGGAACGGGTTCTGGCAGTACAACCGCAGCCTCCTGCTGCGCTTCCTGGTCGCCGCCGTATTCTCCGTGGTCCTGTACGTGGGCCTGTCCATCGCCTTGTTGGCCCTGGACAACCTTCTCGGTGTGGACGTGGATGGGGACACGTACTTCCGCCTGTGGTGCGTGATCGCGTTCGTGTTCAACACGTGGTTCTTCATCGCCGGCCTGCCCGATGACCTGGAGAGCCTGGATCGATGGACCGACTATCCCCCGCTCCTCAAGGTCCTCGGACAGTACATCCTGAGTCCGCTGGTCGCGGTGTACCTTCTCATCATCACGGTCTATCTCGGCCGCATCGTGATCACGCGGGTGTGGCCGAGTGGCTGGATCGGCTACCTGGTGTCGAGTGTGGCCGCCGCCGGCATACTGTCGCTTCTGCTCCTCTACCCGATCGAGGAGCGGGAGGAGAACCGTTGGGTTCGGAACTACGCGCGCTGGTTCTACTTCGGACTCATTCCGGCCAACGTGATGTTGCTGCTGGCAGCCTGGAAGCGCATCCAGCAGTACGCGATCACCGAGCCCCGGTACTTCCTCGTCATTCTGTCGTTGTGGCTCGCGGGCATCTCGCTGTTCTTCGTGATCACCCGGAGCCGCAACATCAAGGTGATTCCGGCCACCCTGGCGGCCCTTGCTCTGGTGACGTTCGCAGGGCCCTGGAGCGCCTACGCGGTGTCCCGGCGCAGCCAGACGGCCCGGCTCGAGGGTCTGCTCGAGCGCAACGGCATGCTGGTGGACGGTCGCGTGCGACCCGCGGAGCCGGGTGGCGTGCCGTTCGAAGACCAACGAGAGATAGGCGCCGTGCTCAGCTACCTGATCGAGAACCATGGTACGACATCGATCGAGCCCTGGTTCCCCGAGGGTCGCCTGGCGGAGGTGGACACGATCGCCGCCGGAGCCGCGCCGGTCGAGCGATGGCAGGCGGACGACCGGGCGGCGTTGATCGCCGGGGAGCTGGGCATCGAGTACGTCCGCTCCTGGACGCCGGGCGAGGGTGAGGGCTTCAACTTCTACGTCGCTCAGGAGGGGCCGCCGCTGAACATTGCCGGCTACGACTACGTCCTGCGCAACCGGAGCATAGTGGGCGACAGCATCGCCATGGAGGACTCGCCTTACGCGTTCCGCTATGACGATGAGGATCTCGTCATCACCATGACCCGTGAAGGCGAAGAACTGCTGTCGGTTCCCTTGATCCCCCTGATCGAACGTGCGCTGGAGTACTCTCGATCGCAGCCGCCGAACACCCAGATGCCTGCCGACGTGCTGACGGTCGAGGCCGAGGCCCAAGGCGTGCGGTTCGCCGTGTCCGTGACCTCGATCGGCGGTTTCGTGGACGCGTCCGGAGACTCTCAGGAAGGCGGTTCGTCCACCTACCGGATCACCATGCTCAACGCGGATTACTACTTCTTCTTCGACTCGTCCATGTGAGAGCTCTCGACGGAAGCGTCGACCGGACTCCCCGTGATCCCTATTCTCGCCAGAAATGACCGCACCTCGGCCCACGGCCGCGGGCAATCGTTGTGTCCGCAATCAAACAGGACGAACTCCGCTGACGGGGCGTTCTCCGCCAGCGCCTCGCCGTGCGCTGGTGGGATCAGCCGGTCGGACCGGCCATGGATCACCAGAACCGGACCTTCAAAATCCCGGACCACCGCTAGATTGTCGAACGGGTCGCGAACGAGCGGCCCGAACAGGCCATGCCGTCGGGCCAGCCGTCTCACGCTGGAAAACGAGGATTCCAGGATCAGGGCGGCGACCGGTCTCTCCCGGACGAGGGCGCACGCCGCTCCGCCTCCCACTGATCGGCCGTAGGCCACGATGCGCCCCGCGTCCACTTCCGGCCGGGATGCGAGGAAGTCGTAGGCCTCGGCCATGGTGGCGGTGATCGAGGCCTCGGAGGGGCTTCCCCCCGACCGGCCGTAGCCCGGGTATTCAACCAGCAGGACGCCGAGGCCCCAGCTCCGCACGATCTCGAATTCGTCCAGCCAGTAGTCTATGAGCTCGCCGTTGCCGTGTGTGAAAACCAGCACGGGAACGGGCTGAGCGGGCGCGGCACCCATCGGGCTCAGGTACCAGGCCTCGACCGCGCGATCGGGACCTATCCAGGCGACTTCCACGTCGGGTCTTCCCTCGGCCGGCGAACGGGGCGGGGGCGCTGGACGCGGGAACAGGACTGCACGCTGGAGCGCGAACACGAGCCCCAGGTACCCGACGATTCCGATCAGGCCCAGGAGGACGACGGTCATCAGTGGCTTCATCTGGAACAAGATAGCAACTTTCGGTGTGAACCCGCTCTCGAGGTGACGACCATGACCGACTCGCGGCTCGCCGAGGTCCTCCACCTGCTCGACCCCCCGTCCGGAACGAGACTGTGGTACGGAGGGGCCACGGCTCTCGGATCTCTGCGAGGGGTCGGACACGCGCAGGCCGCCTGGAAGCCGGGCCCCGACCGGCACAGCATCTGGGAGCTTGCTCTCCACATCGCGTACTGGAAGTATGCCGTCCGCCGCCGCCTGGACGATGCCGTTCCCCGGGGCGCCTTCCCGCGATCGCCCGCTAATTGGCCGCGAATGCCGGACGAACCCGACGAGGGCGCCTGGAAGGAGGACAGGGCGCTGCTTCGCCGGGAGCACGAGGCGCTCGTCGCGATCGCCCGGACCCTCGGGCCCGACGACCTCGATCGTCGTGACGCGAAAGGCGAGTACCGGGCGCTCGATCTGCTGTTCGGGGTGGCTACCCACGATGTGTACCACACGGGGCAGATCCAGCTGACGAAACGACTCTACCCGAAGCCCCGGGCGGCCGCTACGGCCTGAATCCGCCGGCCTGCCAGATCGCCAGAGAGTCCATCGAGATCCCCACGGCCCAGTGGAGAAGCGCGCCGAACACCCAGCTGCGGCTCTTGAGGGCGAGATATCCGAGCAGAAGACCGGCGGGAACGGCCATGAACACTTCGATCGGCGGCTTCCCGACGTGAACCAATGCGTATGGAATCACCATGATGAAGAGGCTCAGATACCCGAACCGGGGGTAAAGTCCGAACGTCATGAATCCTCTGAAGAAACCCTCGACGCCCATGAACTGGACTCCGTACGCGAGCTCCCACAGTCCGAAATGCGTCCAGCCGAGGGCGGCGCCATCGTACATCGGATACTTGGCCTGGAAAGCCGGCATGAAGCTGGCCGCCACCAGTATGGGTACCATCACGACGAACATCAGCAGGTACAGCCAGGCGTGCGAAGTCACGCCGCGGAGACGGTATCCGAAGTCCGAGGGCCGCCGCTGGATCCACAGGACGATGACGAGGACGGGAAGCAGGATCCGGATCAGTACGCTGGACACGCCCCAATACAGGTAGGGCAGGGTGGAGTAGTACTCGTGGTCCGGCTTCCAACCGATCCAGCCGGCCACCGCCGGCAGGTTGGCAGTGAGGAAGTTGGGCCGACCCCAGATCGCGAACACGATCAGGAGGAGCGCGGACGCGATCAGCACCTGGGCCGCGAGCCGGTCTTCCGGGCGGTCCCACATGGAACGCCAATCCTGACGCAACTCGGCCACGAAGCCGCGAATCCCTTCGATGCGGCCGCTGTTCTGGCTACTGTCGGACTCGATCATGCAAATAACCTACGGCCGGCCCCTTCGGACTCGCCACGGGCCGCTCCTTGACTTCCACCGCGTTTTCGCCCATCTTTTCCACACGACAACGAGCACGACACCAGCAGTGCGGTAATGAATTAGACAGAACAACGGTTTTTCTTTGGGGGGCCTGTTCGAACGGGTCGCCCTTTTTTTGTGGCGGGTGCCACAGACCCCGCGCGGGGGGACGCCGCGAGAGTGCCATTCAGTCGGGTGGTACGGATTGTCCGGACTCCGACCTTGGCAACAAACACATCAGGAGCAGGACACATGCGTACCAAGGGAACAGTCAAGTGGTTCAGCGACGAGAAGGGCTTCGGCTTCATCACGCTGGAGGACGGCGGCAAGGATTGCTTCGTCCATCATTCGGCGATCCAGGCCGAGGGCTTCAAGTCGCTCAAAGAGGGTGACATCGTCGAATTCGACGTGGTGCAGGGTCAGAAGGGCCCGGCTGCGGAGAACGTGACTGTCGTTTCTTAAGCTTCGTAGGCCGTAACCGCCCGTAAGGGCCGAGCGGGCCGTCTCGTTTGACGAGGCGGCCCGCTTTTGTTGCCGTGTCTCTCGTTTGGAACCGGCCTCGAGAGTTCAGGAGGAACCGCCACCGCCACGCCCGAGCAACCGCGAGGCAAGCCGTCGCAATCGCCGCAGCGCAGCGCGCTTCCGCATTCTATCGTCTCTGGTCCCGGGTCCGTAGCGACTCGCATCGAGAATCGGATCACACAACTCGAAGCCGTCGAATTCGTGCACCAGCTGGTGGGATTGCATCGGGATCGGGACCGGGACGGATTTCCCCCACAGACCGGAGCGAACGCCCCGAATGGCGGCCCGGAACCGTTCGCCGGCGGCCCCGCGGTACTCGTCCGGCGCCAGCAACCGCATCCCCTCTCTCTCGAGAGCGTGCAGCCGCGGACGGAGTCGCTGCCGGACCTCGCGCGATGCCCCGGCGACCTCTTGTTCCAGCTGCGCCAGGTGTTGCATGACCTGTTCGAGACTCGCTGCCCAGACGCAGAACTCTCCCACGGCGCTGAGATACGGATCGGGAAGGAAGCCCTGCGTCCAGCGATAGCTCCAGGTTCCCAGCTCGTGGGGAACGAACTCGCATCGCCAGCGACAGCGTCCGAGGTACTCTGCTTCGACCGAGTGGCATACGCCCGAGGGGGACTCGAAGGACCAGGCGACCGACTGTCGCTCTGGCGGTCCCGTGAGGATCCAGGTGTCGGCAAGCTCTGCCACGAAGCTCCGACCCAGCTCCACGGGGTCGGGCATGGCCAGGAGACGAACCTGGAACCACTCTCCCCGGGTTTCGAACGGAAACGCGATTCTGTGCCATGAACCTGCCGTGTCTCCAGTTCCTTCACGCACCTCGATGGCGGGAACGGCATATCCGGAATCCGCCTCGAACGAAGCCGTCCACTGTCCGCTGCCGGCCCTCTGCTTCGGGAGCTCCCAGACCCTGCCGTATTCGAGGAACACGTCGTGCGAGACGGACTCCGACTCCGAAGAGCTGTGCCACTCCAGTTCGAGCCTCGGGCGTCGGACCGGATTCCTCGAGTCTCCGTGCTCGCCGGAATGCAGGTTGAAGAAGCACCCCGAAGCGTCTTCCAGTCCATCGGTGAGCTTGAGGAGAAAGAGGAGAGGTTTGCCCTGCCGGACTCGACCTCCCGCATAGCTGGCGAGAGCCGCGGATTCAAAGAGCAGGCTCTCCTGTCCTGGCTGCCACACGGCTTCCGCGAGGGCGTGGGCACCGGTGTCCGCCTCCGGATCGAAGTCCGAGGCGAAGCCCGCCCCCGGATGACTCCAGCTTTCCCGCTCGAAGGCCGCGTCACCCCACCAGACCTCGCCCGGTTTCGGGACGCTCACGTTGTTCTCGTCCACTCCTCCACTGCCCGGGTTCCAGTCTTTCGACACGGCGTAGACGAGCACCCGAAGAGGCCGGGAAGGTCCTTCTTCGACATGGAGAGTCAGTCGGCACGCCGTCACATCGACGTCGGTCGGCAGCCGGACGCCTTCCCAGCGCTGCAGTACCCGGAAGACCTCGTTCTCTCCGTATTTCGGGTGCGGGTATCCGACTACTCGTCCGAGGCGCACATGGATCTGCGTCGCCTGGTTCCACCCCCAGATGAAGCCTCCATCCAGGAATCCGCGGATGTCGTTGTCCGTCATTCCGCAGTAGTCCGTGCCATTCACGTAGGTGGAGCGGTGGGATACCGGGCTCGCGGCAGACCCGCCTGCGCCGAAACGGGACAGGTGCAGTACGCCGCGGGCCGGGATCCACGGCACACTCGAAGAGGACGCATCGCCGGCGTCCTCACGCATGGGTTCCACCCGAAAGTCCGGTTCTGTTTCTCTCACCTGGTCTTCGGCTCCGCAACGATGGTCACTCGGCTGCCTCCTTCTGTGCCTGTGCAAAGTCCGTTCCCGGCGGCTCCGTTCGCGTCCGGCGCAGCCCCGCATCCTCCTGGCTCGCACGTCGCTTGCGCCTCGGGTGGCCCGGTCTATCTTGCCGACCTGATCGGACCGTGCCGCCGGGCGTCCGAGAACGACAAGGGGATCTCGTGATCATAATCGACAGCGCTCTCGCCGAGAGACACGGCGCGGGCGATCCAGTACGCGTAGGGCTTGTTGGCGGTGGCTTCATGGCACGTGGAATCACGTACCAGGTCGAGCGCCATATGAAGGGAATGACGGTAGCTGCCATCGCGAATCGCACAGTGGCGCACGCTGTGGAGGCCTATCGCGATGCCGGAATCGACACGCCGGTCGAAGTGCATACGCCTGACGAGCTGGATGCGCATGTGCGCGCGGACCGGTACGTAGTAACTGACGACCCGACGGTGCTGGCGCGATCGACGTCTCTGGAGGGGATCGTGGACGCCACGATCGACATCGAGCACAGCACCCGGGTGGCGGTGGCCGCGATCGAGGGAGGAAAACCTCTCGTTACCATGAACGCTGACATGGACGCGACGGTGGGTCCTCTGCTGAAGGTCCGCGCGGACGCAGCTGGCGTCACCTATTCCGGTCCGGACGGGGACCAGCCCGGCTCGATCATGAACCTGTACCGGTTCGTGGAGACCATCGGCTATCGGCCTGTGTTGGCCGGGAATATCAAGGGCTTTCAGGATGCGCGTCGGACTCCCGAGACGCAGAAGGAGTTCGCTGCGAAACATGGTCTGTCGCCGCAGGCGGCCACGTCGTTCGCCGACGGGACGAAGATCGCCATGGAGCAGACAGTGGTGGCGAACGCAACCGGATTCCGGGTCGGACGGCGGGGCATGTATGGTCCGGAGAGGGCACACGTGATGGACGCCGTGGACGCGTTCCCGGTTGACGAAATGTTGGAGCATGGCCTGGTGGATTACCTTCTGGGGGCGCAGCCCAGTCCGGGTGTCTTCGTGATTGGGTACGGCGAGGACCTGACGCGGCAGCGCTACATGCGGTACTGCAAGATGGGTGACGGCCCTCTGTATGTGTTCCATACGCCGTTCCACCTGGCCCATCTCGAAGCTCCCATCACCGCCGCGCGTGGAATCCTGCTTCAGGATGTGTCGGTCGCTCCGCGCGGCGGCCCGCAGTGCGACGTGTTGGCGGTGGCGAAGCGGAACCTCGAGCCGGGAGACGTGCTGGACGGGATCGGTGGTTTCATGACACACGGTGAGATCGATAATGCCGGTGTGATTGCTGACGAAGGCCTTCTCCTGATGGGTCTGGCGGAAGGAAGTCGGGTCGTGCGTCCGGTTCCGCAGGGCCGGCCGATTGCACTCGAGGACGTCGACCTGGACGAAGCTCGGATCACGGTGCAGCTTCGACGCGAGCAGGACGAGTTGTTCGGGTGAGTGCCGCGAGGCAAGCTGCCGAGCGGTGGATTGAATCGGATGACGGAGAACGGCTGACCAATGGGTAGTCCCGCCGCGGTCATTCAACTCAACTCCACCTCTGACGAGAACGCGAATCTCGGGCAGGCCGAAGCCCTGATCCGTCGCGCCGCGGACTACGGTGCGACCTTCGTCGCGACTCCTGAGAACACGAACTACCTGGGACCGCACGAGGAGAAGGTCCGGCGGGCGCAGCCGCTGGATGGACAGGTGTGCGGCCAGTTCTCCGATCTGGCGCGCGAGCTCCAGATCCACCTGCTCCTGGGGTCGTTCAACGAAAAGGGCGAGGACCCCCGGCGCTGCTTCAACACGTCGGTTCTGTTCGGGCCCACGGGCGAGCGGCTGGCCGTGTACCGGAAGATGCACCTGTTCGACGTGGACATCTCCGCCGACAGCCGATTCACTGAGTCGGCAACGATCGAGCCGGGTGACCAGGTAGTCGTCGTCGAGGCAGATTCGATCAGGATCGGGTTGAGCATCTGCTTCGACCTGCGCTTCTCGTGGCTGTATGGAGAGCTGCGGGCCCGGGGGGCGGAGTTGATCACGGTGCCCTCGGCCTTCACGGCCCGGACGGGCAAGGACCACTGGCACATCCTGCTTCGGGCTCGCGCGATCGAGACCCAGTCCTGGGTGATGGCCCCGGCCCAGGTCGGCCGACACGACGACCAGGGACTGCGAGAGAGCTACGGGCACGCCCTGATAGTGGACCCCTGGGGAACGGTCGCGGCCGATGCCGGTGACACTCCCGGAATCGCGGTGGCCGAGATCGATCTCAATCGCCTGCGCGAAGTTCGGCAGGCCATCCCGATGCAGCGCCCGCCCGCCCGCGAATAGCCCGGCATGCCCCTCGTTACCCGGAGGTCCCATGACGCGTTTGAAGAGCCTCGTCCTGATCGCGATCTGTTCCGCCGCGTGCGATCGGCCTGAGTCCGGCGACGATATCTCCCCGGCGCCCGGCACGGACTCGTCGAACGACGCGGTGGCCGAAGCCCTGGCGATCGCCGACGAATACGTCGCCGGCTACTACGACCAGTTTCCGGAAGAGGCGTACGAGACGGGCTACCCGGCGGCCTTCGATCGCATGGGTAATCACGGCCCCGCTGCACGCCAGGCGTGGAAGGAGCGCGAGGACGCATGGCTGTCCCGGCTGCGCGCCATCGACCCGGCGCTGCTGAAGGGAACGGAGGCCGCCGTACCCTACACGTTCGCTCGCGAGCGCCTGGCGGCGACCACCGCCAGGCGTGTGTGCCGGACGGAGTTGTGGAACGTCAGTCCCACGTGGACCGGGTGGCAGAACTTCTTCCCCGGAGTGTTCGCCAAGCAGCCGGTCGGCACCGAACGAGCGCGTTCCAACGCACTCTCCCGCGCGAGCGACGTCGCCCGCTACGTCGATACGGAAATCGAGAACCTCCGTATCGGCGTGGACGAGGGCTTCACCGCCCCGCGCTCCAACGTGGAGCACGTGATCGGTCAACTGAACGCGCTTCTTTCCGTTCCAGCCGAGGACACGCCTTACTTCGATCCGGCGGCGCGGGACGACGATGAGGCCTTCGGGGCCGAGCTGGCGGAGGTGATCTCGGCCGAGATCTTTCCCGCCGTACGGCGTTATCGGGACTACCTCGTGGACGAATATCTGTCGGCCGCCCGCGAGGAGATCGGCGTGACCGCTGACCCGGGCGGCCGCGACTGCTATCTGGCCTCGGTCCTCTTCCACGCCACGCTTCCGCTTGCGCCCGAGGAGATCCACGAGGCGGGACTGCGCGAGATGGCGCGCATCCAGGCCGAGATGGGTGAGATTGGGCGGCGCAGCTTTGGCACGGAGGACGTTCCGGAGCTGCTCAAGTTCGTGCGCGCCGACCCCGCGAACAGCTTCGAGACGCCGGAGGACATCGTCGCTTTCGCCCGGGAGGCTGTCGATCGGGCGAGGACTGCCATGCCGGAGTGGTTCGGCTTCGTGCCGCAGGCGGAGGTCGCACTCAAGCCATATCCGGACTACATGCGGGTCACGGGAGGCGGTTTCTACTCTGCGGGCGCGGCGGACGGAAGCACCCCGGGTACCTACGAGTTCGGGACTTTCGAGCCGAGTGACCTGAATCGGGGAGGTGGCTTCGAGGCCACCACTTTCCACGAGACGTATCCGGGTCACCACATGCAGGTGTACGTGGGGTTGGAGGGAACGGGCGTTCATCCGGTTCTCAAGTACTTCTTCAGCTCAGGGCTGGGGGAAGGTTGGGCCCTCTACAGTGAGAGGCTCGCCGACGAGGCGGGTCTGTACACGGCCGACGTGGACCGACTGGGGATGTTGTCGAACGAGGCGTTCCGCGCGGCCCGGCTGGTGGTAGACCCCGGGATGCACGCGTTGGGATGGAGCCGCGAGGAAGCGGTGGACTACATGCTCGCCAACACGGCGGCCTCGCGAGGCGAAGTCGAGTCCGAGATCAGCCGATACATCGCCGTGCCAGGCCAGGCCACCGCCTACCTGACGGGAAGCCTGGTAATCCAGGACCTGCGGCGGCGGGCCGAGGACGCGCTCGGCGCTCGGTTCGACATCCGGGCCTTCCACGACCGCGTGATACAGAACGGCACCATCACGCTGACTATGCTGCAGGCCACGATCGACGAGTGGATCGCGTCGGAGCTCCAGGCCGCCGAGCCGGAGGGAGACTGATATGGCCCGTGTACTGGTTCTCGGTGGTGGATTCGGTGGCGTGTCCACCGCCACCGAGGTTCGCAAGGCGCTGGGGGTTGGGCACGAGATCATTCTCGTCGATCGCTCCTCTACGTTCGTAATGGGTCTGAGGAAGCTCTGGGCCCTGGTGGGAATGGGGACGATCGAGGACGGAAGCCGGGACCTTCACACCCTGCAGACGCAGGGCATACGCTGCGAGCAGCGCGAGATCCTCTCCATCGATGCCGCAGGCCTCAGCGTTGCGACCGACTCAGGGAGCCTCGCTGCCGACTACATGGTGCTGGCCCTCGGAGCCGAATCGCGGCCGGACCTCGTTCCCGGTCTCGTGGAGCACGGGCACAACGCGTGGGACGTAGCGGGAGTGCCGGTATTGAAAGCCGCGGTGGATGCGTTCGACCGCGGCAGCATAGTGATCGCCATCGCCGGGATGCCATACACCTGCCCGCCCGCCCCTTTCGAGTGCGCCATGCTGCTCGACGACTACCTGCGGGAGCGCGGCGTGCGTGATCGCTGCTCGATAACGGTCACCACGCCGAAGCCGATTCTTCTGCCGAATGCCGGTGTCGAAGGCTCCGCGTGGCTCGCAGAGCAGCTGAGCGACCGGGAGATCGGATACGACACGGACCGACAGGTCGAGCTGGTGGAGGCTGGCCACATCGAATACGCCGATGCGAGGCTCGACTTCGACCTGCTGGTCGGAGTTCCGCCTCACAGGCCTCCAGCCGTCGTGAGCGAGAGCGACCTCGCCGGGCCGGGGGGCTGGGTCTCGGTCGATCCCGGGACTTTCGAGACCGAACACGAGAACGTCTTGATCGGGGACATCACGAAGGTCAGCCTGGCCAACGGCCTTCCTTTGCCCAAGGCCGGGGTGATGGCCGATCTACAGGGTCAGCGCGTGGCCGCCGCCATCGCAGCCCGCATCAATGGTGCGCAGCCGCCCGCTACTTTCGACGGAAGGGGCTACTGCTTCCTCGAGATGAGCAAGTCGACGGCTGCCTTCATCGAGGGAGACTTCTACGCACGGCCCGAACCGAAGGTCAGCCTGGGCATCGAGTCCGAGACGCACGCCGACCGCAAGCACCGGTTCGAATCGGAGCGGCTGGAACGCTGGTTCGGCGCCTGAAAGTCAGCGCCCGGCCGGCGTCAGCGGATAGCGCGCGGGAGGCCGGCAGGCACGGGCCACGGGTCCGGTCACGGCCTCCACGGCCCTGAAGTAGTCGTATAGCGCTCGAGCGGCCTGCGCGATCGTGCGCTCCCTCCGATACGTGGTCCGGTGAAGGGTGTTCACGTATACCGCCACGGCCAGGTGCCCGG
>JBDGXI010000230.1:0-2832 GCA_039584685.1 Gemmatimonadota bacterium | reverse complement strand
GAGCGTGAAGGTGCGAGTGGGGCCGGGGGCGGGGGCGCCCGACGGGCAGCAGCGCTGCCCGCCTGTCCAGGTCGTACCGCAGGGTTCGTGGCCTTCTTTGCACGGCGCGGCCATATCCTGGCAGGCGGCGGCGTTCGGGAACAGCTTGCACCAAAATTTGCTGCCCTGGGCGGGGCCCTGGGAGGCGACGTAGTTCGGGTTCCAGGTGGAAGCTACTTGGCGGGCTCTGTTCATCGGACTGTTCCTCTCGTCAATAGTACACCGTGGGTTGAGGTCAACGCACGGAGAAGCCTGGAGGCGCCAGGCTCTGCGTCATTTGGGTCATTGGGGCGCCAGGGTTCTCGGCACGGTGGGCCTCCTCATGCGCGACGTAGTGCTTCACATCGCCGATGTGAGTGCGCGCCTGGGAGAGCTTGTGTTCCGCCCAGCCGGGAAGACTGGATTGCGGGCCGACGTTTTGAGCGAGCCACGCAGCGTATTGTTGAATTTCGTGGGCGTTCTTGTGGCTCATGGCCCCCGGGGGCATCCCGTGGGTGAGATCGCCCACTGGGGGGTTGCCCCTGGCCCGACGGAAAAGGGCCATCCGCTTCTTGGTCGGAAACGTCAGGACATGGGCGGTGGCCGGGTTGTTGACGGGACGACCGCCGACGCTGACGGTTCGCTGGCCGCCGACGTTCTGGACACCGGGCGTGGGGAAGCACATGCCGCCGTGGCAATACTCCCCGGGCGCGCAGTCGGTGGCCGAGTAGCAGGACTGGCCCTGCATGTAGACGCCCGGAGGGGCGACCGGGTAGGCAGTCGGGATCGACGTGCCGCCCGGTGCGTAGCCCACACCGCCGTACCCGCCGTAGGGTCGGACCCCGGGCCCAAAGACAGCGTACTGGTCGGCGTAGTCGAGCTGGCCGCCGCGGCCCTGGTGAAGTGGTGGGGGGTTGGCCTGCCGGATCGGTCCCGTCGGAGCCTGCGTGGCAGCAAGCGCCAAGCCGACACCGGCGTCGCAGTTCCGAGCCAGGCGACTGTGCCATCGACGCTGGGTCATCGGCTGCTGAGGGAACGTCGCGGCCTGTTGCCGCGGGTTTCCGAAGCGTCCCGGGTGCGTACCGGGGGGGGCGTCCTCCCAGCCCTTTCGCGGCTTGAACTGCCTCGCCATACCGTAGCCCTCGGGCTCGAGCGGCGCGTCGCCTCCCGGGCCAGGGTTGACGACTGGACGCCCGACCTGAGACATCGCCCACGCTCGCCGAGCTGCACTGGTGCCGCCGCCTTTGGGCGGCTTCGGCACGCCAAAGCCACATGACGCGCAGTCGCCTGGGTTCTCCGTGGGGGGTGGTCCTGGGTTGGTCGCACGCACCTTCATGGTTCAGCTCCCGCAGTTACAGAGGCCCTTGGCCTTCTTCTCGCAGGCCCCTTCGCAGGGGCCGCCAATGGCACAGCTCGCGCAGCAAGCCCCGCCGTGGGGTCCGTGGCCGTGGCCGTGGCCGTGGCCGTGGCCGTGGCTCGGTCCGCCAGCGCAGGGGCCTCCGATGGCGCAGCTATCACAGCAGGCCTCGGGGTTGACGAGGCGCGCCTCGGTCAGACGACGGCCCGACCGAAAGCCACGCCACTGCGGCCGAGCTCCGGTTGGTACAACGCGGCTCTGCGCGGCGGCTGCCTCGATAGTGCGGCCGGCCGCTCCCACCTTGGCGTACTGGGCCGCCTGATTGCGCAAGGCGTCGGCGCTGAGCATCTGCCCGAGCGCATCGGAGGGCGACATGGGATTCATCGCGGCGGTGCGAATGGTGCCTCCGGCAGCCAGGAGCTTGCGCTGTTGCGAGGCCTGATTGCGGATCGAGAACGCCGAGAGCATCTGGCCGGCCTGTCGAGTCACGTCGCTGGTGCTGACAACGTGGCCCTCGGGGCTACGGGTCCCCGGGTTGGGGGTGTAGCCGTCGTAGCCAACGGAGCCGGGAATGCCCCGGCCGTCGCCGTGGAAGTATCCCAGGTAGCCGACAGAGCCGGGGATCGGGTTGGCCATGCGAGGGGCGGGGCCTGGACCTCCGCGCTGCCACCAGCGAGGAGCGGCCTGCACCTTGGACATGTGGATGCGATGCTTGATCCGACTCCAGAAGTGGCCGCGGATCGCCAGCCAGGTCTTGGCGCACGGGTGCGTCGCGCTGGGGATCGGGTAGGGCCCGTCGGGGTACACGAGCGCATAGGCGTGGTTGATCAGGTCGTTCGCCTCGGCCGAGGTCGGGGCGCGGTGAGCCGTGTTGAAGAACTTGTCCGCAACCGAGCGCGCCGTGTTCTTCTCGCGCTTCTGGCGGCGTGGAGTGCAAGTGTCGGGCGTGGGCTTGAATCGACGCGCCATGCCGTACCCGGCCGGCGCGACCTTGCGAGGCGCTCGTGGGTTGGCCTCGGGCGCGTCGTCTCCGAGCTGGGGCGGCGTCTCTCCGGTGTAGAGCCAAGCCATCGCGTCGCGCTTGTGCTTGAACGAGCGAGTCTCCTCCAACGGCTCGACGCCGGGCGCGGCGATCTGGGTAATCTTCTTGGCACGCCACGGGTGCTCTTGGAAGCAACCCTCGAAGTCGAGGGTTCGGGTGACGTTGGCTCCCGGAGCCGCGTCGGTGACGAACAGCCGCTGACCCGGCGAGCATCGCCAAGCTCCGTAGGCGCCAGCGCCCAGGGCCGCGAAGCCTCCGAGCACCCAGGGCCAGACCGCAGGATTCTGTTGGGGCACGACTGTTGCTTGCATGATCTTTACCTTTGTTTCTCCCCCAGGGGGCTTCGTCTCCACCATGACCGCGCGCTTTGGCCTCACGTCGCGCTCGGACCGACGCACACGCGACCGACGAACCG
>JBDGXI010000229.1:0-2837 GCA_039584685.1 Gemmatimonadota bacterium | reverse complement strand
CTTCCCCTGGCGGACGGAAGCTGGCCCGGGATGTCGAGCACCGAGGAGGACGCCCTTCGGGCCATGGACGCGGAGCTCGAATTCGCCTTCGGCGAGCGGCGCTCGGCGGAGGACTGGGTGCTGCCTTCCGACCTCCGTCGCACCATGGAGCGGAATCCGTCGCTCGACATCAAGCCGGACCGCATGGCATACAGCCCGCTCCTGGTGCCCATCGAGGATCGCAAGTACATACCGGAGCCCCTGCACACGGAGCTCCGCACCCTGGCCGCGTTGTACGACACGCGCTACCTCGTCGTCCCCGTCCGCCTGACCGTCGAGGCGGAGTCCACGGACGCCGCCCGCTCCGGCGCCGAGGTGGCCTACGCGGGTGGCGACGCGATCGCGCCGGCCAGCCGGGCCTATATGCTCGCGGCGATGGTGGACATCCGGCGTTCGGATGTCCTGTGGCTGGGAGAGTTCGAGGGTGATCCGGGCTCCGCGGATTCGGGATCGCTGCTGGCGACGCTGGCCAACCGGATGGCCGCGCAGCTGGCGCCGTGAGGCCGCGCAGGGGAGCCTGCCGCGCGGCGTGCCTGGCCGTGGCGCTGGTCGCCGTGGCGGCGTGTGACCAACCCGACGAGCTCCGCCTTCCTTCGGAAAGCGACCTGGCCGGTCTGTACGGGGATGGTCCGACCGTCACCCTGAACGGCAACGTGGTGGACGTCGAGGTCTACCAGCCGGCGGACCAGCTCAGGCGTGGTGGGGCGACGTGGGCCAAGGTCGGGCCTTTCATCTACCTGTTCTCTCCGCAGACGCAGGGAATCTTCGACTCGTGGTCCGGCGTGGGCGGGGTGCGGGTGACCACCAGCGACGGCCGCGGGCGCATGGTGGCCCGGGCGATGCTCCCGCGCGGCACCCTGAACAGCATGACGTGGCCGCGGGCGATCACCCTGGTCGGGAAAGCGCGCCTCGAGGGCACCAGCCGCCCGAGCTACATCCTGGACCTGATCGAGTACGGCGAGGAGACCGCCGAGTACGAGTATGACTCGCGCTACGTGAAGGGCGAAGGCTGATGACGCACACGGTCACGCTCATCCCGGGCGATGGGATCGGGCCGGCGATCACCGAGGCGGTAATCGAGATCCTCGAGGCGGCGGGCGCGCCGATCGAATGGGATCGGCAGGAAGCGGGTCTCGTCGCCGCGGAGCACGGTCACGACCTCCTGCCGCAGGCGACGCTGGATTCCATCGAACGGAACCGGTTCTGCCTGAAAGGGCCGCTGACCACGCCGATCGGGGCGGGTTTTCGATCCATCAACGTAGCCCTGCGCAAGCACTTCGACCTGTACGCCAACGTCCGCCCCACGAAGAGCATCGCCCCCGGAGGGCGATACACCGACATCGACCTGGTCATCGTGCGAGAGAACACGGAAGGCCTGTACGCCGGGATCGAGCACTACATCGGCATGCGCCAGGACCCGCGGGCGGTGGCCGAATCCGTGATGCTGATCACGCGGTACGGCTCGGACCGGATCGTCAGGTACGCCTTCGAGTACGCCCTGCAGCACGGGCGGAAGAAGGTGACCCTGGTGCACAAGGCGAACATCCTCAAGTACACCCAGGGGCTGTTCCTCGAAGTGGGTCACGACGTGGCCAAGGCCTACGCAGGGGCGATCGAGTTCGAAGACCGGATCGTGGACGCCACCGCCATGCAGCTCGTGCTGGATCCGTACCAGTTCGACGTGATCGTGACCGAGAACATGTTTGGCGACATCCTCTCCGATCAGGCCTCCGGGCTGGTGGGCGGGCTCGGCTTCGCCCCCGGCGTGAACATCGGCAAAGACGTCGCGATGTTCGAGGCCGTGCACGGCTCGGCGCCGGACATCGCCGGGCGCAACGTCGCGAATCCATCGGCCCTGTTGCTGGCGGCGTGCCTGATGCTGGACCACCTGGGGCTCGGCGAGACCGCGTCGCGAATCCGCGGTTCCTTGACTGCCGTGGTGACCGAAGGCGAGACCGTCACGCGGGACCTGGGCGGCGCGGCGAGCACGACGGAGTTCTCGGCGGCCGTCATCGAGCGGATGCAGGCCGGTGCCGCGACCGTTTGACGTAGCGATCCGGGACTCCGACGAGGCGTCGGACTCCACCTGTGTCCACTGCGGACAGGCCGTTCCCGGCAGCACCCTGGACCGGTGGAACTGGTGCAAGCCCTGCCGCACTGAGCTGAACCGGGCGGTACGGAAGGGGCAGTACGTGGTAGCCGCCCTGATTACCCTGCCGTTCCTGGTGTGGATCCTGGTCGGGGGCACCGGGACCGTTCTTCCGACCTACGCCTGGGCCCTGCCGCTGCTGGCGGCCTGGTACCTGGGGTCCCGTATCGGCCGCGTGCTGGTGCGGAACTACCTGCGGGCCCGGCCGGGAGCCTAGCTCGGGTGGCCGCCGGTGCTATCGACGGCTCCCTGCTGCTGTCGGTGACCCATGTCGCGGCTCAGTTCCCGTTGCGGTCGGCGGCTCCGGTTGCGGCCTACAGTTCCCGTTGGGGTCGTGACTCACTGGGGTCGTGACTCACTGGGGTCGTGACTCACTACAACCCGCCGACGCGCACTGTCACAAGGGGACTTGACGGATTTCGGGGTGCGGTTGTGCGCGAGTCCGGGATCTGCGGCTGCTTTCGCCTCTGACACGTGCGCTTTCCCTCCTCTCGCGCGTTCTCTCCCGCCGACGAGTCACGTGACCTCCTGACCCCCGTTTGTGCCCTGCAACTCAACCTCGAGACCCGAAATAGGGGGGTGTATATTGAGGGTGTACTTCGGCGTTTGTTCGGTCTACTGCACAGGAGCTCTCGATGGTCTGCTACGC
>JBDGXI010000228.1:0-2838 GCA_039584685.1 Gemmatimonadota bacterium | reverse complement strand
GGAGTGACCAGGTTCTGCGTGCACCCTGCCGATGGCGTGCGCGGGATCGAGAAGGTCGGCGGTACGAAGACGCCCGCGGTGGAGCGAATCGCTGGTAGCTCGTGCCACCGAGCAGGATCCCGCCATGGCACGCGGTGCACCCTGAATCCATGAACAGCGCGAGGCCCGCCTTCTCGTCCTCGGTAAGCGATCCGTCGTCTCCACGGAGGTACATGTCGAAGAGAGAGTGCGGCGTGATCAGCGTCGCCTCGAAGACCTCTATCGCGCGCGCCATGTTCTCGAACGTCACCGGATCCGCGTCGTCCGGGAACGCCTCTTCGAACATCGCCACGTACTCGGGGATCGACTTCAGAGTCTCGACGGTCCGCTCCGGGGTGCTGCTCATCTCTACCGCGGCCTGCACCGGTCCCTGGGCCTGTTCCATCAGGTCGGCCGCGCGGCCGTCCCAAAACTGGGCCAGGTTGTAGACGGAGTTGAGCACCGTGGGGGCGTTGCGAGGACCGGCCTGCCAGCCGTGTCCGATGGACGTGTCCATCAGGTCCACGCCGCCGAGGCCGAGGTTATGGCACGTGTTGCAGCTGATCAGCCAGCTCTGGGACAGGCGCGGTTCGAAATACAGCTTCTTGCCGAGCTCGACCTTCACCGGAGTGATCGGATTGTCTTCCAGCTCCGGTGGCGTGTCGGGCACCACCTCGAACAGGGCCTGCGCGCGCTGCATGAGCGGGCTCGAGGGCTCGGCCTGGGCCACGGTCTCGGTCTGCGCCGCTTCGTCAGACTTTGACTCAGACGCCGTTTCACCCGCCGGCGTGCACGCCCAGACGAGCGCCAGCATGGGGACGATGGCCAGGTATCGCGTTCTCACGGTAACCCCCCTGTTTCGCGTCCGATTCTTGCTTCGCCTGCTTCGAATAGCAGGGAAAACGGGTACAGCATCCGTGCCATTTCAGGGAACCCGGACTCGCGCCGCGCCCGATTCCGCAACACCTTAGTTGGGTGTGAATTGTAGGGCATGAGGACGGTAGTACCCCCGCCGCAACCGGACACGGGGACCGGACATGGCGGGCGATTTCGGTCGGAAAGCGCCACATCGTCCCGCACCGGTTCGAAGACCTGCAGGAGGCTGCGTGTACATCAAGCAGACGCCAAACGCGAGGCCTGGCAAATGCTGATGTACTCGACGTGCATATTCTGCAACCAGTCGCTCGGCACTAACGAGGCAATCGAGATCTTCCCGATCGGAAGGCGCATCTCGTTCGACGCGGCCAAGGGCCGGTTGTGGGTCATCTGCCGTAGGTGCGAACGCTGGAACCTGTCGCCGATCGAGATCCGCTGGGAGGTGATCGAGGAGTGCGAGCGCCTGTTCCGTGACACGCGGCTCAGGGTGACGACCGACAACATCGGGATGGCGAAGCTCTCCGAGGGGCTGGAGCTCGTAAGGCTTGGCAAACCGATGAGGGGCGAGTTCGCGGCGTGGCGCTACGGAGACCAGTTCGGCCGGCGGCGCAAGCGCTCGATCGCCTACACGGCTGCCGGTGCCAGCGCCATCGGGCTCGTCGTGGTTGGGGGAGCGGTAATCGGAGTTTCCATGGGCGGCGCGTGGTGGGGGTACTCGCAGATCATCAAGGGCGTACTGAACGAGCGCATCGCCTCCCGGCTGCGTCATCCCGAGAGCGACGAGAAGATCAAGGTACAGCTCAAGCACCTGGAGAAATCGCGCTTCGTGCCCACCGGCGTCCCGGGCGAGTGGGAGCTCCACGTTCAATACGCCCGCGGATGGAGCAGCGGGTTCAGCTCCGGCGGTGGAGAGACCCTGGTGTACAAGAGCGAGGACGCGATGGACGTGGCCGGCAAGCTCATGGCCCGCGCGAACCGTTCCGGAGGGAACAAGCAGACCATCGACCTGGCCGTGAAGCGCATCGAAGGCATCGGCG
This sequence comes from Gemmatimonadota bacterium, assembly GCA_039584685.1. Taxonomy (GTDB): domain Bacteria; phylum Gemmatimonadota; class Gemmatimonadetes; order Palauibacterales; family Palauibacteraceae; genus Benthicola. The sequence continues at coordinate 907 of JBDGXI010000228.1, read as the reverse complement.
ACCCCGAGACCTTCCTGGACCACGCGGTGAGGGAATCCGAGCGCCTGCGCCGCGAGAAGGCGGGCGATAACCCGAAGAAGCTGGCCAAGGCCACCGCCGGATCGCTGGCCAAGCTCCCGAAAGACATCCGGCTGGCCATCGAGATGGCCACGCACGAGGAAGCCGAGCGCCGGGCGATGGAGGGCGAGCTGGAGACCCTGGAAGCGGCGTGGCGGCAGGCAGATGAGATCGCCGGAATCGCGGACAGCCTGCTGATCCCGGCCGAGGTAGAGGAGTTCGTCACGTCCGAAAAGGATCAGGCCGGGACCGAGCCGAAAATCATCGTGCCGGCGGGAGCCGGAGTATCCGCCCCCGGCGAACGGGCGGCTGCACCTGGTCCCGAGCGTGAGCCGGGCGGGCCGACCGCGTCAGACAAGGCAGGGGAGGAAGACGCGTGACCTCGACGCGCCTCGAGGAGCACTTCCCAGTGATCGGCGGCCTCCGACTCTCGACCGTGGAGCTGGTCTTTGCTGCGGTACTTCTCGCCCTGAGCGTCTACTTCCTGGTCGGAGGATTGGCGTCGAGCTGGGCCACGGGAAGCGGCCTGATGAACGAGGGTGGCCTGGCCGTCGGCCGTGACTTCACGATGTTCTGGTCCGCGTCGCTCCTCACCCTGGAGGGGAACGCGGCTTCGGTATATGATTTCAATCTCATCAGAGAAGTGCAGGGATCGCTCACCGGCGTTCCCGATCCGGCGTACCCGGTATGGCTATACCCTCCGACCGGCCTCCTGCTGGTGGCACCGGTGTCCCTCCTGCCTTACAAGATTGCCCTCGTGCTGTGGAGCGTCGCGGGAGTGGCAGCCCTCGGCGCCGTGCTGTGGAAGATCCTCCGCGATCCGGCGGTGGTGGCCTCCCTCATGGTCTTT
>JBDGXI010000227.1:0-2844 GCA_039584685.1 Gemmatimonadota bacterium | reverse complement strand
TCTCGACCGCAATCATGCGGGCATCTTCATCATCTGGGACAAGATGTTCGGGACGTTCGAGCCCGAGGGCGAGGCGATCGACTACGGCCTCACCAAGAACATCCACACGTACAATCCTGTACGGATCGCCTTCCACGAGTGGAGCTCGATGCTCGGGGATGCCTGGAATGCGAAGAGCTGGCGCGGCCGGCTGGGTTATCTCGTCATGCGGCCAGGTTGGACCGAGGACGGCACTGGGAAGACCTCGACCGTCCTGCGACGGGAATATCTCGCCGCAGGCATAGCTAGCGCGCCTACTGCTGGAACGTGACCGTGTTCACCGCGTTTGCAGCGGCCTCATCAATGTCGAACACGAGCGGCATCGGTTCGTTGCGCAGGTAGGGGAAGAGCAGATCGTCGTAGTGCAGCGACTCGATGTCGCCCGATTGGCCGCCCGGTAACTGTATGGTGCAGCTCGGACCGCTGGCGGAGGCCTCACAGACGAGCCGCGTGGATGCTCCGGCCGTTTGCACGAAGTCGGTGATGCCGGGGTTCGCTACATCGACGGTGAAGAGCCCGCCGTCGTTGGCGAAAAGTGGATCGCCAGGCGCGGGATTGTCGTAGTCGTAAATCTCGAACGTCGAAAGGTCGGAGCTGAGCAGGAGCCCGTGAAGCCTACCCCAAGCCCACTGCTTCTCGTCCGGACCGAGCTGCGCGCTGAGAAAATCGCCCGCCGCCTGCAGCGCGTCCGACATGACCTCATACTTGGTCTCGATCTGCGGCGGCAGCGTGTCCGGATTGTCCCAGTACACGTCCCCTGCCGCGAGCTGACTCGGGTCCACGACCGAGTAGTACATCGCGAAGCTGGGTGCGCCGCCTTGCGGTGCGTTCTCCTGATCCTCGATGCGGGCGCGAAGTTCGATGAGCAGTGTGTGGAAGGCAGTGCACCCGGAGGCCGCTAAGAGCTCGTCTGAGTCCGAGGACAGGGGAGAGTTCTCGGAATCGGTCCCGTCGAGGCCGGTGGGACAAGTGAAATCCCAGCCCTCGAGCGCGCGGATTACCTTGGCGCCGTCCAAGCCGGGTGTGGTCTGGTCGTGGTTGGCAATGGCCAGCAGGCCCGGACGCATTCTCTCTCCGATCAGGGAGTGAACGTCGCTAACGATCTGATCCATCGTCGCACGGGTATGCTGGTCTTCGAAGCCTTCGATCAGATCGACGATCCGCGCGTGCCGGAAACCGGAGGCGCGATCGACTTGGTAGGGCGGATGCGAAGTTCCGTTCGGGAGCGTGGTGGGGTCGCCGTCGAAGAGCGCACCCGTCATGTCGTTGTTGGCCGTGGCGATGTAACCGGAGTCGGGATTCATCGCCTGTGGCAGCTCTTCGAGGGCGAAGTAGTCGTCCCACTCATAGTCGCCCGTGCCATCGAGCGGCAGCCAAGAGGGGGCGTCACCGTCGAGGTTGGTCGCCCACGTTCGCTTCGGGAGTCGGTTGTAGGGGAACCAGCCGATGTTGTTCTGCGAATCGATGACGACCCAGTTCTGCCCGACTGTGGTGCCGTTAGAGAGCGCCTGTTTCGCCTCTTCGATGTTGGTGGCCACCCCGAGCTCAGCGAACAAGTTGATGTCCGTGTCGATATCGCTCCCCGACCAACGCAGCGTTACCGCCGTGTTGTTCTCCGGATCGATTTCGCGGACCGGACCGTGATGAGGCACGAACAACAGTTCCCGGTCGTCGGTGGTGCCGTCGCTAAAAACAATCTCAAACGTGCGACGCACAAACGGGACTTCCTCTCCCTTGAACATGACGCCGGTCGGGTTGTCGTCGCCGTCCTTCACCAGCGTTTCGATGTAGAGGTCGCTCAAGTCCATGACGGTGGTGGTTGCACCCCAGGCAATGTCCTCGTTCTGCCCCAGCAGAGGCCAGGGAATGCCGGCAAACGTCATGCCGGCGACGTGCGTCTGACCGCGTCCGTGGGTCTTCGCGTCGAGATGTGCCAAGTACCAAGTCGCTGGCTGCGTCATGCCCAAGTGCGGGTCGTTGGAAAGGAGGGCGTTTCCGCCTGTCGTGAGCGAGGGCCCAACTATCCAGTTGTTGGAACCCGTCTGATCAGCGATCGCACCGGACCCCAGAATCAACGACTGAAGGCCAACGATTCGCTGGAGTTTCTCGTTCAGTTGGCGAATGACCGGAGCTGTGTTGAGCCGCTCGCGAAGCGACGGGCGGGCGAGCATCGGCGGAACCGAACGCTTCTGCGCGGCGTCGAGAGCCGGAGACGGAGGAACCCAGTCGAGCGGCAGAATCGCCGACTCCTCGAGGGGCCGCCGGGCCCACAGATCTGAGAACTTGTCGTCGTCGCCAATCGTATCGCGTGCGGCGGCCGCAGCGGCTTGAGCCGACGCGTCGTTGGTGAGTTCATTGACGAGCGCGATGACCGCGGCGACGCTGTCCTGCGGAGTCCAGGGCGGGACCTTCTCGGGGCTGTATTCGAGAACCTCGTGGGTGAGCTCGCGGGGAAACGTGGCGCCGTTATCACCGTTCTTCATGTCCTCGATCCACTTGTTGACGCCGGCGGCATACGCATCGAGCATCGCCTTGGTCTTGGGCGTCGCCTGCTCGTAGAGGAACTCCTCAGTAGGCACGCCTTCGCGCGTCGAGAACGTCGCGCGAAGGTCGGCAAAGTCGTCGGCGAAAATTCCGGCGAGCGCTTTCGGCAAGATGTCCGCAAGTCGGCCCGTGGTGAAGCGCCGCCGGATGTCCATCTGTACGAACCGATCGAACGCGTGGTAGTAGCCAAGCGCCATCGCGCAGTCCTCGTCGGTCGCGCAGTCCGCGTTGAAGACGCGGTACTCATCGAAGTACACGGTG
>JBDGXI010000226.1:0-2859 GCA_039584685.1 Gemmatimonadota bacterium | reverse complement strand
CCGCACCGCACCGCACAGCCCGCTCACCGAGCGACTCCTGGAAGGGTTCGCTCACACGTGCCGCGGGATTGACACCGGCCCGCCATGAGTCTCCCTTGTCGGGCATGAACGCCACAACCGTCCGGCCCCACGAACACGTTCTCTATCGCCCCGTCCCCGGAGCGGGAGGCGTTCTGCTCGATCTCGAGCGGCGTGAGTACTTCGCCCTGGATGACGTCGCAGCCCGCATGTGGGAGGAACTGTCGGACACCGGAGTCACGTCGAGCGTGGTTGAAACGCTCGCGGCGGAGTACGACGTCGAGCGGACGCTCCTCGAGGAAGACGTCGAGCAGTTCATGCGAACGCTGGTCGAGCGCGACCTGGTTCATCTGTCCGAGGTTTGAACGGGCGCCGACATCAGTCGCTGTAGTCGCGGGAGATCTGACGAACCCACGCGATGGCGCTGTCCCACTGGTCGAACCGCGACGGGAACCCCTCCTCGAGCTCCGCGGCGATCTGCTCGACGGTCCGGGAACCGTCCATGAGCTGGAGCGCCGTCCGGAGCAACCGGCCTTCCATGGCGAGGCTCGGAGCGTGGCCAGATTCCTGGGCTGCCAGATCCCGTCTTCCGAGCGGCGTGCTGTAGAAAGTCGATTGCGTGAAGGCCACGGGCTCGTCTCGCTGGGACCGGATCCCGGTTATCCACGTCCACACATACCGACCGCCGATCAGGTCCGCCCGGAGCGAGCAGTGGATCTCGTCACCTTCGCACACCTCGACGGGCCGCCGGAGAGGGAAGAAGGCATTTCCGTACACCAGCCCCGGGCCATCCGGTGACGTGGAATACTCGACCCCGGGGATGAGCGTCGCATCGAACCACAGGTTCAGGCCGTGCGCAGTACCCGGCCGCTCGACCGTCCACGCCATTTCGCCGGAGCCGTGCGGCTCGCGAACAGACGTGTAGTCGATGGTCGTCCACTCAGCGGGCCCTGTCAGAGGCCGCGCGTCCTCCATGTCCTCCTTGTGCCAGCGGCGCCACGTGTTGACGCTGATCTCGCTGACCACCGAGTGGTCGATATCGAAGCGATCCCTTTCCCACGGACCCTGCAGACGTCGGAACATAGAGGGTGATTCGACGACGGCGGCGCGGATCCGATCCACCTGGGGAATCTGCACACCGCCGGGTGCGAGCAGCCGCTCGCGGGCGTCGATGATCGATGGCAGGTGCATTCTGTAGAGCGGCAACGTGCCACGGAGATCGCTGATCAGTACGTCCGCCCTGACCGGGAGCTCCAGGCGGGTGGAGAAACCCTTGATGAACTCGATGCCGTCGGCCAGTCCGTTGGCCTCGGCGACTCGAGGTGCGAGGTCGATGGTGTCCAGCACCTCCACGGCGATCACCCGGCCGGCCCCCCATCGCCGGGAGAGCATGGCGAACAGGCCGGTTCCACTACCGATCTCGAGAACAGTACACCCGGGCGTAATGGCCTCGCGGAGCGCCCGGCTGTAGGCCTCCGTGCGCACGCGATCCGCGAGCATCAGCCCGAAGTCATAGACACCATACATGGGAGACAGTTTGCAGGGTGGGAGCATGAACGCGAAAGGCCCGCCACCAGGGCGGGCCTTTCGACCTTCACCTTCTTCCGCCATTCACCGTTATCCCCCCATGGAGGCGGCGCTGCCGGTCTTTGCATCGTTGCCGGGATTCGTCATGCCCGTGGCCGTGAGGTCGGCAACCGTCCCCCAGGCCTTGATCTCGGGCTTGTGATACTCCTTCTTCATACTTCCTCCCACCGGTGGTTTCCAAATAGCCCGACACGCGGGCTTCCATGACCACCCTGTACGCAAGAACGATACTCGATTTGGCACGACCCGTCCACCCTGGCGAGATACGGAGGCTACCCCAAGAAAACAGAGTGAGAGAGGGGGTGTCGCGCCAAACTGGCAGTGTAACTCGGGCTAAGTCTGCGGCGATCACGCAACGGAGATTGTGGTACTGCTGCCTCAAACTCGCATCCTCAAGTCCAATGGGTCCGCAACCACATTTCGAGCGTCAGAGGCCACAGAAAGTCGTGTCGAACGGGCTCCCCGGACAGGAAAGCCTCGTATGCCGACCGAAGTCGCCCCTGGTGGATGAAACCCATTTCAGCCGCAACCGGATCGTCAAGCAGCTGGCGCACCACGGAGAGGCCGGGTCCTCTGAATCCGCGGTCAAACAGGGCACCCGGTTCCGTCTTGCCCAGACGATTTCTCACACTCTCCGGAACCACTCCCAGGGCCGCCTGCCGGGCCAGTCGCTTGGCTTCCGACCTCCGATTCACTTCATGCTGCGGAATCGCGCACACGTATTCCGCCACGGAGCGATCGCTCCATGGATCGCAGTACACCGTTCCGAGCCCCGCCCTGCGGCGCTCCTCCCCCCCGGCTCTCCAGGTCGCGGATCGATTCTGGATTCGCTCCCACCGCCTGAATCGGGCTGATGCCTCGCGGGCAGTTCGGTGGCCTGCGCTGGCCAGCATTGATTCGGTGCCGACCCGCGACGCGAAGTCTGACTTGATCCAGGGCGGAAGCGTCGGGCCGGGCCTCAAGCCACTACGATCGCCAAAGGCAGGCAGCCCGCGCCCGAGAAGCGGACGGATTACATTGGTCCGCAGGGATTGAAACAGCGGCCGCCCTGCACCGGGGCCGGCCGTCAATTCACGCCTCAGCGTCGCCCACCTGCCTGTGACGAACAAACCTGTCTCGTCGTAGATCCAATCTCCCACCACCTCGTCGCCGCGGTCGCCGGAGAGGACGAGAGCGCAGCCGTCGGCGCGGGCAGCGTCCAGGCAGGCATCGAGCAGCGGCTGGTACACGAACAGATAGGGGTCGTCCCGATCC
>JBDGXI010000007.1:0-73120 GCA_039584685.1 Gemmatimonadota bacterium | reverse complement strand
AAGGTGGTCACGGCCTTCGAGATCATCACGTCGGATCCGAACGTCAAGTCGATTCTGTTCAATATCTTCGGCGGTATCACAAGGTGCGATGATGTGGCGAACGGGATCGTGGAGGCGACCCACCGGATCGATGTCGGCCTTCCGATAGCGATCCGCTTGACGGGGACGAACGAAGACGTGGCCGTCGAAATCCTGAAGAAGAACGGATTCGAGGCCATGACGGATATGGACGAGGTCGTGAAGCGGGCGGTCGCCCTGGCCGCGGGCGCCTGAAGCTCGGCGAAACGAGAATCGTCCCAGACTGCAAGAGGATCTTCAGATATGAGCATATTCATCGACGATAGCACGTGTCTGGTGGTGCAGGGGATTACGGGCCGCGACGGCTCCTTCCACGCGCGCCAGATGATCGAGTATGGAACCCGGGTCGTCGCGGGCGTGACTCCGGGTAAGGGCGGACAGGTGTTCGACGATACCGTGCCCGTGTTCGACACGGTGGCCGAGGCGGTGGCCGAGACGGGGGCGAACGCGAGTGTCATCTACGTCCCGGCGGCGTTCGCCTCCAGCGCCATCTTCGAGGCTGCTGACGCGGGGGCGCGTCTCATCGTGTGCATCACGGAGGGGGTGCCCGTCGCCGACATGATGACCGCGCTGCCGTACGTGCGGGAGAAGGGGGCTCGCCTGATCGGCCCCAACTGTCCGGGCTTGATCGCCCCGGGCATCGGTAAGATAGGGATCCTCCCGGGTCAGATCGTGACCCCGGGTCCGGTGGGAATCGTGAGTCGCTCAGGGACGCTGACCTACGAGGTGATCTTCCAGCTCACTCGGCACGGAATCGGCCAGTCCACTTGCGTCGGCATCGGTGGAGATCCGTTGATCGGCACCGATTTCGTGGACTGTCTGAAGGCGTTCGAGGAGGATCCGGCCACGAGTGCCGTGGCCATGATCGGGGAGATCGGGGGCACGGACGAGCAGGTGGCTGCCGAATTCGTCCGCGATCACATGTCGAAGCCGGTGGTGGGCTTCATCGCGGGTCAGACCGCGCCGCCGGGTCGCCGCATGGGTCATGCGGGAGCCATCATCTCAGGTTCGGAGGGCACGGCGGCCGAGAAGATGGCCGCGTTCCGAGACTGCGGCATCGCCGTCGCAGAGCGGCCAGCCGACCTGGTCGGCCTCATCGAGGCGAGACTGCCGGGTTAAACAGGGGGATAGGTCTGAGAATGAACCAGATGGATACACTGACCATAGTCAAACCGGACGCCTTCGGGTCCGGCAGAGCAGGCCAGATTATCGCGCACCTGGAGGCGGCTGGATTTGTCATCGTCGCGGCCCGGGTGAAGCATCTCACGCGAGGTGAGGCCGAGGCGTTCTACTCGGTTCATCGGGAGCGGCCGTTCTTCGGGTCGCTCGTCGACTTCATGACCTCGGGGCCGTGCATGCCGCTTATTCTGAGGCGACAGGAGGCGGTCTCGGAGCTGCGGCGGGTGATCGGAGCGACGGACCCTGCGGAGGCGGACGAGGGTACGGTTCGGGCCCTTTATGCGGAGAGCAAGGAGCGAAACGCGATTCATGCTTCCGACTCGCCGGAGAACGCCGAAATCGAGATCGCCTTTTTCTTCGCTGGCACGGAGCGTCTCCAGGGCTGACGGGCACTCGGGCGACGTTTGACAATACTCTCTTGAACGGCTATGAATAGCGGCTTCCCAGCAGGTCGGGTTGATCTGGACAGGCTCAGGCGGGGGCCCGTCGAGTGGTCGGGGACGCTTTCTGCCGGGTCCGCGGCCTGGGGACTCGAAGGATCGGCTTTCGCGCGTCCCCCGAGGTTGTCGTATCGGGCCGAGCCGGGAGGACATGGTGGCGTACGCATCGTGGGGCAGTTGGCAACGACCCTGAGCCTGACTTGCCGGCGCTGCCTGGGCGGCATGCAATGGCCGGTGGAGATCGAATTCGATTTCCGCTTCGACCCGGACGTACCGGAAGGTGAGGAAGGAGAGGGCGTGTTCGCGCTGGACCCGGACGCCCCCGTTCTGGACTTTTCCGGCCCGCTTCGCGAGGAGCTGGTGCTGGCGTCGCCGGAGTACGCGGTATGCCGGGATGACTGTCTCGGGCTGTGCCCGATCTGCGGCGCGGACAGGAACGAGTCCGTATGTGAGTGCAGATCTCAGGAGCCAGACCCGCGTTGGGAAGTACTGAGGGAATTGGCTTCGGGCGGGCAGGTCGGGACTGCCGCTCCGGATGACGAAGACGATAGCAACGACGGATAGGGAGTCGGATCATGGCGGTACCGAAGAGACGTACCTCGAAGCAGCGCAAGCGGAAGCGCCGAACGCACCACGTCGCGGCGAGTACCGCTCACCAGGCGTGCCCGAGATGCGGCGATCCTCGAAGGCCACACCGGGTGTGTCCGACGTGCGGCCACTACGGCGAGCGGGAGATCGTCCGAACCGAAGAGTTCTGACCGGCCCGCGGCCGAGCCAGGTGTGACATGCATCGCATCGCGCTGGACGCGATGGGAGGAGACGGCGCGCCCCGAGTGATCATCGAGGGCGCGCTGTCTGCCGTTCGGCAGTGGCCGAACCAGTTCAGAGTACTTCTGGTGGGCGTTCCCGAGAGCCTGCGCACAGAGCTTCCATCCGACATTCCCGATGGTATCGAAGTCGTGCCCGCGACGGAGATCGTCGAGCCTCACGAATCTCCGGTTCGGGCCATCCGTCGCAAACCCGACAGCTCGATCGTCGTCGGCCTGGGGCTGCTTCAGCAGGGCGCCGCGGACGCCTTCATCAGTGCGGGGTCCACCGGCGCCGTCATGGCGGCCTCGAGACTCTTCCTCGGAATGGTCCCAGGGGTGGAGAGGCCCACGGTGGGGACCATGTTTCCGACAGCCGGGTCGCCCGTTCTCGTCGTCGATGCGGGCGCGAACATCGAGACGCGGCCATATCAGCTGCTCCAATTCGCACACCTCGGGTCCGTCTACATGCGCGACCTGCTTGCCCTGGAGGCTCCGCGGGTCGGGTTGCTCAACGTGGGAAAAGAGGCGTCCAAAGGCGACACGCGGACGGTGGCGACCCACAGGCTCCTGCAGGAGGACGAGGAGCTGAACTTCGTCGGAAACATCGAGGGAGACAGGATCCTCGAAGATGCCTGCGATGTGCTCGTATGCGATGGATTCGTGGGCAACGTGCTGCTCAAATTCTACGAATCCGTGGCCGGTTTCATCTCGGGTGTCCTGGAAAGCCATCTCGATCCGGGGACGTACGGGGCGGGTTTGAAAGAAGTGTATCGAACCGTGGACTACGCTGAGTACGGTGGGGCGCCACTTCTCGGCGTGAACGGGGTGTCGATCATCTGTCATGGCGGGTCGTCAGCCCGGGCGATCAAGAACGCGATTCGGACGGCGGTTACGTGTGTCGAGTCCGGCATGGTGGCGGATCTCGCATCCGAGCTCGGGCCGACGAGTCGGACGGCACGCGTGTGGAGGAAGATCCGCCGCCGCTGAACCGCAACCCACACCGCTCCGCGCTGTGCGCGGCGCTCCTGGGAGGACTTACGGACTATGTCTGCGCAACAGATTGCTCTACTTCTGCCCGGACAGGGCTCGCAGTTCGTTGGCATGGGCAGGGATCTCGCCTCGGCCCACCCGCGGGCGGCGGAGGTGTTCGAGAGAGCCAACGAAGTGCTGGGCTTCGACCTCCGACAGATCTGCTGGGAAGGGCCGGAGGAGGAGCTCAGGCGCACGGAGAACGCCCAACCAGCCATCCTGCTGCACAGCTATGCGGCGTGGAGCTGCCTGCCCGAAGCGGTTCGTCGGAGAGTAACCGTCTCGGCGGGCCATTCGCTCGGAGAATTCACTGCCTACCTGACGGCGGGGGCGATCGATCTCGAAGATGCTCTGCGGCTGGTGCGGAGGCGCGGCGAACTCATGGGTAGAGCGGGCACGGTGCGGCCGGGCACGATGGCAGCGGTGATCGGTCTGGACCCCGAGCCTGTCCAGGAAGTCTGCTCGGAGGTAGCGGCCGGTACGGTGGTTCCCGCGAACTACAACGCGCCGGGTCAGATCGTGATCAGCGGTGACGTCGATGCGGTCGAGGTCGCGATGGAGCGAGCACTGGAGGCAGGAGCGAAGCGGGCCGTTCGCTTGAACGTCAGCGGGGCGTTCCACTCCCCCCTCATGGCGGAAGCACGCGATGGGCTCTCCCTCGCCCTGCGAGACGTAGAGGTGCGCGACCCGGTGTTTCCGGTCGTTGCGAATGCGGCCGCGATCCCGGTCATGCGTGCTGCACGGGCCGAAGAGCTTCTCGTCGAGCAGTTGACGTCACCGGTCCGCTGGGTAGAATGCGTCCGATCGATGATCGAGACCGAGCCGGACGTCTGGTTCGAGGTGGGACCGGGCAAAGTCCTGACCGGATTGATGCGGCGCATCGACCGGACGATTAACGTCCGCCCGGTCGGGGGTCCGGAGGATCTCGACGAGGTGGAGGCTCTTCTGGAGGAGGCCGACGATGCGTGAGCTGGAGGGCAAGGTGGCCGTCGTCACGGGCGGATCGAGAGGGATCGGCAGGGCCACGGCCAGCGAGCTCAGTCGAGCCGGAGCATCGGTGGCTGTCGTCGCCAGGTCCAAGGAGCGGGCCCAGGCCGCCGTAGATGGACTGGATGGTAGGGGTGAGGCTTTCGCTTGCGACGTCTCGGACCCGGCCCAGTGTGCCGATCTGATGTCGGCGGTCGAGGACTGCCTGGGGCCCGTCGACATCCTCGTGAACAACGCGGGCATCACGCGAGACAACATTCTGGTGCGCCTCAAGGACGAGGACTGGCAGGCCGTGATGGATACGAACCTGCGGGGAGCATTCAACACGACGCGGGCCGTCGCCCGTGGAATGATGAAGCGGCGAAGTGGCCGCATCATCAGTATAGCCAGCGTGGTAGGCTTGACGGGGAACCGCGGACAGGCCAACTATGCGGCGTCAAAGGCAGGTCTGGTCGGCTTCACGAAGTCCGTCGCCCAGGAGCTGGCGGCCCGAGGGGTCCTGGCCAATGTGGTAGCGCCGGGGTTCATAGAGACGGATATGACCGCCGAGCTTCCCGAGGAAGCGCGGGAGGGTCTCGCCGAGCGTATCCCGCTCGGGCGGTTCGGTACTCCGGAGGATGTGGCTGGAGCTATTCGCTTCCTGGCGGGTCCGGCCGCTGCCTACATTACCGGGCAGGTGCTGGTGGTGGACGGCGGCATGGTGATGTAGCCGGCGGCTCGTTAGGCGCGCCGGAAGGTACGAAACAACAAAAACAGAGGTTTGGATCATGTCCGACGCTGCTGACAGAGTCAGAGAGATCATTGCCAACGAGCTGGGCGTGGAGATGGAGAAGGTCGCCGACGAGGCCTCGTTCGTCGAAGACCTGGGTGCGGACTCACTTGACACCGTCGAGCTCGTGATGGCGTTCGAAGAAGAGTTCGGGGTGGAGATCCCCGACGAGGACGCCGAGCAGATGCAGACCGTGGGCGACGCCATCCGTTATCTGCAGGACAAGGAGTAACCTCCCACCTCCAAGGAGCAGGAGACACGGATGTCCGACACGCGGCGCGTGGTCGTCACGGGCCTCGGCCTCATCACGCCGGTCGGCCTTGATGTAGAAGAGACGTGGGATTCGTTGATCGCCGGGCGCTCGGGCGGAGCTCCGATAACGCAGTTCGACGCCTCCGATCAGTCCGTCCGGTTCGCGTGCGAAGTCAAGGACTTCGACCCCGAACTTTACATGGAGAGGAAGGAAGTCCGGCGGGCGGACCGCTTCCTGCAACTCGCGATGGGGGCGGCGCATCAGGCGGCCGAGATGGCGGATATCGAGTCCGCGGTCGCCTCGATTCGCCCCGAGCGCTTCGGGGTCATCGTCGGCAGCGGCATCGGCGGCCTCAGCACGATGGAGACCCAGCACGCGAAGCTTCTGGAAAGAGGCCCGGGCCGGGTGTCTCCGTTCTTCATCCCGATGTTCATCGGGGACATGGCTGCCGGCATGATCTCCATGAAGTACGGGGCCCGTGGCCCGAACTACGCGACGGTTTCGGCGTGCGCTTCGAGCGGCCATGCTGTAGGAGCGGCCTATCGTTCCGTCCGGATCGGGGAGACCGATGTGATGATCACCGGTGGGACGGAAGCGACGGTCACCCCCCTGTGCATCGCCGGGTTCGCTTCGATGAAGGCTCTGTCCGAGCGCAACGACTCACCGGAGACAGCGTCCCGACCGTTCGATCTCACGCGGGATGGCTTCGTGCTCGGAGAAGGGGCAGGCATCATGGTGCTGGAGGCGAAGGAGCATGCCGTGGCGCGTGGGGCGAAGATCCTCGGCGAGCTAGCGGGTTTCGGGCAGAGCGCCGACGCGTACCACATGACGTCGCCTGCCCCCGAGGGGGCAGGGGCGCAGATCGCGATGCGCATGGCGATGGAAGACGCTGGCCTGGACGCACGTGAGGTCGACTACATCAACGCCCACGGGACATCCACCCCGGCCAACGACTCGACGGAGACCGTGGCCATCAAGGCCGTTCTTGGAGAACGAGCGCGTGAGATCGTCGTCGGCTCGACCAAGTCCATGACGGGACATACGCTGGGGGCGGCCGGGGCGATCGAGGCTGGAGTCTCGCTGCTCGTGTGTCAACGAGGCCTGGTTCCTCCGACGATCAACTACGAGACGCCCGATCCCGAGTGCGACCTCAACTACGGAGTCGATGGACCCACAGAAACCACGGTACGGGCGGCTCTGTCGAACTCGTTCGGGTTCGGCGGGCACAACGTGACCCTGGCGGTGCGGGCGTGGGGGGGCGAGTGATATTTCCCCGGGTGGAAGGAGAGTTGAGCGTTCGGCCGGAGGCGGCGGAGCTCATCGCCATTGCAGAGAAGGTCGAGGCGGGGGAGCGCATTTCGCGTGAGGACGCTATCGCGCTGTTCGAGACCGACGATCTTCTCGCCGTGGGCAGCATGGCGGACCTGGTGAACCGACGGCTCAACGGGGACCGGGTGTTCTACGTGGCCAACCAGCACCTCAACCCGACCAACGTCTGCATCCTCAACAAGGTCTGCGTGTTCTGCTCGTACGGCGTGCGCCCTCTTGCGGACGACGCGTACACCATGAGTCTGGACGAGGTATATGCCGAGGCGGAAGCGGCGCGGTCCTCACCGACCCGCGAGTTCCACATCGTGGGCGGTCTGCATCCCAAACTGCCGCTTTCCTACTATACCGACATGATACGGGGACTCAAGGAGAGGCATCCCACCGTCCACATCAAGGCGCTGACGGCTGTCGAGATCGCTCACCTCGCCCGCCTGGAGGGCGTCAGTACCGTGGACGTGCTACGGGAGCTGCTGGATGCAGGACTGGATGCGATGCCCGGTGGTGGAGCGGAAGTGTTCAGCCCGGCGGTTCGATCGACGATCGCGGACCGGAAGCTGGCAGCGGATGAGTGGCTTCAGGTGCACCGCGAGGCCCACGAGCTGGGGATCCCGACGAACTGCACCCTTCTGTATGGTCACGTCGAGACGGCGGCGGACAGGGTGGATCACATGCTCATGCTGCGAGACCTGCAGGACGAGACCCAGGGTTTCAGCACCTTCATACCACTGGCCTGGCATCCCGACAACACGGCCCTGGGAAGGCAGATGGGTGTGGAGGGGGAGCGGACTGGAGGGGTGGACGACCTCAAGGCCCTGGCGGTCGGACGCATATTCCTGGACAATGTTCCGCACATCAAGACCCACTGGATCATGGTCACGACCAAGGTCTCGCAGATCGCGCTGTCTTTCGGTGTTGATGACCTGGAGGGCACGGTGGTACTCGAGAAGGTCACGCATGCCGCCGGAGCCGATACACCCCTGGGGCTGGATCTGGACGAGATAGTCGAGCTGATTCGGGATGCGGGCAAGACGCCGGTGGAGCGCGATTCCCTGTACAACGCGGTGGGGGAGCCGGTGGTCGCATGACCGCTATTGTGAGCGGTGCGGCGACGGGACTGGCTCCGGTGGATGCGGCCGAGAGGGCAGAGTTTGCCTCGCTGTATGAGCGGCCCTTGCTCGAGCTCGGCGCCATGGCTCGGGAGCGGGCGCGCGCCGCGGTTCCCGGGGCGACCGTCTCTTACATCGTCGACCGCAACATCAACTACACCAACGTCTGCGTCACAGACTGCTCGTTCTGCGCCTTCTATCGACGCCCGGGTCATGAAGAAGGGTACGTCCTGTCCAACGAGCAGATCGGGGCCAAGATCGACGAGGCGAAGAGAATCGGCGCCGTTCAGATACTCATGCAGGGCGGACACAATCCGTATCTCAAACTCGACTATTACACCGGATTGCTCGACTATATCAAGACCCATCACCCGATCCACGTGCACGGCTTCTCGGCCTCGGAACTGGACATCATCGCCCGGGTGCACAAGGTGGACGTAGGCACTGTCATCGGCGAGTTGAAGGACGCGGGACTCGACTCGGTCCCGGGTGCCGGAGCCGAGATCCTGGTCGACGAGGTACGCGATCGCATAGCCAGGAAGAAGATCGACACGGCTCGTTGGCTCGAAATCCACCGGGTGGCTCACGAACACGGGCTGCTCAGCTCTGCGACGATGATGTTTGGAGCGGGAGAGAGTCGTGCGGACAGGGTCGAACACATGATCCGCGTGCGGGATCTCCAGTGCGAGACGGGGGGATTCACGGCGTTCATTCCATGGACCCTGCAATCAGATGGCACCGAGATGGATGGTACCCCTGAGGCAACGGCCTCGGAATACCTGAAGACCATTGCCATATCACGGCTGGTCATGGACAACGTGCGGAATCTCCAAGTCAGCTACGTGACTCAGGGCCCCAAGGTGGCGCAGGTGGCCCTGCACTTCGGGTGCAACGACTTCGGATCCCTGATGATGGAGGAGAACGTGGTGTCGGCCACGGGCACGGACTTCATCATGCCCCGATCCACTCTGGTGCAGTTCATCGAGGGAGCGGGTTTCGAGGCTGTTTCCAGATACCAGGACTATTCTCCGGTCAGGCCGGATCTCGATTGGTACTGCGGTTGCAGCGTATGCATGGACAGGAGAGTTCCCTGATGGGTCAACGCGTGCTCGTGATGATGGGCTCCGACTCGGACCGTCCGGTGATGCAAAAGGGTGTGGACGTGCTCGCGGAGGCTGGGGTGGAGGTCGAAGTCGTGGTGAGCAGCGCGCACCGCGACCCTGCAAGGACCGCGGAAATCGCAGCTGCGGCTGAGTCGAGCGGATTCGAGGTGGTCGTGTGCGGCGCGGGACTGTCGGCGGCGCTGCCGGGAGTGGTCGCTGCACACACCCGCCTGCCGGTGATCGGCGTTCCGATCTCGGCGGGTACGCTTGGAGGGCTCGATGCCCTTCTCTCGATCGTCCAGATGCCCCCGGGCGTTCCGGTGGCCGCGGTTGGCATCGACAACGCGCGGAACGCGGCTCACCTGGCGCTCCGCCTGCTCGGGGTCGGCCGCGAGTCCTGACTCTGGCGCCAGCCGATAGGAGGACCCTGTGCGCGTCGGCATCGGGTATGACTCACACCGTTTCGAGCCCGGGCGGCCTCTCGTACTGGGCGGAGTGCAGATCCCCGATCACGCAGGCCTGAAGGGGCATTCCGACGGGGACGCCGTGGCTCACGCGCTGATCGACGCCGTCCTCGGTGCGGCAGCCCTCGGGAACATCGGTCAACATTTCCCCGACACTGACGCCCGCTGGAAGGGGGCGGACTCGATGGAACTCCTGGCTGCGGCGGTACGCCTCATCGAGGAGCGAAACTACCAGGTGGTGAACGCGGACGTCACCATCGTCACGGAGAGCCCGCGGGTGAGTCCGTGGGTCGATCCGATGGCTGAGCGCCTCGCCGAGCGCCTGCGCATCTCGAGTTCATGCGTTTCCATCAAGGGAAAGACGAACGAGGGGATGGGGTGGATCGGCAGAGGAGAGGGACTGGCCGTGATGGTCGTGATTCTGCTCGACCAAATCGAAGATATCGACACACTGCATGCCTCGATCCGCACCGGCGGGTAGGCGGCGAAATGCAGGAGCAGCTGGAGGCCCTCCTTCACCTGGTCGGCGGCGTACCGGTCGAGACTGTCTACCTGCTCGTGGGCGTTGGCGCTGCCATCGAGAATCTCTTTCCGCCAGTTCCATCGGACTTGGTCGTGGTCGCCGGGGGCATTCTGGCGGATCGGGGGATCCTCGACGCCCGCCTCGTATTCCTGGTGGCCTGGGTCAGCAACCTGCTGCTCGCTCTCTCCGTGTACGTCGCCGCGCTTCACTTCGGCGGAGGCCTGTTCTCGACCCGCTGGGGCCGCTGGCTCCTGAGACCTGCGCAGCTCGAGAGAATGTCCCTGTTCTACGAGGATTACGGGGCGCTGACGATCCTGGTGAGCCGCTTCTTCCCGGTGTTCAGGGTCCTCGTGCCAGCCTTCGCCGGGATCAGTCGGCTGGGATTCTGGCGTACCGCGCTTCCATTGACGATCGCTTCGGCCTTTTGGTACGCGGGTCTCGTGTTCGGCGGTGTCGTCGCTTCCCGGAACATCCCCCGGATCGTCGGCGCACTGACTGCCGTCAACACGACGGCCGGTGTGGTGGCCCTGCTCGCTGCCGCCGCCCTGGGTTGGCTGTGGTGGCGTTCCCGCCGGGCCGATGGAGAGGGGGCGCCCTAGTGGTCGGCAAGACAAGAGTTCGTTCCCGACCTGCGAAGTTCGACGGCCCCCGGAGTCGATTCCGTCTGGAGGAGTTCTCGGACTTCCTGCGCTACGAACGAGGTCTCGCTCCCAGCACGGTGAAGGCGTATCTGGGAGATTGTGCGTCGTTCGCCGATTTCTCGATCGCGGGAGGAATGACGGATCCGGGCGCTGTCGACTACCAGGTGCTGCGAGCATATCTGGTAGATCTGGACGAGCACGGTCTCGCGGCTCGGAGCGTGGCCCGCCGCCGGTCCGCACTGCGCACCTACTTCGGCTTTCTCGTCGAGGAGGGTCACCTCAGGCACGATCCCACCGAGAAGCTGGAGAGCCCTCGAGTCGACAAGACTCTCCCGGACGTGCTGACCTATGCGCAGGTCGAGGCGATCCTGGATACCGTCGGGGCTCTGCCTGCGGATGTTCACCCGAACGCCAGGCGCGACGCGGCCATGCTCGAGACTCTGTACGGGGCCGGTCTCAGAATCTCGGAACTCATCGGCCTGCGGATGCGGGACCTGTCCCTGGAAGAAGGTCTCATCTCCGTGAGCGGCAAGGGCGACAAGCGACGCGTGGTGCCGCTTGGAGGTCGTGCGGTCCGGGTGCTACAGCGCTACCTTCGAGAGCGACGGCCAGAGCTCGACCGGCGCCGGTCGGAAGGGGTGGTATTCCTCAATCAACACGGGCGTCCGCTGAGCCGCATGGGAGCGTGGAAGATCGTCGGGATGCACGTGCGCAATGCCGGGGTCGAGAGGAAGGTCACGCCACACACGTTCCGGCACAGCTTCGCGACGCACCTGCTGGAGGGGGGAGCGGATCTGGTCGCCGTGCAGGAAATGCTGGGGCACGCGGACATCTCAACGACCCAGATCTATACGCATGTGGATCGCCGATACCTTCAAGAAGAGCATCGCCAGCACCATCCGAGGGGGTAGCGCCGGGTGAGCGCCGTCTCTCGCGTGCTAAACCTGTCGCGTAACCGCCAGGCCGTAAGGCGGTTCTCCGATCGCATGGTTCCGCCCGAGATACTGGCTCGGATTCTGGAATGCGCCCGGTACGCTCCTTCCGCCCGGGAGGACCAGCCCTGGCGCTTCATCGTCGTTCAGGACGCACTCACCCGCCACCGGATCGCGCGGGCTGTATTCCAGGGCGAGCTCGTCCGGACGGCTCCGGTCCTCGTCGTCGGGGGTGCGCGAGTCCACTCGAACATCGCGGGCAGTGGGCGCCCCAGCCACCCGATCGACCTGGCCGCGGCCACCGAGGCGATGGTCCTGGCGGCCGCGGACATGAGTCTCGCGACTGCGTGGATCACGGGTTTCAGGGAAAGCGAAATCCAGCAGGTGCTCGGCATCCCGGCAGACGTGCCGGTGGTCACACTCCTCGCCCTCGGGTATCCGGACGGCTTTCAGCGTCTGCCGCAGCGGCGGGGCGACGAGGAGACTATCGCGTGGGATCGGTGGGAAGCGACCGGGGGGGGAAGGGAAAGGTGAGCGTCCGGCGTGCCCTGTCTCGCGATCACCGACGGGCGTTCGCGCTGCTGTGCCTCGCCGCCGGCCTGGCGGCTCCCTCCGCCGTGGCCCAGGAAGTCACATTCGAGCCACGGCGCGGGAATGCACTGGACGCGAGGCTGGCCGACTTCTTGGCCCGCGGCGATTTCCGGATGTGGACCCGTGATACGGTTGTCGCCTCCGACGGACAGGTGGCGGGCGACCTTCTAGTGCTCGAGGCGCAGGTACGCCTGGCTGGCTCGGTCGACGGAGATATCTACGTCGTAGATGGCGATATTCTGCTCAGGCCGGGGGCCCACGTGTCGGGAGACATCGTCGTGCTCGGCGGTGGCTACCTCGGGTCAGGCATGGCGACCATCGACGGCGAGGTAACCTGGCGCCCGGCGGAGCGATACTCGGTTCTTCCGGCGGCCGGCGGCTTCGAGATCCATCCGGTCGTGGACGTTCCGGATGCGGTCGACCTGCACGGGTTGTACGGGTTCGAGGCTCCCACCTACGAGCGCGTGGACGCCGTGACCGTCGCGTGGGGAATCACGCTGCGTGCGGTCAACTGGGCCTGGAGGCCCACGCTGGAGCTCGTGGGAAGGTACCGTTCGGGACAGGGGGAACTCGAGGGTACCGTGCGCCAGTTCTGGTATCCGGGTCCGGTCGAATTCGGGGTGGAAGCCGAGCGCGTCGTCCGCACCAACGAGAGATGGATCCGGGCGGACGTGTCGAATTCCCTCTCCTACCTGTTCCTGGGCGACGATTTTCGAGACTACTACGGAGCCGACCGGTTCGCGTTGGTCGTGCGAGGGAGCGGAGACCGCTGGTGGACACCCATGTTCCGTCTGGAATGGGAAGACGCCTGGAGCAGGAATGCAGGTGATCAGTTCACGTTCTTCGGGTCGGACAACGTGCGTGAGAACCCGGCTATCGACGACGGCAAGACCGGCAGTGCCGCACTGGCGGTCTCGGTCGATCGCCAGACGGGCACTTCCGGGCGGCTCGTGGGGCGGGCCTTCCTGGAGGCGGCGGACTCGTCGGTGGCGGGCGACTTCTCCTACCTTCTCGGGGAGATCCGGGCCCGGTGGACCACTCCGGGATTCTCTTCTCACCGACTGGACGTCTTCGCTCTGGCCAGGGGTGATCTGGCCGGCGACCTGCCTGGACAGAGGTGGACCGGATTCGGGGGCCGGGCAACCCTCCCGACTCTCGGCGCCGTGGAATTCAGAGGACCTCGCGTGGTGTACGGCCAGGTCGGGTATTCGATCCCCATAGAAGCGCTGCGCTTCGGCGAGCTGGGAGCGCTCGATGTATTCGCCCGGGCCGGTACCGGAGCAGCGTGGGATGCCGGCCAATCGACCGACTGGCAGGTGAATCTGATCGCCGGGCTCCGGTTCTGGGTCGTCGAGGGGGGTGTCGCAGTGGATCCGGGGGCCAGCGGCGGAGACGTTCGCGGCTATGCGATCTTCCGATTCCCCGGGGATCTGTGACCGAGAGCCCTTTGACACCGCGTTCCGAAACGGATTACGTTACGGAGCGTGAAGTTATCGCCGTCGCGCATCCGATTCCGACCTTCTGAGGTCGCCTGTGCCTTCCGGCCGAGAGCGTGCGTCGGAGTCCCTTCCGAAGCCTCATTCCCGCAATCAGAACCGTGGCCCGCAGGGCACCGTGAATACGAATTGAAAGTGAGAACCCATGTCTGACGCGCCGCAGGCGGATACGAAGTACATCTTCGTCACGGGAGGAGTGGTTTCCTCTCTTGGCAAGGGAATCGCGGCGGCCTCGATTGGCCGGCTGCTGGTCGAGCGAGGGCTGGCCGTTACGATCCAGAAATTCGATCCATACATCAACGTCGATCCCGGAACCATGTCGCCGTTTCAGCATGGCGAAGTTTACGTGACGGACGACGGCGCGGAGACCGATCTGGATCTCGGGCACTACGAGCGGTTCATCAACGAGTCCCTTTCCCAGGCCAACAACGTCACCACCGGTCGCATCTATCAGAACATCATCACGAAAGAGCGAAAGGGAGACTTCCTCGGAGCTACGGTCCAGGTCATTCCACATGTCACCGACGAGATCAAGTCCTACATCCAGATGCTGTCTCCGGGCCACGACGTGGTCATCACCGAGGTCGGGGGCACCGTAGGGGATATCGAGTCTCTGCCGTTCCTCGAAGCGATCCGCCAGTTCCGGCAGGACGTGGGCTGGAAGAACACCGTATTGGTCCACCTCACGCTGGTGCCTTACATAGCGGCGGCAGGCGAACTGAAGACGAAGCCGACACAGCACTCGGTGCGTGAGCTGATGGAGATCGGTCTGCAGCCGGACATTCTGGTGTGCCGAACGGAGTGGCCTCTCCCTGAAGAAGTCCGCAGAAAGGTGGCTCGATTCTGCAACGTGGATATTCGGGATGTGATCGAGAGCCGTGACATGGACACGATTTACGAGGTCCCGCTCCGCTTCCGAGAGCAGCGGCTCGATGACCGCATCGTGGATCACCTGGCCCTCGAGACGGCCGAACCGGACCTGACGGGCTGGGAATCCATGGTGGAGCGCATCAAGCACCCGGGTTCCGGCGAAGTCCGGGTCGGAGTGGTCGGCAAGTACACGTCTCTGGTCGACTCCTACAAGTCGATCCAGGAGGCGCTGATTCATGGCGGAATAGCGAACGATATCGGCGTGAGGATCGACTGGCTCTCGTCCGAGGCGATCGATTCTCAGGGGGCGGAGGCGCTCAGCCCGTACGACGCGGTGCTGATCCCCGGAGGCTTCGGGCAGCGTGGGGTAGAGGGAATGGTGGACACGGTGCGCTATCTGCGCGAACAGGGCGTTCCGTTTCTCGGAATCTGCCTCGGGCTGCAATGCGCGATCATCGAATTGGCCAGGAACGTGTGCGGTCTGGACGGCGCGGATTCGTCGGAGTTCGAGGCCGGGACTCCGCATCCCGTGATCTCCCTGCTCGACTCGCAGCTGAAGGTCACCATGAAGGGCGGCACAATGAGGCTCGGCGCCTATCCCGCAGAGCTCGTGGCGGGCAGCCGGGTGAGAGAGATCTACGGCGAGGAAGAGGTTTCGGAGCGTCACCGCCACAGGTACGAAGTCAACAATGACTACCGCGATGTCCTGGCAGCCGGGGGGATGGCCTTCAGTGGTGTTTCTCCGGGTGGCGGCCTCGTCGAGATCATCGAACTTCCGGAACATCCGTTCTTCGTGGCCACACAATTCCACCCGGAGCTCAAGTCCCGACCGACGCGGGCGCACCCGCTGTTCGCGGCGTTCATCGCCGCCGCCAAGGAGCGTCGTGACCACCGGATGCCGGTGGAGACGGATGAAGTCGAGGGCCGCGCGAGCTGGGCGACGGCTGGCCGGGAATGAACGTCCTCGATCCGGGCGGGCGCTTCATTTTGATCGCGGGACCTTGCCTGCTGGAAGACGATCGATTGAACATCGAAGTCGCCGAGAAGGTCGGCGAAGTGGCCGGGCGGTTGGGAGTAGCGGCCATCTTCAAGGCGTCTTTCGACAAGGCCAATCGGACCAGCGGTTCGTCGCCGCGGGGACCCGGTCTGAGCGCGGGGATGGAACTTCTGAGTGCGGTTCGCCGGGAGACGGGGCTGCCCGTGTTGACCGACATCCACGAGCCCGCGCAGGCGCGAGCCGTCGCCGCGGTCGTCGACGCGATCCAGATTCCGGCCTTTCTGTGCCGCCAGACAGACCTTCTGACGGCGGCCGGGAGCACGGGGCTGCCGGTCAACGTCAAGAAGGGTCAGTGGCTGGCCCCCGAGGACATGAGACACCCGGTCGAGAAGGTCCGGGATGCGGGAGCCGCCGGAGTCAGCGTGACGGAGCGCGGGACGGTATTCGGTTACGGCCGCTGGGTGGTGGACATGCGCAGTTTCGAGATCATGCGTGAGACGTGCGGGTGTCCGGCCCTGTTCGACGCGACACATTCCGTGCAGCTCCCTGGCGGAGCGAAGGGCGGAGCCGCGAGCGGCGGAGAGCCCCGTTGGATCGAGACCCTGGCGGGAGCCGCAGTGGCGGCGGGCGCCGACGGCATTTTCCTGGAGACACACCCGGATCCGTCCAGCGCGCCTTCGGACGGGGCCAACATGTTGCCGCTCGGTAGCCTGGAGAGGATGCTGGAGCGCCTGCTGGCAATTCGGGAAGCTCGCGGGCGGACGCCCGCGGATCCCCGATGAGTTCCATTCCGGGGTCGCTGGCTCTCGAGGTGCGAGTAGTCCTGCTGGACGCGGACGGAGTGATGACCGATGGGGGGTTGTACGCTTTCGAGGGACCGGATGGCACGGTGGAAGGGCGTCGTTTCCACGTGCACGACGGATTTGCGATCCACATGCTGCATCGCACCGGCCTGGTGGTAGCAGTAGTGTCCAGCAAGATCTCTCCGGCGGTGAGGCAGCGGGCCGAGTCCCTCGGAATCACCGAGATCCACCAGGTGTCGCCATTCGGCAAACTCGAAGCGGTAGCGCACATACTCCGGCGTGCCGGTGCCTCCTGGGATCAGGCCGCCTTCCTGGCTGACGATCTGGCGGATCTTCCGGTACTTCGGAAGGTAGGCCTACCGGCAGCGGTCGCGAACGCCGTACCCGAGGTCAAGGCGGCCGCGAGCTGGGTCGGTGACACGGCTGGCGGGGCGGGCGCTGTCCGTGAGTTCGTCGAGGCGCTCCTCGGAGCCCGGGGCGAGTGGAAGAGCCTTGTCGAGGAATACGTCGCGGAGTGCGTCGAGCACTGGAGGTCGAAAGAGGGTGAGTGAGGGCAACGGCGAGCCGGCCCACGACTCGAGGATCATCGAGCGGGGCCGGGAAGTGCTGCGGATCGAGAGCGAGAGCGTAGCCTCTCTGGCGGAGCGCCTGGGTGCTGCGTTCGCCGAAGCGGTCCGGGTGATCGAGGCAATCTCGGGCCGCGTGGTGGTTACGGGTATCGGGAAGTCGGGGATCGTGGCCCGAAAGCTCGCTTCGACGTTCTCGTCCACCGGAACGCCGGCGATCTTCCTGCACCCGGTGGAGGCGGCTCACGGTGATGTGGGCATGCTGGTAGGAGGCGATCTGGTCCTCGCCATCTCCAAGAGCGGCGAGTCCTCCGAGATGGAGAGCCTGCTGCCGGTGATCGAGCGCCTCGGTGTTCCGGTGATCTGTCTGACGGCGGAGCCCACATCGACTCTTGCACGACGCGCGGATCTGGTCCTCGACGTCAGCGTGCAGGTCGAGGCGTGTCCGCACGACCTGGCTCCCACGGCCAGCAGCACGGCGGCGCTGGCGATGGGGGATGCCCTGGCCATGGCCGTTTCGGAGGTTCGCGGCTTCGGGCCGGAAGACTTCGCCCGGCTGCATCCGGGCGGAGAGCTGGGGCGCCGTCTGACGCTGACGGTGCGTGACGTGATGATCACGGATCAACAGCGGGTGCCGCGGCTGACTCTCGACCGGGATCTCGGAGCCGCGATGCATGAGATAGCGCACAGGCAGGGGACGGTGCCCGTCCTGGACTCGGATCGCGTGGTCGGCGTCATCACGGCAGGGGATCTGACTCGGTATGCCGACCAGCATCCCGGATTTCTCTCGCACTCCGTCGAGCGGGCCATGAACCGGGCGCCGAAGACGATCGGTGCGGGCGAGATGGCCACCGAGGCTTTGGTGCAAATGCGGGAGCACGGAATCATGGCGATGCCGGTAGTGGACGGAGAGAACAGGTTGCAGGGCATGGTGCATCTGCATGATCTCCTGCGGGTGAGGCTGGCGTGAGCATGGTCCGGATTCCCGTCGTCGGTCACCCGGCGGCGCTCGTCCTCGTGTGCGCCATCGTGGCCCTGGGCTGCGCAGAGGAGAACCAGAGACCGCTTGCGTCGGACACGCTCCTGGGACTTGAGGCCGACCAGGTGCTCGTCGGAGTGGAGATGAACCTGACCCGGGCGGGCGTTCGCAGCGCCGTTCTGAAGGCAGACACGGCATTCAGTTTCCAGGACGTGGGCCTGCTCCAACTGCGCAACCTGAAGATCATCTTCTACGGGGACACGGGACTGGAGGACGGGACCCTGACCGGGAAATCTGGCGAGTACCGATTCGACACGGGCGACGTGGAAGTGAGAGGGGCGGTGGAGGTCAGGGAGGCGGCCGGATCCAAGCGCCTGGTGACGCAACGGCTTCGGTACGATGCGGAGGCGGACTCGTTGTACGGAGACACCACGTTCGTCCTGTACCGGCCGGGTCTCCAGAGCAGGGGCGACAGTTTCGTCAGTGACGCACAGCTGGAGAACGTTCAGATCCTGAACCCGAGTTTCGTGTCCGAGGGAGAGCCGGCCGCGCCTCGGCGTTCGCCGCGCGAATGATCGCGCGCCTCGCACCCCGCGCCGCCTCGCGCCAGGCGGCGGTTTGGTCGGCCGCTCTCGCGTCTCTGGTGGCGCTGGTCGGTCCCCGGGCCTCCGCCGCACAGGTTACTCCCAGTTGTCAGCTGCGGGTCCGGGTAGTGGCAGAGGCCGGGTCACGCGATCAGCCGCGAAGCAACATGCTGGCGATCCCGGGGGCTGAGGGGCGCTATGCGATGCATCTGGGCGGAGGACTGGTGCTGGGTCGGTGCGGAGACGCCTCGATGACGGGTGACAGTGCCGTTCACCTGGAACACATTGCCGAGGCGCTCATGATCGGCTCCGTCCGATACCGCGACTCCACTCGAGTCCTCGACGCGGAGCGGGTGACCTACTACGGACTGTCGGATCGCGTCGTGTCGGAGGGGGATGTGCGGTTGGAGCGACTTCAATCCGGGGCCACGCTGGAGGGACCGCGGGTGGACTTCCTGCGGACTCCGTTCCGCGGAAGCCGTACGGTGGCCACGGGTCGGCCCCATATGACTCTACCGACGGGAGGTCCAGGGACCGAGGCTTTCCTGGTCGATTCGGACGTGGCGGAGTTCGTGGGAGAGCAGCGGGCCTTCGCGCGTGGCAACGTGGAGATTCACCGCTCGGACCTCGATGCGACGGCCGACAGCGCGCGCTTCGATTCTGACGGGCTCGGGGTTCTGTATGGCAACCCGATCATTCGAGGCGAGGGCTTCGAACTGACGGGAGACAGCGTTCTGGCCCGGTTCTCGGAGGACGAACTTCGAGAGGTCAGGTCCTTCGGTGATGCTGCGGCTACCGGCCAGGATTTCGAACTGCAAGCCGATCTGGTGACGGCCGAGATCAGGGGGGGAGAGGTCGAACGCCTGTGGGCCTACGGCGAAGGGCGTTCCATAGCCGTTTCGGGCTCGTTCCAGCTATCCGGCGACTCCATCGAGTTTTCCCTCACGGCCGGTCGCCTGGACTCCATCGCTTCCGTGGGGTCTGCGGCTTCGGTGGAGACGGATCCCCATGTCCCTGGAACACAGCTGATCGAGGCGACCCGGGATCTCGACCCGGGATCGAACTGGCTGACGGGCGATACGATCCGGGCTTTCTTTTCCGCCTCGCCGGTGGACTCACTCACACCACCGTCGGAGGCAGACCCCACTCCGGAGCGTCTTCTGTCTCTGGGCAGCGCCCGCTCGTTCTATGCCTCGGTGAGAGATTCGGCGCGCTCCATGTCACCGTCCAGGAATTATCTGCTCGGCAACCGCATCGAAGTGTTGTTCCAGGATGGAGAGCCATCCGAGGTCGTCGCGAAGGATGCCATAGGTATCTATCTCGAGCCCTCGACGGAAGGAGGCGGTGGGTGAGCGAGCAGAGCGTTCTGAGGGCTGAAGGCCTGGTCAAGACCTTCGGCAAGCGGAGTGTCGTGGACGGAGTCGACCTCGAAGTCCGCCAGGGCGAAATCGTCGGTCTGCTTGGACCCAACGGGGCGGGGAAGACCACCACATTCTACATGATCGTCGGACTGCTCGCGGCGAACGCGGGCCGCGTCTACCTCGACCAGCAGGAGTTGACCGGGATACCGATGTACCGCCGCGCTCGGGCGGGGATCGGATACCTGTCGCAGGAGCCCTCGATCTTCCGGCGTCTGACGGTCGAGCAGAACGTCATGGCCATTCTGCAGACTCTGGACATGACTCGCTCGGAGCGCTATCAGCGTCTGGACGAGCTTCTCGGGGAACTGTCGATCGGGCACTTGAGAAAGAACAAGGCCGATTCGTTGTCCGGTGGAGAGCGAAGGAGGCTCGAGATTACTCGGGCTCTGGTGACCAGTCCCAAGTTCATGTTGCTCGACGAGCCGTTCGCCGGAGTCGATCCGATCGCAGTAGACGATATCCAGCGGATAGTGGCCGAGCTCAGGGAGCGCGGGCTGGGCGTGCTGATCACGGACCACAACGTGCGCGAGACCCTCTCGATCACGGATCGAGCCTACCTGATGTTCAACGGTCGAATTCACATCGAGGGTCCGGCGCAAACGCTCGTCGAGGATCCGGAAGCCCGGAAGATGTACCTGGGTCTCGACTTCGAGTTGTAGAAACCCCGACATAGCCTTCCACGCGCGGCCGCCCTGCAAGGGGTGTGCCGTGGAACCCCGTTCGCTATCTTACATACAGCACGGCCTGAGGGCCGCCAAACCAGATCAAGTGGAATAACCGGGTAGCACATGGCCGATTTCAAGAGGGGGCTGTCGCAGAGCCTCGGCATGCGGCAGGAACTCAAGATCAATCCGCGCCTGTATCAGGCGATGGATCTGCTCTATATGCCGCTGCTGGATCTCCAGGCTCACCTCAAGATGGAGGTGCTGGTCAATCCGTTCCTCGAATTCACCGAGATGGCTGAAGAGGAATTGCCGGAGGAGACGCAGGAAGAGGAGGAGGACGAGGACGAG
This sequence comes from Gemmatimonadota bacterium, assembly GCA_039584685.1. Taxonomy (GTDB): domain Bacteria; phylum Gemmatimonadota; class Gemmatimonadetes; order Palauibacterales; family Palauibacteraceae; genus Benthicola. The sequence continues at coordinate 52,158 of JBDGXI010000007.1, read as the reverse complement.
GTCGACTGGGAAGAGATCCTCCTCAACGGATTCGACGCGGGTGGCCGGCGCAGTCAGTTCGAGGACAAGGAGCACTACATGCCCACTCCGGCAGCGCCGCCGGATCTGTGGGAGCACCTGCGCGAGCAGCTGAATCTCCTCAAGCTGGGACAGAGGGAGTTCGCGCTCGGCGAGGAGATCATCGGCAACGTGGACCGGGAAGGATTCCTGGCCTGCAGCCTGGAAGAGGTGGTCGAGGCCGCGAATACGTGGCTGGCCGAGAGCGAGCCGGAGCTGTGGTCCGAGATGGAGCCGTTCACGCTCGAGGAGGCCGAAGCCGTGCTCCGGATCATCCAGGGCTTCTATCCCTCCGGCGTCGGAGCCCGGGACCTCCAGGAAACCCTGCTGATCCAGCTGAGGGAGAGGGGCGAAGACGACACGCTGGCCTTCCAGATCATCCGCGATCATTTCGAACAGCTCGTCAACCACAGGTGGAGTGAGCTGTCGAAGGAGCACGGGATTCCTCCGGTGGACGTTCAGAGCGCAGCCGATTCGATCTCGAAGCTCGATCCGAAGCCGGGCCTGAAGTACGCGGATATGAGCGACAACTACGTGATACCCGACCTCGTGGTGGAAAAGGTCGATGGCGAATACTTCGTGTTCCACAACGACTCGTCGTTGCCGCGACTCAAGCTGTCGCGATCCTACCGGGAGGTAGCACAGGATCGGAGTCAATTCCAGGGTGAGAACAAGGCGTTCATCGCCAAGAAGCTGAACAGCGCCCAGTGGATGATACAGGCCATCGAGCAGAGACGGCAGACGATGCTGAAAGTCATGGGTTTCATCGTCGATCGTCAACGCGAGTTCTTCGAGAAGGGAGTGGAGCATCTGCGACCGCTCACCCTGCGAGAGGTGGCCGAGCATATCGACATGCATGAGTCCACCGTATCGCGGGTGACCAACGACAAGTTCGTGCAGACACCGAGGGGTGTGCTGCCCCTCAAGTTCTTCTTCTCCTCCGGCCTGTCGACAGACTACGGTGAGGATGTCTCCGCCCGGGGGATACGGGCCCGGATCCAGAAGCTGGTGGCCGACGAAGATCCCAAGAAGCCGCTGACCGACCAGGCCATCGTGGATGTCCTGAAGAGAGAAGGCGTCCAGATAGCGCGCCGCACGGTGGCGAAGTACAGGGATCAGCTCGGAATCCTCTCGGCGAGGATGCGTAAGCGAGTATGACCGAGTCCGGGCTTCCCCCCGCCGAACCCCTCCCGCCGGCCCCCAGACGCTTTTCGGTAATCGTTCCCGCCTTCAACGAGGTGGAGAACATGCCCGATCTGTTCCGGGACCTGGCCGAGACGTTCGAGCGGTTCGCGCTGGGTGGCGAGATCATCCTCGTGGACGATGGCTCGACGGACGGGACGCTGGACGCGGCGCGCGCTGCGTCCAGGGCCGCGGGCGTGGAGAATCGGACGATGTTCCTCCGACATCGCGTCAACAGGGGAAAAACAGCGGCGATCGTGACGGCCGTAGGAGCCAGTGATTCTCAGAGCTTCGTCCTGTTCGACGCCGATCTACAGCATTCCACGGACGAGATTCCCCGTTTTCTGGACGCCCTGGATGATGGACACGACGTGGTGGCGGGAAGGAAGGTCGGGGACTATCCCAAGCGTTTCGTGTCGGGAATCTACAACGGCCTCTCGCGAGCGATCTTCAGGGTGCCGGTGCGCGACCTGAACTCGATGAAGTCCTTCCGGCGGGAGGTCGTGGACGAGATCCACCTGCGCGAGGACTGGCACCGGTACCTGATCGTGCTGGCACATGATCGCGGCTTCCGCATCGGAGAGATCGATATCGACCTCCGCCCTCGAAGGCACGGCGTATCCAAGTACGGGGGACAGGGCAGGGTGCTGGTAGGGCTTCTGGACCTGGTGTCCGTGTGGTTTCAGCTCGTATTCAGTCGCAAGCCGATGCTCTTCTTCGGACTCACCGGTCTCTTCATGGCGGGACTCGGGGTCGTCGTGGGCATCGTGGCTCTCTTCCTCCGCTATGCGCTCGGTGCCGGGTTCCGTCCGCTGCTCACTCTTGTCGTCTTTCTCGTGCTTCTGGGAGGTCTGCTGTTCGTCGCCGGCCTTTTGGCGGAACTGATAGCGGGGCTCCGGGCCGAGGTCGAGGATCTCCGCCGAGAGCTTCGACGGTGATCCGGAGGCGCAAAGAAGGACGGGCCATCCCGACGGACTCGACGCCGGTCGCCACGTCGGGGGAAGCGGGGGAGGAGGGCGGCGGCGCGGTTGCGGCGCTGGTCGGGACCTTCGCACTCCTGGCGTTGCTCGTGTACGAGCCGACGCTGTTTCCCGGGGCGGATGCAGGGCACTACATGGTCCTCGGCGAATCTCTGCGCAACGGGCTGGGATTCAGGGACATTCAGCTGCCGGGCTCGCCCCTGCACGCGAAGTTTCCCCCCGGCTATCCTCTGATCCTGGCGGTATCCGGTTGGTTCGGCGGACTGCAGTTGTTCAAGGCGGTTTCGCTGGCGTTCGGGGCCGGCGCCGTGTGGCTGACGTATCGGATCGCAAGGTCCTTCACGGGTCGTGGGGCCGCCATCGTCGCCACCGGACTGTTCGCTATCTCTCCCGTGCTGCTGGACTTCTCTCACCGGGTGCTGTCCGAGGCGGCGTTCACGTTCCTCCTTCTCTCGGTGATCGGGGTCACGCTGCCGGACCGCAAGGTGGGGGCGATGGCCCTGGTTGCCGGCGCCGCGGCATTCCTAACCCGGACGGCTGGACTGGCGGTGCTCCTGGCTCTCGTGGTGTGGACCCTGATGAACCGGGATGTGCGTCGATCTGCGGTGGCGATAATCGTCTCGGCCGCCTGTGTGGCCGGCTGGGCTGCCTATCAACATGTCGCGCAGCCCACCCACCCCGGGTATCTGCAGCAGCTGGTTCAGGAGAATCCGTACGCCCCCGCCGCCGGCACCCTCGGTCTGGCTGATTTCCCGGCGCGGGCGGCGCGCAACCTGTGGCGCTACGTGAGCTCGGAATTCCCGGGCTCGTTCGGGTTCCCCACGAGAAGCCGCGGTACCATTACCAGCACGGCCCTGGCCGGCGTGTTCATGAGCTCTCTCGTGCTGGCCGGTTGGCTTCGCTCGGCGGTGACGAGGCTGCGGCTCGCGCATCTCGTGGTTGCCCTGTACATGGGGCTCATCTCGTTGTGGCCGCCCGTGTGGACCGACCGCAGGTTCCTGCTCCCGGTCCTTCCGCTGCTCGTGGTGTTCGGCGTGGTGGGAGCGGCTGGCGCCGTTCGGCGGGTGGATGAGAGGGTCGGCTCGGGGATCGTCGGGTTGGCCGCGGCGGGGATCGCCGCAGTTGCGCTGATCTCTTCGGGGCTAGTGGCTCCCCCTCGCATCGCGTGCCAGTTCTCCTACAGGAGTGGGCACCCGTGCGACCGCCCGGAGTACAGGGAGTTCTACTCCATGGGGCGGTGGGCGGCCGACAACACGCCGGAGGGCTCGGTGATCGCCAATCGCAGCCCGGCGACATTCTTCCTGTTTTCGCGGCGCCAGGGCGATCTCTATCCGTACTCTACCGATCCTTCGGCCGTTCTCCGCGGACTCGAGGAAATGGGGGCCGACTACGTGGTCGTGGATCGCCTCAGCGCGACCACGGACATGTACCTGATCCCGGCCGTCGCAGCGTACCTGGACCGGTTCGAGGTCGTGCACGCATTGGGCGGAGAGCAGGGGACCGTGCTTCTCCGGATGCTGCCGGTCCCTCGAACCGCGTCGCTGTCCGGCGGGCCATGAAGGTCGTGCACGTAGCGACGGCGTTTCCAAGGCACGCGGAAGACCACATCACGCCGTGGCTGGTGGAGCTGGTGCGCCGGCAGCGCGAGGCCGGGATCGACGCCTGTGTCCTCGCGCCGGCTTACCGTGGCGGGCCGCGGGAAGAGACATCGGGTGTCCCGGTTCGCCGGTTTCGCTACGCGCCCCGTTTTCTGGAGACTCTTACGCACGACCAGTCGGTTCCGGATCGGATCCGAGACCGGCCGGCCACCGCCGCGCTCGTGCCGGCCTACCTGGCGGCGGGCAGACGATCTGCCGCCGCCGTGGGCGGGGAAGGGGCGGACCTGGTGCATGTACATTGGCCGATGCCTCACGCGCTGTTCGGCAGTGCGATGCGACGGGCCTCCGGTGGCCGCACGGCGATGGTGTGCAGCTTCTACAGCGTGGAAGTGAACTGGATCGAGCACCGGCTGCGGTGGCTGCGCCCGTTCCTGAAATGGACGATCCGGTCGGCCGATGCGGTTACCGCCATCTCGAGCTCGACGGCCCGTGCCGTGCAGGCGTTGGTGGACCGGCCCGTCACGGTGATCCCGTATGCGGCGGCCCTACCGAAAGTCGGACACCTCGTCGCCGGGCCTGCGCTGGCCGATCCGAAAGCTCCGATTCGCCTGTTGTTCGTCGGCCGCCTGGTCGAGCGAAAGGGAGTTGAAGTGCTGGTCCGGGCGCTGGCCAGGCTCCGGCACCGGCGGGATGCCGAGCTTGTGATCGTCGGGTCCGGGAATACCGTGGACCGTGTGACGCGGACCGCGGCCCTCGAGGGGGTGGCCGACCACGTTCGCCTGCTCGGCTTCGTGAGCCCGGAAAGGCTCGCCCGGGAGTACGCCGCGTGCGACATCTTCGTGCTTCCCGCGGTGGTGGACTCGAGAGGTGATACCGAAGGGCTGGGGGTCGTTCTCCTCGAGGCGATGGCCCACGAGCGCCCCGTCATCGCGTCCCGGGCCGGCGGCATACTCGACATCGTGACCGATGGGGTCACTGGCTGGCTGGTGGATCCCGGGGATTCGGAGGTCCTCGCCGACAGGATCTTCGAGGTATCGTCGGATCCGGACGAGGCCCGACGGGTGGCGGCGCGCGCAAAGATGGAGGCCTCGACCCGGTTCTCATGGGATCGGATACTCGCTGAGACGGACGTCGTGTACACGGCCGCGCTGGAGGCACGCCGTGGGCGCCGGGACTGATCGGTACGAGCGGTTCACGGCGACGGAGGCGTATCGGACGGGGCGGATGCGAAAGGCCGCGGTCATCGCCCACCTGTGCTCGCCCTACCTCGGGGGATCCGCTCGGGCGGCCGACCTGGGAGCCGGCACGGGCATTATTCGTAAAGCACTTGAGGACAAGACGGGTAACCCCATTTATGGACTGGAAATAGACGCGAACTTCATTGTCGAGAGAGGGCGGATGGTGAGGGGGGACGTGCTCAGCATCCCCTTCGCCTCCGAGAGCCTCGACTTCGCCATGCTGAACCACCTGTACGAGCACGTACCCGACCCGGGAGAGATGTTTCGTGAGACCTACCGGGTGTTGAGGCCGGGAGGACGCGCGTATGTGACGGCGGGCAGTCGCCGGGCGGTCATCGAGCCGCACTACCGGCTACCGTTCCTCAGTTGGCTACCCGCGGGAGCCGCCGGGACCTACCTTCGCCTGGCGCGCCGGGGGAGCTCGTACGACGACATCCGGTTTCTCACCTACCGACCGCTGACGAGGCTCATGCGTTCCGCTGGTTTTATCGTACATGATGTCACGGAGCAGGCGATCGACGACCTGATTCGATCTACGTGGGGAGCTGGATGGGCGGCCGCATGGGGATGGACCCGTCGCCTCCCGAACGAGGTCCGCGGCGCCCTTCTCAGGACTGGATCTCCGCAGTGGTTCTTCTTCCTCGAGCGGCCGCCGAGGCCGCCTGACGAGAGGGAGGCTGCCGAATGATGCGGAACAGGGGAGGAAACGGGCGGCGCTTCGAGTGGATCTTCGGGTTGTCGGTGTTGTTCCTGGCGCTGTTGTTCTACAGGGAGTTCATCCTCGACGGCGCGGCGATGCTGTACGGGGACGACATGATCAACGAGGGCTATCAGCTGCGCTCGTTCGGGGTGGACGAGATCCGCTCGGGGCGGGGGTTTCCGCTGTGGAATCCCTTCGTGTACGGGGGTCAGCCCTACCTGGCCATTCTGCCCGGGCCGGTGTTCTATCCGAGCAGCATTCTATACCTGCTGATGCCCCTGTCCCGGGCGATCGGTTGGACCTTCGTGCTGCACACGTTCCTCTCGGGGCTGTTCGCGTACGCGGCAGGCCGGTCGATCGGACTCGAGCGTGTTCCTTCAGCGGTGGCCGGCCTCGCCTTCATGTTCACCGGGTTCGTGGTCTCGACTCTATACGGGGGACATGACGGACGCATGTTCGCGATGGTTCTGATTCCCCTGGCCTTCACGATGCTGGAGCGGGGCCTCGCTTCCGGTCGGTTTCAGTGGTTCCTGGGGCTGGGGCTGGTCGTAGCTCTGCAGATCTTCACGCCGCACATCCAGCTCATGTACTACTCTTCGCTGGCCCTGTCGCTGTACGCCGCGATGAGGATCGGGCAACGGGCGCGAGCGGACGGCGCCCCGACCGCTGTTCGGCTCGCCGGGATGTGGGTCGTGGCCTTCCTGGTGGCGGGCCTCGTCGGGGCGGCGCAGCTCCTGCCCACCGTGCAGATCCTGGACGTGGCCGTACGGGGAGGGGCGGGGGAGTCAGGATACGCCTTCGCGTCGTCGTGGGCGCTCCCGCCGCAGGAGGTCTCGGCGTTACTTCTCCCGGATCTCATAGGGTCGCTCGGGACCTACTGGGGAAGTAATCCGTTCAAGCTCCACATCGAGTACCTGGGGGTCGTACCCGTTGGGCTCGCGATCCTTGCGCTCACCACGATCCGAAATGATCGCCGCGTGACCTTCCTGGGGATCACGGCGCTGGTGTGCGTGTTGTTCGCCCTCGGGTCGGCCACGCCGGTCCACAGGCTGGCCTACTACGTTCTCCCCTTCGTGAAGCAGTTCCGTGCGCCGTCGATGATGCTCGGACCCGCGACCCTGATGATCGCCCTTCTCGCGGGCCTCGGGTGGCAGCGCGTGCTCGAGATGCGCCGGGGGAAGGCGGAGATCGCCTGGGGGTGGGCGCTCGGTCTGGCGGCGCCTCTTCTGCTGCTCGGTTTCGCTGCGGCTTTTTCGCCCGACGGCCTGCTGCGCTGGGTCCGAACGACGTGGTTTCCGACAGGGTGGACACGTGCGGGAGGGGTGGATCCGGCGGGGGCCCTGCAAGTGAACGGCTGGTTTCTCGTCGTCGGAATCGGGGGCGTTCTGGGGGCTGCATGGGCCGTGGCCAACCGCCGCGCGCCGGAGTGGACCGTCGCGTTTCTTGCTGTGGTGCTGGTGGCGGACGGATGGCGGGTTAACGACCGATACCTGCGCACCGTGGACTCGGAAGACGTCTTCCCCTCCGATCCGGTGATCGAGCACCTGCATTCGTCTCTTTCCCCGGGCGAGAGGGTCTTTCCGCCCGGGGGGATGTCCGGCTACGGCCCCAGTGAGCTCAGCGTACACCGGATTCCCACGGTCACCGGAATCCAGAAGTTTCGCCTCGAGTGGTACGAGCGGTTTACGGGTGGGCTCGGCATGCAGAACGTGGGTACGATGTCGGCCCTCGGACTCCTGGACGTGGGCTTCATCGTGGCAGGGCCCGGGGTAGACTCCGAGGCCGTGGCGCTGGCGGCCGAAGCGCCGCGAGGTTCGGCCTACCGCGTGCTCCAGGACGTTCCCCACGCCTTCTTCCCACGAAGGGTCGAAGCTACGCCGGACACGGCTGAAGCGCTCCGCCGGGTGCTGGGAGCGGACCCCCTGGACCTGGCCGTAGTGGACGGGCAGGCGGCCCCGGAAGCCGGGGCGGGGGTCGCAGTGATCAGCCGATACGAGCCGAACGAAATGGTCCTGGAGGTCGAGGCGGACCGGGGGGGTCTCCTGTTTCTGAGCGAGGTCTACTATCCGGCCTGGCGGGCCTGGGTCGATGGTGAGCCGACCGAGGTTCTGCGGACCAACACGGCGTTCCGAGGGGTGGTGGTGCCGGCCGGGGCCCACTCGGTGAGGCTTCGGTATTCGGCGGCGGAATTCAAACTTGGATTTGCCATATCCGGACTCTCGGCCCTGGCGTGCATCGCCGCGCTACTGGCTCTGGGGTGGAGAGATCGCCGGAGTTACGGCAGGGCCGGGAGGCGGGAGCCAGGCGGGCCGGAGGACGCATGACCGTCACCCCGCGTGCGCGTCGGCTCGCCACCTTCGTATTCCTCTCAGTGGCGCTCGTTTTCGTGGGTGCGCTACTTCGCGGCCAGTGGACGTCGCTGGATGAGATCCTGGCGGCGACACGAAGGTTCGACTGGTCGTTCGACCCGTGGTGGCTGACGGCCGCCGTCGGGGTCGGCGTGGGCAACCTGTTCCTGATGGGCCTCGTGTGGGCCGGGCTGTTTCGGCGCACCGGAGGGGCTGCCCGCCCGGCGGAGGTTGTCAGGGTATGGGTGGTCACCAATTTCGGTCGGTATATCCCCGGGAAAGTGTGGCAACTTGGCGGCCTGGCCGTGTACATGAAGGGCCGGGGTGATTCCGGGGCGGCGGCCCTCGTGTCGGCCTTGACGTTCCAGATCATCTCACTGGTCACCGGCGCAGCGATCTCGGTTGCCACGATTGGTGTGGAATGGGCTGGTGGAGACAGCGGTTGGCTGCCGGGGTCGTTGACGTTGGGGCTGATTCTGTTCGCGGGCCTCCATCCCAGGGTGATTCGGTGGATCGCAGAGCGGCTCGGGTCGTGGCTCGGCGAGACCGTGGTCGGTGCGGACCTGGGCGCCCGTGACATCCTTCGCGCCGGATTCGGCATGCTCGCGGCGTGGCTGTTGTACGGCGTGGGCTTTCTGCTCCTGTTGCGTGGCGTGGGAGTACCATGGGAAATCAGTCAAGTACATGTACTTACGGGCGTATTTGCCGCCAGCTACGTTATAGGCTACCTGGTGCTGGTTGCCCCGGGGGGCCTGGTAGTGAGAGAGGGCGCGATGACGGCTCTGCTCGCTGAGCTGGGGGGACTGGCGGTTGGAGTTGCAGCGGCCGTGGCGATCATGGCCCGGGTGTGGATGGTCCTGGCCGAGCTCGTGGCACTGCTTCTAGTCCTGCTGTGGCCGCGCTTCGGAAAGGAAGAGGAGAGGTTGGCTTGAACGAGTCTCGGGAAGCTGGTGGAACGGAGGCCGGCGGGCAGGGCAGGGTGCTCGTGGTCATGCCCACATACAACGAGGCGGCGAACCTGGCCTCGATCCTGCCGGCGGTCCTCGACCAGGATCCCCGCATCGACGTTCTGGTCGTCGACGACGCTTCACCGGATGGCACAGGCGAGCTGGCGGACGGAATGGCGGCCGAGAGCTCCCGGATACATGTGGTCCATAGAGAAGGCAAGCAGGGACTGGGCAGCGCGTATCTCAGGGGATTCACCTGGGGCCTCGAGCGTGGCTACGAGTTTCTCATCGAGATGGACTCGGATCACTCACACGATCCCAAGTACCTGCCGGATCTGCTCAACGCGGTGGAGGGCGACCTCGACCTGGTGATCGGCTCTCGCTATGTGCGCGGCGTCAATGTCGTCAACTGGCCGATGTCGCGCCTGCTGCTGTCGTGGTTCGCTAACCGGTACGCTCGCGTGGTTACGGGGCTCCCGTTGTCGGACGCCACGGCCGGATTCAAGTGTTTCCGGCGGGAAGTACTCGAGTCGATCGACTTTGAGAGCGTCGGCTCCACCGGATACGCCTTTCAGATCGAGATGGACTTCCGCGCGTGGAAGAACGGGTTTCGCGTCGGGGAGGTGCCGATCGTGTTCGTCGATCGGGTGGAGGGCGAGAGCAAGATGTCCGGGAGGATCGTGCGCGAAGCCGTGTGGCGTGTGTGGGCCCTGCGATTCGCGTCTCTGTTCGGTCGTCTCTGATTCTTCCGTCCGGCCCGCCTGACCTCTTCGGCGGGTAGGGAGAGACGGGCGGGCTTCCGCTCACAACGAAGGCTGGGGAAGTGTCGCCGTGCCAGACGCAAGTTGCCCGTCATCACCCTAGTTTACATAATGTATGTTATGCGCCGTTGACGGCAGGTAGGCCAGGATAGCCTTCCTCAGCTCGCCGGCTCGTCCACCTCTCCCGGGGCCCCATCGCCGGCCGGTGCCTCCTCGGCGGCCTGCCCGCTGGCATCCACGGGTACCTCGGTCGGGCTGGCGGTCGGTTCCGGAGCAACCGGGAGCGCCGCCGCCGCCACTGCACCGAAGCGTTCGATGGCCCGCACCTCGCCGAGACGGACGGCGTACACCTCCTGGCCAGCCGGATCCTCCTCGGCCTCATCCACCAGCTGCTCGTACAGCGCGGCAGCCTCCGCGTACCTCCCACCGATCGTGTGCAGGCGGGCCTGCTCGGCCATCGCGCGGTGACGCTGGTAGTCGAAGCGCGCATTCGACTGTAGTCGTTCGTACCATTGGAGCGCCCGGTCCGCGTCGCCCCCCTGTTCGTAGGCGGCCGCAATCATCTCCATGGCCGTGTACGAGAGAGGGTTGGCCTCGCCCAGGTCCGCAACGGGCTCGAGGGCCTGGATCGCGAGACCGAGGCTGTCTCGACGCAGTTCGAGATCCCCCAGGGCGACCCGGGCCTGGCTGGCGTAGGAAGTACCGGAATACTGGTCGATGAAGATGCGAAGCTCGGAGCGGACCGTCTCGATGTCCGCGGACTGTGACGCGATCTGGATCTCCTGGAGGCGGACGGAGGCGCGCGCGACGAGCTTCTCCCGATAATCCTGGTAGTAGAAAGCCGCGGCGACGACTGCCACGAGCGCGATTCCACCGGCGATCACCGCCCTCCGGTGGGTCTCCGCCCACGTCGCGGCTTCCAGGATCCGCTCGGTGACATGATCTTCGGTGTCCAGATCTTGAGGCCGCTTCTCGCGGGCCATCGATTTAGCCATGTATCCCTGCCACGCCTTTCCGTAACCTCAAGCGCCTGATGACGGACGCAAAGTATGTAAATCCATTATTGCCAATATGTTACAGCGATTCACGCTGTCTGCCGCCTCGGCATCTGACGGAGGCCTCCCCTCGGGCCCGGACCGCCGTTTACCGCGCAGCGGAAGAAACTAGGGGAAGTCCGGCGGCCCAGTCAATGCGAGCCCCCGTGCATGACCCGGCGGTGAACCCAGACGTAGACCGCGACTATGAGGGCGAGTCCGCCGAAGATCCACGGGAGGTTGCCCCCGATGAGGGCTTCGCCCGAATGCACCAGCTCGGCGTAGCTCATCTCGCGGGTGCCCTTCCCCAGTCCGAATCCCGTCAGAGCCAGGATGATGACCCAGATCCCAGCTCCGAGTCCCGTGAATAGCGCGAACCTGCCGAACCGCATGCGTGACAGACCTGCCGGAATCGAGATGAGCTGACGAACGGCGGGAATGAGCCGGCAGACGAAAGTGGTGATTTCACCGTGGCGGCGGAAGAGCTCCTCCGAGCGGTCCAGCGCCGACGCCGGAAGAAAGAAGTACCGGCCGTACCTGTACAGAAAGGGCCGGCCGAGCTTCAGAGAGAGTCCGTAGTTGACGAATGCGCCCGCCAGAGAGCCCAGAATCCCCGCGATCACGGCCACGGCCAGCCCGAGCGCCGGGTCAGGTGGAAGGAACTCTCCGCGGGCGGCCATGAAGCCGGCCGGGATCATGACTACTTCCGACGGAAACGGGATGAAAGAACTCTCGATGGCCATCAGGACGAACACGATCAGCGGACCCCACGTTCGCCCCAGTTCGGCGCCTATCTGAACGTACTCAATCAGCAGCTCGGTCATCTACGCCACCCGTTGCCCGTCAATCGCTTTGCCATCCCTCTTCCCCCGTAAGCGGCACGAAGCGCGCGCTGTCCACGGCTTCCTCATGCAACTGCCCGTCGCTGCCGAGCGTGACGCGGATCAGGTGCTGCCCGGAGTCCTTCCCCACGGGGATGATGAGGCGGCCACCGACCGCCAGCTGCGTCACGAGCGGCTCCGGTACCCGTGGGGCGGCCGCACCGCACAGGATGACGTCGTAGGGTGCGTGTTCGGGCCAGCCCCCGCTGCCATCGCCGATGCGAAGGGTGACGTTCTCCACCGCGAGTTCCTGCAACCGTTCATCGGCAAGGTCCCCGAGCTCCTCGACGGTTTCCACCGAGTAGACGTGGGCGGCGAGCTGGCTCAGAAGAGCCGTCTGGTAACCCGAGCCCGTTCCGATTTCCAGTACCTTCTCCTCGCCGCTTAAGGCGGCCAGCTCGAGATGCAGCGCGTGTGCCCCGGGCCTCGAGATCGTCTGCCCGTGGCCCAGCGGGAGGGCGACATCCTCGTAGGAGCGGTGAATGATCGCGTCCGGAACGAACATGTGCCTCGGAATCGCGTCGAAGGCATGCAGGATGGCAAGGTCGTTCACACCGCCCGCCTGCAGCTTCTCGATAAGCCGCCGCCGATCGCGGCGATATGCGGGATCTATCCTCCCAGCATCCACGACCGGACCTCGCTGATCAGACGGTAGTTCGTAAGGTCGAGATGGAGAGGCGTGACGGAGACGTAACCGGCCTGCACCGCGCGAAAGTCGGAATCGTCGCGGCCGCTCCAGCGGGAGACTCCACCACCGATCCAGAAGTACTCCCGGCCGGACGGATCCTCGCGTCGCGTCAGGGAGTCGGCATAGACTCTCCGTCCGAGGGTAGTCACGCGCACCCCATTCAACTCGTCCGCCGGGACGTCGGGCAGGTTGATGTTGAAGAAGGTCTCCTCGGGGAAGTCGGACCGCCGGACCAGCGCACCTATCAAATCGGTGAGAACGTCCGCGTATCCGGGGATCCGGTCCGCCGCCCGGCTGGAATACGAGACGGCGATCGCCGGAATTCCCAGTATCGTGCCCTCCATGGCGGCCGCCACGGTCCCCGAGTAGAGGACGTCTTCTCCCATGTTCGGGCCGTGGTTGACGCCCGAGAGGACGAAGTCCGGCGGTTGATCGAGGAGCTGGTTGATTCCGATCAGCACGCAATCGGTCGGAGTGCCGTCGATCACGTGGTGCCCTTCGGGAGTCCGGGTGGCCCGGAGTGGTCGATGCACCGTCAGGGAGTGACTGGTGGCGCTTTGCTCCCGGTCCGGAGCTACCACCCGCACCTCCCCGAGACTCGACGCGACCTGGATCAACGTCTTCAAGCCGATGGCGTGGATGCCATCATCGTTGGTGCAGAGAATCGAAGGGGGGTCCACGGAAGCTGCGTGGCTGTCTTCGCCGTCCGGCGTCATTCGCCGAGTGCCAGCAAATCCACCAGACCGTCCGCTTCCCGTCTCAGGTCACGAACCGTCTCCCGATCCCACGCTACCCGGGCAGCCCGGGCCAGTTTTCCTTCCTTACGCAACTGGTCCAGCTTGTGGCGGGCTCCATCGATCGTGTACTTCTCCGCATACAGGAGGTGGCGGAGCAAGTGGATGAGCTTGATCTCCTTGCGCCGGTACACCCGGTTCCCCGCCCGGTTCTTGGACGGATTGAGCGCCGGAAACTGGGTTTCCCAGTAGCGCAGGACGTGCGGCTTCAGGCCTGTGATCTCGCACACTTCACCGATCGAGTAGTATTCCTTCGGGGCGATTCGATCTTCCACCGAACTCAACTCCAGCGCTCTGGCTTGGGTTCTCTGGACATCAGGAGGGCAAGCGCCCTCCTCGGGTCCACGTCTTCGTACAGAATAGAGTATACAGCACCCACGATGGGCATTTCCACCCCGTGTCGCTCCGCAAGGTCTCTGGCGGCCTCCGTGGTCCGCACTCCTTCGGCTACAGCCGTCATTCCGGCCAGCACATCGGTCAGTCTCTCCCCACGGCCGACGGCAAGGCCCACCTGGCGATTTCGACTCAAGTCCCCCGTGCACGTCAGGATGAGATCTCCCACTCCGGCCAGGCCGGCCAGGGTCGCCCCCTCGCCGCCCAGCCGTTCGGCCAGACGACCGATCTCGGCCAGGCCCCTGGTCATCAGGGCCGCCCTCGCGTTGGTGCCGAGCCCGAGGCCGTCACTGATTCCGGCCGCCAGGGCGATCACGTTCTTGAGCGCTCCCCCCAGCTCGGTGCCGACGAGGTCCGCCTGTGTATAGAGGCGGAAGTGTTCGTTCTGGAACAGGCTCTGCACCTGAACGGCGTTGGCCTCATCTCGCGATGCGAGGGTGACGGCCGTCGGGAGCCGCCGCGCGAGCTCGGCAGCGAAGCTCGGACCGGACAGGACCACGCAGCCACCGGCCATGTCCTCCCCCAGGACCTCCCGGAGGACTTCACTCATCCTCAGGTCCGTGTGGATCTCGATGCCCTTCGAAGCAGTAACGATCAGAGGCAGGTCATCCCCCAGGAGCCGCCGGGCCTCACCCATGACGTTCCGCACGACGTGGGATGGGCTGACCGATACGACCACGCCCGCATCCTGCAGGGCCACTGCCATGTCCCCGGTAGCGCCGAGAGAAGGCTCCAGATCGACCCCCGGGAGGTACTTGTCGTTTCGGTGATTCGAGTTGATGCTGTCAGCCACCGCCGGTTCGTAGGCCCAGAGTTGGGTCGAATGCCCATTCGAGGCCAGAACATTGGCCAGCGCCGTGCCCCAGCTCCCCGCCCCAAGGACCGCTATTCGGTCACTCAGCACGCTCACCTTCCTCTCCGGCAGCCAGGTCTTCGCTTCGTCCCGCGCCAAACCTGTTCTCCTGGCCGCGAGTCAATCTCCCCAGGTTGCCACGATGCGTCCACCACACGAAGATCGCGATAGCAGCACAGAAGACCACGGTGGAACTGGACTCGTCGGCTAACCAGGCCGTCACCGGAACGGAAGTGGCGGCCGCGATCGAGGCCACGGAAACGTAACGCGTGATCGCCACGAAGCCGATCCACACCAGCAGTCCGATCAAGGCAGACGCGGGGGCGAGCGCCACCAGCACGCCGGCGCCCGTGGCCACGCCCTTGCCCCCCTGGAAGCGCATGAACACCGACCACACGTGTCCCAGGATGGCGGCGAGTCCGTAGAGCAGCGCCAGGTCTCCGATAGCGGAGCCGTCCCAGGCCGGGAAGAATTGGGCCGGGATGAAACCCTTGAGAACATCGATCGCCACGACCGGTACCGCGGCCCCGATCCCCATGACGCGGAAGGCATTGGTTCCACCCAGGTTGCCGCTGCCGTGCTCGCGGAGATCTATACCGCGGAGCTTTCCCACGAGGTAGCTCGTGGGAATCGAGCCCATCAGGTAGGCTGCCAGGACCAGCAGGCCGATCGTCATCCGGCGCTCCACCGCATCGAATCAGTACCTCGGCTTCCGGTCCGCGTCGCTTCGCTGGCGCACGGATATCCGGATCGGGGATCCCAAGAAGCCCCACTCTCGCCGAAACCCGTTCGACACATAGCGTACATATGACGTCTTGAGATCCTTGGGGCGGTTCGACCAGATCACGAAGAGAGGCGGTTCGACGTCCACCTGGCTCCCGTAGTATATCCTGACATCGCCACGCCCGCCCTGAGGAGGCTGCTTCCGATTCACGAGGGACCGAAGGACGCGATTGACCTCGGCCGTCGGAATCCTGCGCGATCGCTCCCGCTGTACCTCGCGGGCAACTTCCAGGACCTTCCGCACCCTCCGCCCGGATAACGCCGAGGTGGTGACGATCGGCACCCACCTCAGGTAGTGAGCCCTTTCACGGAGCTCCTTCTCGAACATCGCCAGCGCGTCCGGTCCCCTTTCCTCGATCAGGTCCCACTTGTTTGCCACCAGGACGAGTCCCCGCCCCGCGTTCCAGGCCTCCTCTCCGATGTGGAAGTCCTGGTTGGTGACGCCGGCGTCGCAATCCACGACCAACAGACACACGTCCGATCTCTGGATCGCCGAAGTGGCTCGCAGTCGGCTGTAGAACTCGACGTCATCGTCAACCCGAGAGCGGCGGCGCAACCCCGCCGTATCGATGAGGCAGACTCTCTCGCCCTCGAACTCCAGGAAGGTGTCGATCGCGTCTCTCGTAGTTCCCGCCTCGTCGTGCACCAGGACCCGGTCTTCTCCCAGGAGACGATTGACGAAGCTCGACTTCCCCACGTTTGGCTTGCCGATGACGGCGAGCCTGAGTCCGACGGGGACGCTATCCGTGTCCTCGAGGGCGGGCAATGCGGCGACCACCCGGTCCAGAAGATCTCCGCTTCCCTTCCCGCTGAGCGCAGACACCGCAACTGGATCACCGAGTCCGAGGGAGTGAAACTCATGCTGAGCCACGGACCCGGCCAGCTCGTCCAGCTTGTTGACCGCGAGCACGACGGGCCGTCCTGATCGGCGCAGGAGATCCGCCACGTGCTCGTCCACCGGGTGCACACCGGCCCGCCCGTCCGTAACGAGCACGATGGCCTGCGCCCTCTCGATGGCCTCTATGACCTGTTCCCGCACCTCCCGGTCGAGAGGTCGTTCGGGGATGTCGCTGATGCCCCCGGTGTCGACGAGCAGGAACTCCCTCCCTGCCCACTCGGCCTCTGCGAACTGCCGATCGCGCGTCACTCCGCTGAGTTCCGCGACTATAGCGAGGCGACGTCCAACGATGCGATTGAACAGCGTGGACTTGCCGACATTGGGTCGGCCCACGATCGCGACCGTCGGAAGACCTACCGGGCCAGCAGTGTGTCCGTCACGTGCTCCGATGGCAGTATCCTCAGTTCGGGCAACGCCCGTCTCAGCTCCTGGAGAGAGAGGTCGTCAAGAAACAGGTCCTGGTCGTTGAGAGCGGCGCGGCTGAACAGAGCCAGGTCGTAGTCACGGTGCGGCGCCAGTGCCCGGGCGTGGTCCGCACCGGCCAGAAGGCCCGCGGTTGTCACCATCGGGCCGTAGAGCGCGTTGAGAGCGGCCACCGTGTCGATCGATGCGCCCGTGCGGCTGGCGATCTCAGATGCCAGGCCGGCCAGGTGCGGCCTCATGGAAGTGCCGGTCACCAGCACGATCCTCTGGCCACTTAGAGCCGGTAGATCCGGCAGGTCCGCCCGGACCGCCGAGATGAGGGCCGAGACCGCCCCCACGCCGTTCGCGACGAGCTGACGATCGTCGAAGTAGTCCGGACCGGGTAGGTCGACGCCCGCCTGGAGGAACATCTCGTCCGCGGCGTAGCACCAGGCCCGCCCTCGCTCAACCGATGCTCGCGCGCGAAAGGCGTCGATCATGGCCAGAGACTCGATACACTCTTCGGCGGTGAGTGCCCGTACGCCGCGATCCGAGTTGAAGTCGGTCAGACCCACCGGCACGATCGACAGGGAAAGGATGCTCTCTCCCCGCAAGTACAGGTCTCGGATTGTGCGCTCGAGGATCTGTCCATCGTTCAGCTCGGGGCACAGAACGACCTGAGCGTGCACCTGTATGGAACCCTCGGAGAGTCGGTCCAGGTGCTCATCGATCAGAGCCGCGCGAGGGTTGACCAGCATACGGAGACGTGCGTCTGGGTCTGTGGCGTGGACGCTGACGTAAAGCGGCGTGAGGCGCTGCTCGAAGATGCGCTCCCAATCCTCGTCCCTGAGGTTGGTGAGGGTCACGTAATGACCGAACATGAAGGAAAGCCGGTAGTCGTCATCCTTGACGTACAGGGGCTGTCTCAGTCGGGTCGCTTTCGGGTTGCCCTTCACGAAACAGAACGGACAGGCGTTCGTGCACCGCCGCACCTTGTCTACCTCTGGGATCAGACCGAGACTCTCGTCGGGGTGCTTCTCGATCTCGTAGACGACCGACTGCGCGTCGGGAAGCCGCACCGCCAGAACGACCTCTGCGTCCGCCTCGTAGAATCGGAGGTCGAGAGAATCGCGAAGATCCCGTCCGTTGATCGAGACTAGCGCCGCGCCGGGAGGGATCTCCAGGTCGGCGCCGATCGAGTTACGTCTTACCCGCGCGACGCGGACCATTCCGTGTTCCTCTGTGTCAGCCCTGGGCCCGATGGCCCTCCGCCCGCAGGAGCGAGGCGGCCTCTGTGGCGCCGGCCAATATATCCGTGCCGAGTCGCGCCTCCAACCCGGGCGCCTGCGGCCATCGGAGAATAACCCGCAGATGCCAAGACGGGCGGAGACCCGACTCGGATCCCCGCCCGCCCCACGGCTGTTGTTGGTTCAGGAGTCGCTGGCGCTGCCGCCCGGGCTATACCGGAAGCCTGACACCGGCTCCTCGATCTCGAACTCCACGAGGAAGGACGACGCCTCTCCCTCGGCCGGGAGCGCGAGCAGCAGGTCTTCGCTGATCACGACTTGCCCCTGTTCGTCCAGCAGCTGGATCGGGACGGTGATCTCCGAACCCGCAGCTCCGCTCTTGTTCATGACCTGCCCCTCCACGCTGTACATGCCCTCCCCGGTCGCGGCGAGCTGTGAGCGGAGGAACTCGAACTCCAGGCCGTCCCGGATCTCCAGCACCGCCAGCGCGGCCTCCGGATCGTCGAGCTCCCTGTGAGCGTTGGCCAGGAGGTTGTAGTTGATGGATTCGAACGGGTAGCGATCGACCAGCTCGTCTGCCAGGGGGAGGAGATCCGCGTAACGCTTCGCCTGGTAGTACGTGTTAGCCAGGTTCTCCATCGTCTCCTTGTTCAGCGAGTTCAGCTCGTGCGCCCTTTCGAAGGCCTCGGCCGCCTGCTCGAAGTTCTGGGCCCGGTACAGTCCGATCCCGACCTGAGACCATTGCCTGAAGCTCAGGTCGTCTCGCATGAGCAGATCTGCGAACAACTGCTGCGCGGGCTCCTCCTCTCCGGCGTCCATCAAGGCGACGGCATAATTGAGCAAACCCAGGACATCTTCGGGATGCTCGGCAGCGTAGTCCGAGTAGATGGCCAGTGCTTCCTCATCCCGCCCGTCGATCCGCAAAAGCTCCGCCAGGTTGATGCTGGCCGCACGGACCATCTCCGGATCACCGCCGAGCGCCAGGGCCTGCTCGTACAGCTCCATCGCCCGCGCGTTCTCCTCCTGCCTCTGATAGATGTTAGCGGCGTTTGTGAGGGAGCGAGAGTCGGCGTAGATCACGTTCGCCTGCAGGAACGCATCCAGGGCTCCCGCCTGGTCGTTGGCCCGCAAAGCGTTGATTCCCATGTTGTACAGAGGCACCCATGCATTGAACCGCGCCTCGTTCACCAGGTCGGTGCAGGCGGGCGCGACCGAGGTGAGCTTTGTCAACATCGAGTCGGCTCCGGCGTAATCGCGAAGTCCCAGGTAGGCCTGCGCGGCGAGAAGGTAGGCCCGCGCCGGCGTATCATCATCGGCGAGCGTAGGCTCGAGCTTCTCGATCGCCCGGGCATACCGCTTTTCCTTCGGCTGCGGATCGTCGCGTCGCGCCGCATAACTGAGTTCCACGTCAGCGCTGCGCGTGTGCTGGTTCCCTTTCTCGGCGCAGTCCTGGGCGAACAGGTGCGCCGGGAGGCCGAAAGCCGCGATCGAAAACGCCGCGATTCCAAGTCTCAACCAAGTTCTGAGCATGATTACCTCAAGTGTCTTATTCGCAAGCGACTCACTGGGCCAAACGTCCTTGATATGGCGACCTTTTCGCGAGTCCCGGAACTCCTCCGCACGGAGGCTCCGGCCTGAACCGTCGGGGCCATCCTGTCACCGTGAGTGAACCGCGGCAAGCCCTGACTCCTCTACTACGCGAAACGGGTACGCATGTTTCCTGTCGTGAGACAGGAGACGGGCTAGCTCTCACCGCGCCCTAGCCGGCCTCGTCTTCCGAAAGCGCCGCGAGAATCCGGCTGGCCGTCGCCTGACCAACGCCGCGAACGCTAGCCAGATCTTCGGCCCTGGCCTTCCGAATCGCCTGTACGCTGCCGAACTTCCGTAGAAGATCCTTCTCGCGAGTCGGACCGACGCCAGGAATCTCGGAGAGGCGGGAGCGCAGGGTGCGCCGACGGCGCAGATTGCGGTTGTAGTCGACGGCGAACCGGTGGGCTTCGTCCCGGGCGCGCTGCAGCCAGCGCAGGCCCCCGCTCCGGCGTTCGAGACGCAGTGGCTCAGTAACTCCCGGCACAAAGACCTCCTCCTCCCGCTTCGCGAGGGAGATCACGGGAATATCTGATACACCGGCGCTCTCCATGGCGTGAAGGGCAGCGCCGAGCTGGCCCTTCCCTCCGTCGATGACCACCAGGTCGGGGATCGGATCGCCCTCCTTCACCCGCCGGGCGAAGTACCTTCCCACGACCTCCTGCATCATCGAGTAGTCGTCGGTCTTGCCGTCCGCCGTCTCACGAATCCGGAAGCGCCTGTACTCCTTCTTCCGGGGGACTCCATCCCGCAGCCATACGGCGCTTCCGACGGAGTCTCGGCCGCTGAGGGTCGAGATGTCGAAGCAGGTCAGGTCACGCGGAGGGCATTCCAGGCCGAGAGCCACTGCCAACTCTCTTGCCGCCGGTGGCGCCGCCGTCGTTCCGGGTCCTTCTTCATCGCTTTGCGCTCGCTCTGCCAGGATGCGACCCGCGTTGCCTTCCGCCAGCTCCACGAGTCGTCGTTTCAGCCCGCGCTGGGGGACCAGGATGTGAAAGGCTGATCCCCGCCGCTCGGAAAGCACCGACTCGACCAGTTCGCGATCCTCGAAGTCGGCCGGGACGACCAGCTCGGCAGGGAGATCGTCCCGCCTCAGATACACACCCTTGATCGCCGCTGAAGTAAGGGCTGACACGTCGTCCACTCCCTGGCCGATCTGCAGGAAATCCCAGGACGTCCCGGTCACCGCCTCTGAAGTCGATCGATGTCTGACGCTTCTCCAGGGATTCCAGGCCGCGGAGGACGTCCCGGAGCTCGGCCGCCCGCTCGAAGTCGAGTCCTTCAGCGGCCTCCCGCATCTGGCTCTGGACCTCTCGCCTGAGGCGGCCCGTCCGTCCGGAGAGGATCTTCAGGATCCTCTCGATCATTTCGCGGTATTCGGCCTGTGTCTGCCGCCCCACGCATGGGGCCCGGCACCGATCGATGAAGTAATCGAGACACGGTCGGTCCGGGGCATCGCGCGGAAGATCGTAATGGCAGCTTCGCACGGTAAACATGTGCCGAATCATCCTCAGGGCGCGCCGCATGGCCCCGACGTCCGTGAAAGGACCGAAGTAGCGCGATCCGTCCCGTACGAGGCGCCGGGTCACCAGGACCCGCGGAAAAGGCTCGTGCACGGTCACCTTGACGTACGGAAACGTCTTGTCGTCCCTGAGCTGGATGTTGAACTTCGGTGCGTGCTCCTTGATGAGGTTCGACTCGAGAAGAAGGGCCTCTGCCGATGATCCCACGACGAACGTCTCCACGGACGCCGTGCGGCGAGAAAGCTCCCGCAGCTTGAACGACCGATCGCCTCCCCTACCGAAGTAGCTGCGCACCCGGCTCCGGAGCGAGGTCGCCTTACCGACGTACAGGATCTCTCCGTCGTCACCACGAAACAGGTACACTCCCGGACGATTGGGAAGCGCCTTCAATTCCGCTTCGAGACGCTCAGTGCTCACCCGACCGACCTTCCTCGGGCAGGACGACGGGTGGGCGGCGCGCAATGAGGAGGTATGAGCAGCAGGAGGCCCAGGTCATGGAGGAAGCCGGCGCCCTGCCAGTGCACCCCGATCCACGCACGGGTGGCCGTTGCGGCGAGTGCTGCCAGGCCGGCGGCTGCGGCCAGGCGTCCCGCGGCCCTCAATGCCTGCCCGTCGAACAGACCGCCGAGCTGTCGCTCCAGCCCAACGCGATTCCCATCGCGGCGTACGGCCGGTAGGCGACCGGCAGGCGAGACCGGGCGACGAGCGTGAAGGCGATCGCCAGGCCGATGCCGATCGTGACGGACACCGCCGCGAGCAGCATCGGAGTGCGGGTGTCCTGGAGGGCGTGAAAGCCACTGGCGAACAGCTTCTGGGAGCTGGAGGCGACCAGCCCGAGCGCGTAGGTTCCGAGCACCGCCGCCACGAGAACCGTGCTCGTCTCGGAGAATGCGCCACGCTGGTAGATCACCCGCACGATCAGGTCTCCGAAGATCAGGAAGCACACCGCGGCCGGGAGCACGAAGAAGAGAATCTGGAAGAACCCGTTCACCAGGCGCGGCTTCAGTCGGGCCGCCGTGGCCTCCCTGGACATGTCAGGCAAGGCGGCTGCCGCGACGGCGATTCCGAAGAGGCTGATCGGGAGATACATCAGGCGCTGGGAGTACCCCAACGCCGACATCGCGCTGGTTCCCACCAGAGTAGCCAGGGAAATGTCCACCAGTGTCGAGATCTGAAAGATCCCCTGGCTCGAGATTACGGGCAACGTGTTGCGAACCACGCGTCGAACCGGCTCCCAGCTCCAGGACGCTTTCGGGCGGAGTGATCCGACGAGGCGGCGAGCGACGGGGATCTGAATCGCGACCTGAAGCACGCTTCCCACGAGCGCGGACCACGCCAGGGCGTGGGCGAATCGGTCGCTACCCGCGGCCCGCGCGGCGAACAGGCCGACGATCTGACACACGTTCCAGATCGTGGGCGCCACGAAGGGAAGGAAGAACTTCCCGTGGCTGTTGAGGACCCCGAGAAACCAGGCTGCCACGATCAGCGTCCCGGACATCGGGAACAGGATGCGCACCAGCTCGGTGGTGATCCGACGGGGCTCCTCGTCGGCGCCCAACATCACGAGATCGGTGATCCACGGCGCAAGGATGACGCCGAGGCTGCTCAGCACCACGGCCGCAGTCAGTACGATTCCGAGTACCGAAGATGCCAGCCTGGCGGCCTGGGGAGACGACTCGCCATGCGTCTGCAGCGATTCCGAGTACACCGGTACGAAGGCTGCGGAGAGAGTTCCCTCACCGAGGAGATTGCGAATGATGTTCGGGATCTTGATCGCGGCCCAGTACGCGTCGGCCAGCAGGTTGGTACCCAGGAATGCCGCGACGGCCATATCTCGAGCCAGGCCCGTCAGCCGACTCAGAAGGATTCCCGAGGCGACGGCCGTCGCCGGTCGGAAGCGAGATGACGTCAGCCGGTGCTCCTGGGGCGGGAGACCGGAAGCGTCATTGGCGGCAGGCGGCCTGTCAGTCACCCGGCCCGAGGCGGGTAGCGCCGCCCTCGTCGGCCCCCTCGATGAGTCGACGCACGAACTCCGTCTCCTCCCGGAGACTCTCCATGCTCTCGCTCAGGTACTTCACTTCCGCTTCCAGCTCGCCAACGCGCGACTCCATCTCGGGGGACTTACCTTCCTCTACGCCCCGGGCGATGCGGTTCGCCAGTGCCTGCCCCACCGATGAATCCAGTACGATCGCGAGGATCGGAATCATGAGGACAAGACCGATGATTACGGCCCAATGCACGCCCACCACCTGTCGAGAGTAAGACGGAGTGCCGCGCCACAGAGCGCGGCCACCGAACGCTGGCTAACCTACTCCGCGGCAGTACCGCCAGCAACGCCGTCACCGGACGATCCCTCCTCTCGCGGTGGCGGAAGAGACGCCGCCGCGAGAGCGGCCTCCAGAATGCCGACTCCGTGCCGTGCCAGGTATACATAGGTGGCCAGGGACCGTTCCTGCGGTCTCCCGTTCGGATACAGGTTAGCCGCCGCGCGTCGCAGCTGACCGAGGCTCGTCTGCTCACGCTCTCGGGTCATGCGGTCCAGTAACTTGCGCAGGGACTGAAGACTGGAGAGTACCTGGCTCCGACTCTTGCCGACGGCAGGCCGCAGGCCGGGCAGGTCCCTCGCGGCCGTCTCGTCCAGGGCGGCGAACCTACCGTCCACCTGGTCCTCGAGGCGCTGAAGGGATTCCTCTACCGAGCCCGGCCGGCTCCGCTGCACCAGGTCAGCTGCGGCTGCAGAACCTCCATCGCGCAGGTCGTCTGCGGTGACTCCGGTCTTCGCGAGGAGTCGGGCGACGCGTGGCTCCACCACCCGCCACGAGTCGCGTGGCAGGATAGCGGGCATGGGCACCTCCAATGTCTCGAACGCAGGACCGAGCTGAGCCCAGTAGGCGATCTCCCCGGGCCCAAGGACCGTGGCCTGCACAGGGAGGAGCCAGGACTCCAGGGCCGGACGGAGGGCGGCGGACGGGCTGAACCGTTCGGGCTCGGACGCCGCCTCAGCCAACAGGTCGGACACCGACCTCGACCTCTCGCCGTCGATCTGAACGGGGCCTGACCTCCCTCGCAGGCGGTACCTCCCTGCGCTCCCTTCGCGAAACAGCGGGACCGCCCCGCCGAGATGCGTGAGTTGCACTGGATAGCCGGCCTCAGTGACCACAGCGGTCCCTCTCACGAGTGCGTCGTCCACAGTGCCCCGCTCCTCGATGACTCTCTGAACGAAGGGTGACGCGGCGCGTCTCACCTCCGGGTGAGCCGAGTCGAGAAAGGCAATCGGCAGTCTACCCATCCACGGCGCCACCGTGCCGACAAAGGCATCGGTGAACGAGCGGCCGGGGACATACTGCTCTCTCAGGAGGTCCAGCCACCTCTGCCCCGCTTCGTGGACTTCAATGGCCCCGATGAACTCCCGGATCCGATCGAAGATCTCGGGCGGAAGCGGTGAAGGACCGACCGGGCGCCCGGCTCGGTCAGGCGATGCTACGATGGCGAGCCGACGCCATTGCTCTTCCCGGTCCAGGTATCCAACGGAGGCCACCTCTTCCCAATCATGGTCGTCCGCGGCGACCCAGAACACGGCCAGGCACGGACTGCCAAGCCGGCGTTCGACATCCATGGCGGCCCGTACGGCGGTCAGCGCCTTGTAGAGCACGTACAGCGGTCCACCGAACAGCTGCGGCTGCTGCCCCGTGGTGACGACCAGGCCACCGCCCGCGAGCACTCGCTCCAGTCGTTCACTCGCCTCCGGTGACGGACAATGGAACGCCGCGGAGCTCAGGGGGGATCCAGGTGCTCTCACTGGGGCCCGCAGCGCCGCGGGCTGCTGGAAGACGGCTGCGGGAAACAAGCCCAGAGCGCCCGGCTCGCCCTCCAGTAGATCCGAAACAAGGCCCCCGGGGGAGGCGATGCCCTCCGGTTCGAGGTGCAATCGGGTCACGAGATCGACTCCTCGGGCGTGTGCAGACGACCGGCCAGAATCAGGCGGGGAGACTCGGGGACGAACTTCGCGCCCTCGTAGTCTCCAAACCGATGCTCGGTGACGAGGCCGACTTCGGCGAGCAGTGCCGCGAGTTCCTGGGGTGAGTAGAGACGGACCCGCTCCTCGAATTCCCGCGACGCCCCCCCGGAGATCGGTTCGACACGTATTCGCTTCACGACCACGGCTTCGGAGATCCTCCGTAACTGAACGATACGATTCCCGTTTACCTCGCGAGAGTCCTCCGCCACAAGCTCGGCCCTCACCCGCGCAGCATTGAGGAAATCGAGCATGAACAAGCCGCCCGGGCTCAACACACGAGAAATCTCGCGAAGCACGTCCTGGTCGTCCGACGCATCCGCAAAATACCCGAACGAAGTGAAGAAGCTGGTCAGTCCGCCGAAGGAGCCCCGGGCGAACGGGAGCCGGCGCATGTCTCCGCGCACCAGCAGTTCCCCGGGAGCGGCCGAACGAGCGGATCGCAACAGGGTGCTCGATAGATCGAGCCCCATCGCGTCGAATCCGGTTGTCCGCAGTGCACGCAGATGTCGGCCGCCCCCGCAGGCCAGGTCCAGGAGCCGCGACCCGGGTGCCCCGGAGTAGATCCGGTGGAACAGGTTCACCGCATCCCGCGCCTCCTTCTCGTCCCGATGCGGGTACAGGGCCAGGTATTCCTCGCCGAACCAGTCCCGAAACCACTCACGTGCCGGGGGGGAGCCGGACACCGTCATCCTCCTTTGTGATACGGCTGCCCGCGCGCGATCGTGCCGGCACGATAGATCTGCTCGGTAAGTACGAGCCGCGCCATGTCGTGAGGCAAGGTCATGCGAGAGAGCGAGATTCGCCGAGAGCACTCGCGAACCAGCACTGGGTCCAGTCCGAACGCCCCTCCAATCAAGAACGCGACGCCCGGGTGACTGTAGGTCGCCATGTTGGCGAGCATGTCGGCCAGATCCTGGGAACTGGCTTCCGTTCCATCTCGCGTGAGGGCCCAGGTCTTGAGCCCGGCGGGTAGCCGTTTTCGAAGGCTCTCCGCTTCTCGCGCCCGCACCTGCGCGGCCGAGCAGTCACCTCCGGCCGCCGCCGTCACTTCGAACGCTTCGAAACGGAAATACCGGCCGGCCCGGGATTCGTAGTCCCGGATCAGCGAGGCCATGTGAGGATCCCGGGGCGTCCCTATGGCAAGCACGAGCAATCTCATCGAGCGCTTGCACGGCTCATCGGGCCAGCACCGTGTCTCTCAGGAAGTGCTCGTTGTCTCGCCGCGGATGACTCTCGGTGAAGTGCAGGCCGCGACTCTCGCGGCGCCGCTGGGCGCACCGCACGACCAGCGCGGATACGTCGCGCATGAACTCGACCTGGCGCGTATGCATGGCCCCCGGCCCCGTGCCGTCGCGGCCGAGGAATCGACTGGAGAGAAGGTCGATCTCTGCCCTGGCGGCCTCCAGTCGATCGTCGGATCGTACGATACCGACGTTTTCCCACATGAGATCGCGGATCCGTCGTTCCACGTCGCCCGCGTCCTCTCCGGCGGTGCGGAGATTCGGAAGCCGCCAATCTGCCCCCGGAATCTCGGGGAGCGTCCGAAGATCGGAGGCCAGTCGGACGGAAGCCCTGTGCGCGTAAACCACCGCTTCGAGCAGAGAGTTCGAGGCAAGTCTATTGGCCCCATGTACTCCCGTGCACGCGATCTCGCCGGCGGCGTACAGACCGGTGAGTGACGTGCGCCCGTCCCAGTCTGCCAGCAGGCCTCCACACTGGTAGTGTGCGGCCGGGACGACCGGAATGGGATCACCCGGCAGGTCGATTCCCCGTTCAGAACACTCCCGAACGATATTCGGAAAGCGCCGCTCGACTACGTCGGGGGCGATAGAGGTGAGATCGAGCAATACGAACGAGTCACCCGACTTCTTCATTTCGGCGTCGCACGCCCGCGCCACGACGTCACGGGGGGCGAGTGAGCCCGCCGGGTGATAGTCCGGCATGAACTCTCTGCCCACCCGCGTCCGGAGCACGGCGCCCTCGCCGCGAACTGCTTCGGATACGAGCTGGGCTCGCGCCTCGGCCGGGTACATGGCCGTGGGGTGGAACTGGACGAACTCGAGGTTCGCGACGGCGGCGCCGGCCGCGTACCCCAGGGCGATACCGTCTCCTGTCGCGATGTCCGGGTTCGTGGTATGGCGATACAGGTATCCTGTCCCTCCAGCCGCCAGCATCACCGCCCTGGCGTCGATCGTCTTCCAGCAGGCCTCGTGCACATCGAGGACGAGTGCGCCAGCGCACCGAACGCGGGTCCCGGTCGGGTCTGTAGCGGTGGCCAGCGACCAGACGAAGTGATCCTCCAGCAGAGTAATCCTCGGCTCCGCCGCTACGGCCGCCAGAAGTGCACGTTCTATCTCCTGGCCGGTCAGGTCCGCGGCATGGAGAATCCGCCTCACGCTGTGTCCCGCCTCGCGGCCGAGGGCCACGCGCCCGTCTTCCCTGCTGAACTGAACGCCCCAGTCGATGAGCTCCCGAACTCGCTCGGGGCCCTCACGCGCCAGCTCTTCCACCGCGCGACGATGACACAGCCCGGCTCCCGCGACCAGCGTGTCGACCACATGCAGCTCGGGCGAGTCGTCGGGCGCAAACACGGCAGCCACGCCTCCCTGCGCGTAGTTCGTGTTCGACTCGAGTCGCTCCTTCTTTGTAACGACCAGGACGTCTGCGTAGCGCGATGCCTTGAGCGCGAACGTGAGGCCCGCGATTCCCGATCCCACGACGAGAATCTCGGTACGCATTCTCTGGGGCGCGCTCATGATTTGCCTTCGCGGTCAGGGTCGTGAGCCTGCGTGGAGACGAGAGCCAGAGCCGCCCGGACGGGGATCGGCGTCGCGTCCGCTCGCTCCCACTCGACCTCTTCAGAGAGGTACCAGACGGGCACGTCGTCGCCGACTGCTCGCACCAGTTTCATCGCATCCTTGAGCGTGCAGATGATTCCCGACTCGCCGGCTCGCTTTCGCAGGAAGTCGGCCAGGGCATCTCCGAAGCGAGCATGATCGGCAAGGGCTACGGACTCGCGCACGCTCGCGGTGGCCATCTTCGCCTGCGCAAAGAATACCTCGGGCCACATGATGCCCGCCACGGCGAGGGCCGGGGTAGGGTCAGGCACGCCTCGAGCGGCCTCGTTCGCGGCCACCACGGAGCCCGGTCGAATGCGGGCCGCCACGAAAGGCGGCGATCCGGGTAGCTCAGCCAGACGGTCCGCCAGAGATCGACCGGCGGCCGGCCCCGACGACATCGCCTCGCGTGGCCCGTCCGATTCCGGAAGGTCACGTCTAACCCTCACGACCACGTCGGCTCGTGCCAACGACTCCAGGCCCTCCCGGTACGGTCCCGCGGGGAGATGAGCCAGCCGGAGACCGAGGGTCCGCTCGTCGACTGCCAGGATGTCCAGGTCCCGGTGCAGGCGTCGGTGCTGGAAGCCGGAATCGAGGATGACGAGCCGAGCCCCTTCCTCCGCTGCCATCGTCGCCAACTGCAGACGATCCGAACCTCCGTACACCCGGCACTCGGGAGAGAGCTTTCGATGCACGTCCATCTCGTCCACGAAGCCGTGGGTCACGACGGCCGTCGGAATTCCCGCTGCGCTCAGCCGCGCAGCGATGTCCGCCGTGATCGGGGTCTTCCCCGATCCGCCGACCGTGAGTCCCCCCACCGAGACGATCGGCACCGGCGCCTGGCGACTGGCCAGGACTCCCGAATCGTACAGGAGGTTGCGTACTCCCGCTGCGGTGGCGAAGCCGGCAGCGGCGAGTCGCAGGGCTCCGCCCGGCCGCTCGGCCCACGCCTGTCGTACGTGCGCCTCGACGCTTCGAGCCAGCGCAGCGACGGGATTCAAGTTACTCGTTCCTCGCCCGCGCCGCGGCCTTCTCGACCACTTCCGTGGCTTCCTGTTGAGACAGGGCGACCCTGATCCGCCATTCGGCGACTGACTCGTCAGTCAGGTCCGAGGGGACGGCGATCGGGTCCCCGTACGTCAGATAGACGATCGACCCGGGCCTCGGCAGGCAGAACCGGTCCCAGCTGTCGAACGTCCACGCTCGGACCGGAGCCGCCGCCGCCGGCACGATCGGCAGGCCGGTCCGAGACGCGGCCAGGATCGCTCCCGGTTTGCATTGCCGGGCCGGCCCCTGGGGGCCGTCCGTGGTAATCGCCAGAGGGTGTCCTTCCGAGGCTGCTCGCACGAATTCGTGAAGAGCGGCAGATCCGCCGCGCGTACTCGAACCGCGGATCGTGCGGTAGCCGATACCCCGGACCATGCGGGAGATGATCTCTCCGTCCCGGTGCTGGCTGACGATGACCGCGACGTTCTCATTTCGGTGCCTGAGCGTGAGAGGCAGCTGCTGGGAATGCCACAGGGCGTAGATCGCAGCCCCGGCCCGGTGGCGGGTATCGACGCGGTCACCCTTCGCGTCGACCTGGCGGAACCGCCAGGAGCGCCCGAGGGCGGTCAGGAAGTGGGGCCCCAGGTGTGTGGCGGCCAGCAGAGCGGGGTCGGGCTTCACGGTCAGCTCCGTCCCGACAGCAGGAGAACGCACTCATCCGCGACCCTCCCGGCTGCGCCGGGAGCCCCGAGACGATCTCGCACCTCCCCCAGACCCTCCACCTGCTCGCATCGCTCGCGCGCCTCCGGGTCGAGCAGGCTCGCCACGCGTGCGGCGATAGCGGTCGGGGTCGCTTCGCCCTGGATGAACTCGGGAACGACCCGCCGTCCGGCGACCAGATTGACAAGCGATATGTGGTCGACTCTGACCAGGCGGCGCGCGATCGTATAGGTGATCGGACTCACCCTGTACGCCACCACCATGGGGACCCCGGCCAACGCCAGTTGCAGAGTGATGGTGCCGGATTTCGTGATCGCCGCGTCCGCCGTGCGCAGCGCCGTCGCTGGATCTACCAGTCGCGCATCGCCCAGACCTTGGTACGTGTCGGCAGGAAGGTCCCGTGCCTGCGCCACCTGGATCTCGAGGTCAGGCAAACGGTCGCAAAGCATGTGCCCGGCCTCGAGGAATGTGGGAAGCAGGCGCCTCACCTCCTGCACTCGGGAGCCGGGGAAGATCCCCAGCCGGGGATGCTTTGGATCCTCCACCGTCGGTGCCGAGGAAGTAGCACGATCCAGGAGAGGGTGACCCACGAAGCGGGTGCGCACCCCCCAGCGGTCGAGTCGCTCGGCTTCGAAGGGAAGGACGACACATACGAGGTCTGCGTCTTCACCCAGCTTTCGAGCCCGGGATTCGTGCCATGCCCAGACCTGCGGGGCAATGTAGTAGAGAACGCGGATTCCATTGCGGCGAGCGAACCTCGCCAGGGGCAGGTTGAACCCTGGGTAGTCGATCGGCACGAGGAGATCGATGGCGTTCTCGATCAGGAAGCGCCGGACCTCCCTCCGCAGTCTCGCGAGGTCGGGCAGGTGGCGCACGACCTCTGAGAAGCCCAGGACCGCCAGCCGATCCAGATCGGCCAGCAGCTCGACGCCCTCCGCGGCCATCAAGCTCCCGCCCAGGCCGTACAGGCGCACGTCCGGCATGCGCAGCTTCAGCTCCCGGGCGAGTTCCGCGCCGTGCAGGTCACCCGACTGTTCGCCCGCCGCCAGAAAGACCGCTCGGCTAGACAAACCGATTCAGGTAGCCCATAAGCAGAATCACCAGGATCAGGAGGATCACGAGGGTCACGGTCCGCGGACCACGCTTGGCCCCGGATCCCAGCTTCTTACGTTCCTCGCGGATCTTGTGCAGAGACATAGGCCGATCCCTCGATCTCGTTCTCGATTCGCAGGGCTATCTCCAGAGCTGCTCGTCCTTCGGCCGCCGATACGCTCGCGCCTCCCGTCCCGCGCACCGCGCTGAGGAACGCTTCCAGCTCCAGGCGAAGCGGTTCGGCGCCATCTCCACGAATGGGCACGCGCTCCACGATGTCCGCCAGAGACACTTGCCCGAAGTCACGCCTTCGGGCGAGATCCTCCAACTCTATCCCGTCACGCCGTCGAAGATACTCGCCTTCCCCGCTCGCCAGGTCGAGGCTGAAGTAGCCAGACGGCTGGAACAGCCTCAGGGCCCGGGTGCGTTCGGTGGAGACCCGGCTCGCGCTGATGTCGGCGCACGCGCCGTTGGCGAATCGAATCCGGGCGCTCGCCATGTCAACCGAGTCGGTCAGTACGGGAATACCCACCGCATCAACGGACTCGACCGGACTGTCGACAAGACCGAGGACCAGGTCGATATCGTGGATCATCAGATCCAGCATCACCGGAACGTCAGTTCCGCGAGGCTGGAATACAGCGAGGCGCTGCGATGCTATGTACCGGGGGTCTCGCAAGTGCGGGCGAAGCTCGCGGATGGCCGAGTTGAAACGTTCGACATGACCGACGGCCAGGAATAGGCCCAGTCGGTCCGCTGTTTGGACCAGGTCGTCTGCTTCAGCCAGAGTCGGAGTGAGCGGCTTCTCAACCAGAACATGGCAGCCGGCTTCGAGCGCCATGCGAGCGACCGAATGGTGGGCGGACGTGGTGACGGCGACGACCACCGCATCACACC
Organism: Gemmatimonadota bacterium; assembly: GCA_039584685.1. Taxonomy (GTDB): domain Bacteria; phylum Gemmatimonadota; class Gemmatimonadetes; order Palauibacterales; family Palauibacteraceae; genus Benthicola. The sequence goes on along the minus strand of JBDGXI010000007.1, from coordinate 20,713 downwards.
GGTTGGCCAGATCAGATGCATCGAGCACCTCCACGGACAGCCGACTCGCGACGTTCCGGGCCTGCTCGGCGTCGATGTCCGACACGCCAACGAGCTCGCAGTCCGGGATTTCGCCAACGATCCGTGCGTGCGCCGACCCGAGACGGCCCACCCCGAGCACTCCGACCCGCAGGGGGTTCATGTCGTGATGCCGCGCTCGCTCGAGCGGATGAACGAGATCATATGTTCGACCTCGGGGAGGAGGTCATCCCGCGCCTCGAGTTGATCGAGGGCCTGGGAAACGTTCAGGGACGATTGAAACACGAGGCGGTAGGCTTCCCTGATTTGTCGGATCGCCGCCCTCTGGAATCCCCTCCGCCTGAGGCCGACGACATTCAGGCCGTAGGCAGCACACGGACTGCCAGCGACCATCACGTACGGAGCTACGTCCTGGGGCAGCCTCGAGCCGCCTCCGACAAACGAGTGACACCCGATGCGCACGAATTGATGGACGGCAGTCACTCCGCCGACTATCGCCCAATCCTCGATGATCACGTGCCCGCCCATATTCACGGAATTCGCCAGTATCACGTGGTTGCCCACTCGTGAATCGTGCGAGACATGGGCGTATGCCATGATGAGGCAATCGTCTCCGACCACCGTCGTTCCCGAGTCACTCGTGCCGCGATTCAGCGTGGCGTACTCCCGAATCGTCGTCCGGTCTCCCACGGCGAGTGTGGTCGCCTCGCCGGCGTATTTCAGATCCTGCGGATCGGTGCCGAGAACGGCTCCCTTGAAGATCTGGGTGTCGTCACCCACCGAAGTGTCCCGCTCGATGAGCACGTGCGAGCCAATGGTCACTCGTTCCCCGATCGTGACCCCAGGGCCGATGATCGAATACGGGCCCACCGATGTGGACTCCGGAATCTGAGCTTCGGGATGTACAATGGCCGTTACGTGAATCGATTGGAGGTCGGCGGTCTGCTGGTGGGTCATTTGTCCATAACTCTCGCCATCATGGTGGCTTCGGCAACCACGTCGCCTCCGACGCGGGTCTCGCCCTGCATTCGACAGGTGCGTCCTCTGAGTTGAAGCATCCGGAGCTCGAACAGAAGCTGGTCGCCCGGCGTTACGGGGCGACGGAACTTGACGTCATCGAGGGACATGAAGTAGACGACCTTCGACTGCGGGTCGTCGAATTCGTTCATCAGAAGTAGTCCCCCGGCCTGCGCCATAGCCTCGACGATCAGGACGCCCGGCATGATCGGATGCTCCGGGAAGTGGCCCTGGAAGAACGGTTCATTGATCGTGACGTTCTTCAACCCCAGAATCCGCTTTCCGCCTTCGAACTCCAGGACACGGTCGATAAGAAGGAATGGATACCGGTGCGGTATGTATTCCAGGATTCGATTGATGTCGAGGATCGGGCCACCGTCCTGGCTGCGGGCAAGCATGTTCCGCAGGCGACGAGCCACGGCCACGTTCCCGCGGTGGCTCGGCCTGTCCGCGATGATGTGTCCACGGATCGAAGCTCCGACCAGCGCCAGATCTCCCACGAGATCCAGAATCTTGTGCCGCACGAACTCATCGGGGAATCTGAGCTCAGTGCCTTCCGCGAGACCGTCCTCCGTCGCGACGATCGTATTCTCGAACGTAGCCCCGAGTGCCAGGCCCCTCGCGTGGAGCATCTCCCTCCAGCTCTCGAGGCCGAATGTTCGCGCCGGAGCGATCTCGCCGCAGAAGCTCTCGGGCTCGATCTCGACCGTCACCGACTGTCTGCCGATAGCGGGGTGTTCGAAGTCTATCACGGCGGTGACCCGATAGCCGTCATGCGGTGCGACCGTATACGTCGAGTCGCCCTCCCGAACCATGAAAGGTTCCTGGACCGTGACCGTCGTCGCATGGGAGCCCTCCTGCTCCCTGACCCCCGCCTCCCGAATCAACGCGCACCAGTCCCGACCGCTGCCATCGAGGGCGGGCGGCTCGGGACCTTCGAGCAGGATCTCGAGGTTGTCGATTCCGAAGACGGTCAGAGGCGCGAGAAGGTGCTCGATGGTTCCCACCCGCGCCTCTCCCTGCCCCAGCACCGTTTCCCACGACGTACCTGCGACACTGTCGACTGTCGCGTCGAGGAGAGGACGGTCCTCAAGATCGATTCGGCGAAAGACCACGCCCGTTCCAGGACCTGCGGGCTTCAGGGTAGCCCGCACGGGACTGCCCGTGTGCAGCCCCGTTCCCTCGAGGCTCACCTCTGCGCCGAGGGTTCGCTGCGCCCGCCCACCGGACTCGTTCATTCGCCCTCCCCTTCGAGGCGCCGCTCGAGCTCCGTGAGGCGGCGGAGAACCTCGTGCAGGCGAAGCGAGCCCGCACTCGCCCGAAGCGCTTCCCGGTGAGGACGGGCCGGATAGCCTGAATAGACGCCACCCGCAGGCACGTCTCCAATTACACCCGCCTGCGCGCCGATCCTCGCGCCCCGGCCAATCGTGAGGTGGCCCGCGATACCTGCCTGCCCCCCGAGCTGCGAGCCGGTCCCGACTTCCACGCTGCCCGCGATGCCTACCTGCGCGACCACTACGCAGTCTTCGCCTATGGTCACATTGTGCGCCACGTGCACCAGGTTGTCGATCTTGGTTCCCCGCCCGATGACCGTGTCGCCGAGGGCCCCCCGGTCCACGGTGCTGTTGGCGCCGATCTCGACATCATCATCGATCAGGCAGCGGCCGACCTGCGGAATGCGGGTGAGCCCGCTGGCACCCGGCGTATAGCCGAACCCGTCTACTCCCAGTCGCACGCCCGTGTACAAGCGCACCCGATCTCCGACTCTGGTATCGTGCAGGATGGTGCAACCAGGCCCGACGCGACAATCCTGTCCGATCACCACGTCGTCATCGATGTGGGTGTGCGGACCTATCCGACTTCCGCCCCCGATCACAGAATTATCGCCGATAGTGACGTACGGACCCACGGACGCACCACTCCCGATGCGCGTACCGCGCCCGATGATCGCCGTGGGGTGGATTCCGGGATCGGGTCGACGCTCCGGATGGAACACATCGAGAAGCCGAGTGAACGCCAGCTCCGGGTTCTCGACTCTGATGCACACCGTCCCGTTCGCATCCAGGTCGAGGTCGGGGGTCACCAGACAGGCCCCCGCGGCCCCCTCCCTCAGACGGCGTGCATAGCGCTTGTTCATCACGAACGTCAAGTCCGTCGGGCCCGCCCGGTCTACCGAGGCGACGCCCTCGACGCGCCGGGACGGGTCGCCTTCTACGGTTCCGGCGACCAGGTCCGCGAGCTGCTGCACTGTATATGCGGTCATTTGCCATTCCCAGGCCGGCCGCCCCACCGGGGGGACGGCCGCCAAAGGCCCGTGGAAGGAGTCGCCGGGTTGGCCTGCTCTCCCAGCTCCTCCCGTCAACAGCCTACTGTTGCGGGTCTGCTCCGCCTGCCGGCTCGGGAGGAGGCGCCGTCACACCGAGTCTCGAGAGAATCGTATCCGTAATGTCCAGTGTGGTGTCCGCGGCCACCAGACCTTCCTTGGAAGCGTCGAGTACGATCGAGTAACGGTTCTCTGAGCGCACGGACTCGATGACGCTGCTCACTTCCTCGAGGATGGGCCCCAGGAGCTCCTGTTGCCGCTGCTGCGCCTGCGTGTCCATCTCTCCCTGCCGCTGCTGCAGCTGGTTCCGGAGGTTGACGATCTCCTGCTGCTTCTGGTCTTTCGCCTGCGGGCTCAGGAGTACTTCCTGACGCTGATAATCCTGCAGCATCGAGTCGACCACCGCGGCTTGCTCCTGGAGTTGCGTGCGCATGTCCGCCAACTCGCGCTCGAAGGTGCGCGCCGCTTCCGCGGCGCCGGGCGCAGCCTGCAGGATCATCTGCCCGCGCACGTAGACGACGGGCGTCCCCGCAGCTGGCGTTCCCTGAGCCACAGCATCATGGGCTACCAGCGCCAGCGCAATCGCCCCGAGGGCAAACCAACGTGTCTGAGCCATATCGTCCGTCTCCTTCCGATTAGCTTGATTGTCTTCGTCGATCATGTTGTGCGTCAGAACAACTGCCCGAACCTGAAATGGAGCTGCCAGCCCGGGTTCGGCCGTCCCACCACGTCTCGCCGATCGAACCCGTAGGCGTAGTCAAGCCCGACGGGGCCAAACGGTGTCACCAGGCTCAACCCTACTCCGGCGCCGACCAGGAGATCCGTCGGATTGAACTCCGAGGACGTGGACCACAGGTTTCCCGCGTCCACGAACGCGCTGGCGAAGATATTGTCCGTCAGCTTGAGTCCGAGCGTGGCCGAGGTCGTGAAGTACGCCTCGCCGACGCGGGCCAGACTGTTCACCGGGGCGTTCCTCGGCACGTGCCCCTGAGGCGTAATCGTCGCCTCCTCGTACCCGCGGACGCGCTGTCCTACCTGAGTGCCACCGACGAAATAGCGCTCCACATAGAACGGGTTCTGTCCGAATACCAGCCCTGCCTTGAAGTTCAGGCCCGCAACGAGCTCGATCGGGACCTTTCCCGGTCCTCCGCCAATCGAAGCGATTCGTGAAAACCAGTCGCTGTCGAGATCCCACTTGTTGTAGTCACCGTCTCCGCCCAGCCAACCTCCCGTCTTCCGGTAAGAGACCTGATTCCGGTTCCCTCCCGTCGGGAAGAGTCCGCCCTCGCGGGTATCCCGCACCAGTCGCAAGGATACGGTGCTGCGCGTCCCGTTGGTGATCAACCCCGAGGACTCCGGTCCGAGCCCGAACGCGTCGAGATCGCTCACATCCTCAGCAAACAGTGAATAGCCCACGTACAGCCGTACGGAGCGGACCTGCCGTCGAGCCACGGGAATGCCGAACTCCAGGAATCCACCGGTCTTGCGCCGGGTGCCGAGATCGAATGTCTGAAAGCGATCGCGCGAGCTCTGTACACCTATCGTGGCACTGTTGGTGGTCCCGAATATCTCCGGATCCGTGTAGCTGAGCTCGATGTCCTGAGTGCGCGCACCAAACAACCAGCGAAAATGCCCGATCTTGGCCTGGCCGAACAGGTTGGGCTGGTCATAGCCTATGAACCCGGCGAGGCCCGTGGCAGCGGCGGCGGACATTCCGAAGTTGACGTTGCCCGTCTGCTTCTCCTGGACACGATAGACGATATCGATGTCCCCATCATCCCGCGGGTTGATCTGGATGGCCTCGTCGGGTGGCAGCGTCTCGAAGAAGCCGAGCGACTGGATGTTGCGAACGCTCTGGATCAAGCGCTGCTGGGAGTAGATGTCGCCCGGGAGAGTGAGGAGGATCTTGCGTATGACCCGGTCGTGCGTGTAGTCGTTGCCGACAATCGAGACGGTGCGGATGTAAGCCGGATTCATCTCTACGATTTGCAGGACCACATCGACGGTCGGGTTGGCGCCGGGAGTCTCGGGCAGGTTCCTGATCACCTCGGGCCGGACCTGAACCTGCAGGTAGCCTGCGTCTCGGTACAAATCGGCGATGTCCATCGTGGCCTGCCCGAACGCCGTCTCATCGAAAGGCGGAAGGTCTCCCGCCTCCAGCCGCTCCGGGGACAGCTCTCCATCCCGCACGGGCGGGTAGTACTCTCCCAATTGCGAAGCCGGGAACCGCCGGTTGCCTTCGATCTCGAACGACCGCACCAGGTACTGAGATCCCTCGCGAACCCGGATCTCGACCCGTCCCTTACCCGTGGCGTCGTCCACCACGATCGTGTCGCCGAGGACCTCGAGATCTATGTAGCCGTGCTCGCCGTAGAGCGCGGGGATTCGCTCTGTGAGGTCCGTCCGATACTCCTCGCGGTGCAGTTCTCCCGGCTTGAACCAGAGAAAGCCCTCCTCGCTCGTGGTCATCGAGCCGCGAATCTCGGAGTCCGTAAGCGCCTCGTTCCCGACGATCTCGACCCTGGCCAGGGCAAGGCGAGGGCCCTCGTCAACCCGGAACGTCAGCTCGTACTGGTCCAGCCCACTCGGATCGGGAGCGAGGGCTGTGTCCACCGTGGCCTGTGGAAACCCCTCCTGGCCCAACATCTTGAGGATCATCGCCCGGGCCCGAACCACCTTGGCGGGATCGAGCGCCCCTCCGCCAACGAGTCCCACCGTGTCTACCACCGTACCGTCACTGGCGTGTTCGAGCCCTTCGAACCGATACGTGCCGACGATCGGCCGCTCGACCACGTTGATATAGAAGATTGCCGGAGTGTACGGGGTGACCTGGACCTGCACATCCGAGAACTCGCCGGTGGAAAACAGGCGTTGGATGGACTCCTGGATGCCGGGGCCGTTCACGACCTCCCCCACGCGGATCTGCGCGAGGCGCTGAATCCCCTCCGCCGAATAGCGGGAGTTTCCCGACACCACGATGCTGTCGACGGTGACGTTAAGGGGCTCTTCCTGCCCCAACAACGGAGCGACCCTCGCCGTCGAAATTGCGGCGAGGGCCACTAGCCCGACTGCGATTCGGCTATGTTTCACGTGGCTGATGTATGCGATGCCGCCCGGAAGACCAGGGATTCGGAGTCCTTCGCCACCTCCACGACGATCTCGTCTCCCGGCGCGAACTCGGCCATCAAGATTTTCTCTGAAAGCGCGTCCTCGATGTGCCTCTGAATCGTCCTCTTCAAAGGCCGCGCACCGAACTTGGCGTCATATCCGCGGTCTACGAGAAAGCCTATGGCCGCGTCCGACAGGTTCAAGGTCAGCTCCTCGTCCTCGAGGCGCCGTTGGACGTCCCTCAACATGATGTGAACGATCTGACCGATCTGGTCCTTCGTGAGCGGGTGGAAGACGATCACTTCGTCCAGCCGGTTGAGAAACTCCGGGGTGAAGGTCCTGTCCACTTCATCCCTGACCTTTTCCGCCATACGGTCGTACTGAACCTCCGATTCACCCGTCTCGAACCCGAGGTTCGACGTCGCGGCGATCTCCCTGGCCCCGACGTTCGACGTCATGATGAGAACCGTATTCTTGAAGTCGATCACTCGGCCGTAGTTGTCCGTAAGGCGTCCTTCATCGAAGACCTGCAACAGGATGTTGAACACATCGGGGTGTGCCTTCTCGATCTCGTCGAGCAGCACCACGGAGTAGGGCCGCCTGCGCACGGCCTTCGTGAGCGCACCGCTATCCTCGTAGCCCACGTATCCCGGCGGAGCTCCGATCAGGCGACTCACCGAGAATTTCTCCATGTACTCGGACATGTCCACCCGGATCAGGGCCTGATCATCGGCGAACAGGAAGCGTGCGAGCTGACGCGCAAGCTCCGTCTTGCCCACGCCAGTGGGGCCGCAGAACACGAACGAGCCGATCGGGCGGTCAGGATCCTTCAGACCGGCACGCGTCCGCCGGATGGCCCTGCTGATCGCTTGGATCGCCTCGTGCTGGCCAACGACGCTGTCGTGCAGCTCCTCTTCCATCCTCAGGAGCCGCTGCGTCTCCTCCTCGCGGAGCCGGCTAACCGGGATCCCCGTCCAGCGAGATACGATGAAAGCGATCTCTTCCTCAGATACGACCGGGCGCACCTCCCGCTGCTGCTTCTGCCACTCGTCCTTGGTGCGCCGGATTTCCGACTGGAGCTCCTTCTCTCGATCGCGCAGCATTGCGGCTCGTTCGAAGTCCTGGTCCCGGATCGCCTCATCCTTGCGTCCCGAGAGCTCATCCATCTCGGCCTGCAGCTTCTGAACTTCGGGTGGCGGGACCTGAGCCCCCAGCCTAGAGCGCGCCCCTGCCTCGTCGATCACGTCGATCGCCTTGTCGGGGAGAAACCGGTCGGTGATGTAACGGTCGGAGAGCTTTGCCGCCGCCTCGAGGGACGTGTCGGGCACAGAGACGTTGTGGTGGTCCTCGTAGTGCTTCCGCAGACCCTTGAGGATCTCCAGGGTCTCTTCGACCGTGGGCGCTTCCACGATGACCGTCTGAAACCGTCGCTCCAGAGCGCCGTCCTTCTCGATGTGTTTCCGGTATTCGTTCAGAGTAGACGCCCCCACGCACTGCAGCTCGCCCCGTGCCAGGGCCGGCTTGAGCATGTTCGAGGCGTCGATGGCCCCCTCTGCGGCGCCAGCTCCGACCAACGTGTGCAGCTCGTCGATGAACAGGATGATCCCTTCGTTCTGGGAGATCTCATTCACGATGGCCTTGAGCCGCTCCTCGAATTGGCCGCGATACTTAGTGCCCGCGATGACCGCCGCCATGTCGAGAGCGAGAACGCGATGCTCCTTGAGGCTGTCGGGTACGTCACCACGATCGATCTTCTGGGCCAGGCCCTCGACGATCGCAGTCTTGCCCACCCCCGGCTCTCCGATGAGGACCGGGTTGTTCTTCTTGCGGCGGGACAGGACTTCCATGACCCGCTCGATCTCCTCCTGCCGGCCGATCGTCGGATCCAGCGACCCGTCGTGAGCCAGTTCCGTGAGATCCCGGCAGAAGTGATCCAGCGCAGGTGTCTTGGACTTCGACTCCCCACGCGGAGTCGCAGGCGCCGGAACGCTGCCCGGCTCCACTTCACCCCCCTCGCTTCCGAGAAGCTTGAGCATCTCGGCCCGCGCTTCCTCGAGTCCGATTCCAAGCTCCCCGAGGACCTTCGCAGCGAGTCCCTTTTCTTCTCGAAGGAGGCCGAGCAGAAGGTGCTCGGTTCCGACGTAGCTGTGATTCAGTTCCCGAGCCTCGGCCATGGCGTACTCGAGCACCTTCTTGGCCCGAGTCGTGTACGGGAGCTCCCCGATCGACGCGGAGGCCTTTCCGGGACGGACGTTCTCCTCGACGAGCCTGAGCAGCTCGTCCAGGTCAGCCGCGAGACTGCGCAACACCTCTGCAGCCACCCCATCGCCCTCGCGGATCAGGCCGAGCAGAATGTGCTCCGTCCCTACATAGTCGTGCTGCAGGCGCACGGCTTCCTCGCGCGCCATGGCCAGCACCTTTCTCACACGGTCGGTGAAGTTGTAGTTCATCAACCCCCCGAGGACGACCCATCGGCCGCCGTCGTATCGCTGGATCCATCTGCGGGTGCCTGCTCAGCATCCCGCTCGTCTGTGGCAAGCTTATCCCGTACGAACGTCGCGCGACAGACATCCGCCTCGTGCTCGCCCAACCGTCCGCCCGCGGCGCGCTCGAGATGTGCGACCTGGCCACGCACCAGGATTTCGTTGAGCGTCTCTACCCGTGGTGATTTCAATAGTTTCAGAGACACCCCCAGCCGGACGCCTGACAGGAGGTTCATCATTTCTTCCAGGCCAATGCTGCGGGCGGTGCGAAGGATGCCATACGCACGCCACACCTTGTCCTCGAGCACCGCGGGAGCCTCGGTGAGGAGCATGGCCCTCGCGCTGCGCTCGTACTCGATGACCTTCCGGGTCACCCTATCCAGGTGATCGATGAGATCTTCCTCGGTCTTGCCGAGCGTGGTCTGGTTGGAGATCTGGAAGAAATTGCCGACAACCTCGGAGCCTTCGCCATACAGCCCGCGGTACGTCAGGCCTACCTGCGAGATGCCCTCGAGGACTTTGGTGATCTCCTTGGTGAGGACGAGACCCGGAATGTGGATGAGCACCGAGGCCCGCAGGCCGGTCCCGACGTTGGTCGGGCAGGCCGTGAGGAAGCCGAACTCGTGATGATAGGCCATCGGGAGCACACCGCCGATTTCCTCATCCAGGCGGTCCACCTGGCGCCAGGCCGAGTCGAGTTCCAGGCCACCTACCAGGGCCTGCAAGCGGAGGTGGTCCTCCTCGTTGACCATGACCCCGCAGGAGCTTCCATCTGCCAACACCAGCGCGGCGCTCGATGGACCGCGACGGTCGATCAACAGGTCCCGGCTTATCAGGTGCCGCTCGACGAGGATCTCCCGATCCACCGAATCGAGGGAATCGACCTCCCAGATACACGCACCATCCAGAAGATCCGTCCGATCGGCCGCAGCCCGCACTCTCTCCACGACTTCGGCTCGCTCCTCCGCTCCAGCACGCCCCGGAAACGGAATGCCCTGTAGATTGCGGGCCACACGGACGCGAGAGGAGAGCACGATCTCGGCCTCATCTCCACACCGAATCCAATCGAGACCCCGCTCGGCCACCGGCTCGGTCGAACTGATCATTCCTGCAACTCCAGTTCGTGGATTCGGTCTCGAAGATCGGCGGCCGTCTCGAAGTCCTCGGTCTCGATCGCCCGCTTCAACCGGCGTCGCATCGACGAGATCTGGCCGAGACGGTCGCTGATGTCCGAGGCCTCGCTCAGATACAGCTTGCCGGCGTGCTGTGAGGACCCGTGAATTCGGCGCAGGAGGCTGCGCAACTGCGTTTCATAGTGAACGTAGCACTGCGAACAGCCGACCCTCCCGGCGTTGCGGAAGTCGGACGCCGAGATACCGCAGAACGGGCACGGCTCTGCGGCGGCGGGAACCGGTGCCTGCGGTCCGCCGGATCCGATCTGGGCCAGGAAATCCACGAGCGGAGGTTTGCCGCCGGCACCCGTCTCCTCGGCTTCCTCGGAGGAAAGGCCGCGGGCCGCCGCGCAGCTGACGCACAGGTTCAGGGTGCGCATGTCGTCGGCCTCGATGGACGTCAGGTGCACCTGTGCGTTGTTCTCGCCGCAGTCATCGCAGAGCAATTTCAACTCTCCGTCCTCAGTCTCGGAGGTCCGTATCGACCTCGTCCAGTTCAAGAACGCCCGACGAGAGCCGCAAGATCCGATCCGTGCGCCCGGCGAGGCTCGTGTTGTGGGTCACGACCACCATGGCGGTACCGTGATCGCGCACGAGGTTGAACAAAACGTCGTGAAGCAACTCGCTGGTCTCGAGGTCGAGATTGCCAGATGGCTCATCGGCAAGCAGGACCGGCGGCTCGTTGGCCAGCGCACGTGCTGTCGCGACACGCTGTTGCTCCCCTCCGGAGAGCTTCGACGGGACGTGCCCCGACCGGCCGGCGAGCCCAACCTGGTCGAGGAGTTCCATGGCTCGCCTTCGAGCGGCCGATCTGGACGTCCCGGCTATCAACTGCGGCATCATCACGTTCTCGAGCGCCGTGAAATCCCGCAGAAGATGGTGAAACTGGAACACGAAACCCACGTAGCGATTCCTTACCCTCGCGAGCTGCAGGTCGTCGAGGTTGGCCAGGTCCCTTCCCCCCAGCGCGATACGACCCGCCGTGGGCAGATCGAGACCTCCGAGGATGTGCAGCAAGGTCGACTTCCCGGAGCCGCTGGGGCCGACGACGGCGATGGTCTCTCCGCGCTCGAGCGTCAGGTCCAGCCCCCTGAGGACCCGGATCACACTGCCGTCAGCCCCATCGAAGTCCCGTCTGACCTCGAACGCCTGCACGGCGAGGGGAGCAGCGCTGGTGCCGATCGCGGCTTCACTCATGACGGATCGCCTCCACCGGCGTGTAGTCCGCAGCCCGCCGTGCCGGATAGATCGTGGCAATGAACGCGATCGACAGAGATGCAAGCACGATCAACCCGACATCGATCAAGTTCGTGTCGACAGGAAGGTGATCGATGAAGTAGACGTCGCCGGGCAACGTGATGAACTGATATCGGTCCAGCAGCCAGGACAGGGTGAGCCCGAGTCCCGTGCCGACCGTGGTCCCCACGAGTCCTATCACGACGCCCTGGAGTACGAAGACGCGAGTGACATCAGAGGCCGTCAGTCCCATGGCTCGCATGATCCCGATCTCCCGGACCTTGTCCGTGACGACCATGATCAACGTCGAGACAATGTTGAAAGAGGCCACGAGGACGATCAACAGGAGGATGATCCCCATGGCGAACTTCTCGAGCTTGAGAGCCGAGAAGAGACTCGCGTTCTGCCTTTGCCAGTCGTCCACGGAGTACGGAAAACCGAGGGAGTCCCTGATCCGCGCGGCCACCTCCCCGCTGTTCCACGGGTCCCTGACGTTGAACTCGACTCCGGTGACCGCTCGCCCCATGCGCAGGAGGGTCTGTGCCGACTCCAGCTCCACGTAGGCAAACTTCGTATCGTACTGGTATAGCCCGGTCTCGAAGATCCCCGTCACCTCGTACAGGCGAAGTTGAGGCTGGATGCCCGTCGGAGTGAGTTCGGCGCCCTGGAATGAAACGACGGTCACCGTCTTCCCGGGATACAGGTTCAGCCGATTGGCCAGGGTGGCGCCGAGAACGATACCGGGGCGACCCGACTCCGTCTCCCCGAACGGCATGGTCCCGGAGGTCAGATGCTCGTCCACTTCGGTCACGGAGAGGGACACGGAATCTCCGGCGAGGCCGCGGAGCACCGCCCCCTCCGAGTAGCTTCCGCCGGGCACGTTCAACCCCACCTCGGTATAGATGAACGGAGCGGCACCGGTCACGTCCTGATCCTCCGTCACCCGCCGCAGCACCGACTCCCAGCTCTCCATGCGTACGGCTTCCCCGATTTCGAGGACCATGCCGTGCGAGTTGGCCCCAAGGATCTTCTCACGCAGGTCTGTCTGTAGTCCCGACATCACCCCGATCACCACGATCAAGGCCATGACTCCCACCGATACACCACCGATGGCGATCAGCGTAATGAGCGAGAGGAATCCCCTGCCCCGCCGGCTCGATAGATACCTGCGCGCTATGAACCAGTGCAGAGCACGGTCCGTGCGCTGGCTTCTCGCCGCTTCCTCACTCAGCGTCATCGTCCCTCATGATCGGATACAGGATGACCTCTCGGATGGTCGGCCGGTCGGTGAGCAGCATGACCAACCGGTCGATCCCCAGTCCGAGTCCACCGGTGGGAGGAAGGCCGTACTCCAGGGCCCGCACGTAGTCCTCGTCTAGTTCCTGGGCCTCCTCGTCTCCAGCCGCGCGCGCCGCACTCTGTTCGGCGAATCGCTCCCACTGGTCGATTGGATCGTTCAGCTCACTGAATGCGTTCACCAGTTCCGTCCCAGCGACAATCACCTCGAACCGCTCGGCCAACTCCGGGTCCCCACGCTTCGGTTTTGCGAGCGGGCTCATCTCGATCGGATAGTCGCACACGATCGTCGGGTTCACGAACTCGGGCTCGACCCATTCGGAGAAGATGATGTCCAGGAGCTTGGTCCGGCCGACCCCCTCGGCGTCTCCACGTCCGGCCTCGCGAACTCGGCGGCGCAGCTCCTCCGTGTCAGTTGAGCGGGCGTCGAAACCGGCGAAATCCTCGATCGCCTCGAAGAACGCGATCCGCCTCCACGGGCGAGCGAGATCGACGGAATGCCCGTCATACTCAATCTGAAGTCCTCCGGTCGCCGCAATTGCGGCCTCGGTCACGAGCTGTTCGGCCGTGTCCATCATGACACCATAGTCGGCATATGCGCGGTAGAGCTCGAGCATCGTGAACTCCGGATTGTGAGTGCGGTCTATGCCCTCGTTCCGGAAGTTCTTCGAGATCTCGTATACCCGGTCCAGCTGTCCCACGATGAGCCTCTTCAAGTACAGCTCATCGGCAATCCTCAAGAACAGGGTCCGGTCCAGTGAGTGATGATGAGTGGTGAAGGGTCGAGCGAACGCGCCTCCGTAGACCGGCTGAAGCACGGGCGTCTCGACCTCCAGGTATCCATCGGCGTCCAGCAGTGCACGCAATGCTGAGATGATCCGCGCCCGAATCACGAACACGGCCCGCACTTCCGGGTTCACGGCGAGGTCGGCATACCGTTGACGATACCGGCTCTCGACATCGGCGAATCCGCTGTGAACGATCGATTCGCCGTCGTCTGCCACGACGGTCTTCCCGAGCGGAAGGGGACGCATCGACTTGGCAAGCAATGCAAGCTTGTCGACCCGCACCGTGACCTCACCGGTCCGGGTGCGGAACAGTTCACCCTCCACGCCGATCCAATCTCCAAGATCGAGAAGCTTGCACACCTCCTGATCGATCTCGTTCAAGTCGTTCCTACGGAAGTAGACCTGAAGCCGGCCCGAGCGATCACCCAGGTGGGCGAAGGCGCTCTTGCCCATATCGCGGAACGACTCTACCCGGCCCGCGACACGCACCCGGGTTCCTTCCCGCTCGTCCTCGTGCTTTTCCAGGGCGGACGCCAGGTCATCCGTAGGATCGAAAGAGTAGGCATACGCCGGCACTCCCAGGTCCCGTAGCCTGGCGAGCTTGGCGTATCTGTCCCGCACGGGTTTCGGTCTGGCCGGCGCTCCGTACCATTCGTGGATCGGCAAACCGTCGCGTCGCCCGGAGGAGTCGTGAGGACTCACTATCAGGCCCCTCCCTTCCTGCGCAGGAACGCTTCTATGAACCGCTGAATGTCGCCGTCGAGGACACCGTCCGCATTTCCGACCTCCAGATCCGTTCGATGATCCTTGACCATGGTATAGGGCTGCAGGACATAAGACCGAATCTGGTTGCCCCACGCGATGTCCGTCTTCGAGTCCTCGAGTGCCTGCTTCTCGGCCTCCTTTTCCTCCATCGCGCGCTGGTACAGGGCCGCCTGGAGCATCTTCATGGCTTTCGCCTTGTTCTTGTGCTGGCTTCGTTCCTGCTGGCAGGAGACGACCACCCCGGTAGGCTCGTGGGTGATCCGCACCGCCGAGTCCGTCTTGTTCACGTGCTGCCCGCCGGCACCCGACGCGCGGTACGTGTCGATCCGCAGATCCGACTCATCGATCTCGATCTCGACGTCGTCGTCCACCTCGGGATACACGAATACCGAGGCGAAGGACGTGTGCCTCCGGCCCTGGGCGTCGTATGGGGAAATCCGGACGAGTCGGTGTACTCCCGTCTCCGCACCCAGGTACCCGAACGCGTGGTCTCCGAGGATCTCGAGGGTGGCCGACTTGATCCCCGCTTCGTCGCCCGGCTGCAGCTCGAGCACCTGGACCGTGTAACCCCGGCGCTCGGCATACCTCGAGTACATCCTGAGCAGCATCTCCGCCCAGTCCTGCGACTCGGTGCCCCCTGCTCCCGGGTGTACCGTTAGCAAGGCCGACCTGTGGGCATCGGGACCTCGAAGCATGTTCCGCAGTTCGAGCTCCGAGAGACCCTCCTCAACGCTGCCGGTTTCGCGATCGAGCTCAGCCGCCAGATCCTCGTCCTCCGCATCCGCCAGCAGATGGGCGAGCTCCGTCAGGTCTTCGAGCTTCCTGTCCAGCGCATTCCAGGGCTCGGTCCACGCCTTCAGCTGGTTGGCCTGGTCGATCACCACGCGGGCCGCATCCGGATGGTCCCAGAAACCGGGACTCGCCATCTGCTGCTCGAGCCTCTCCAGCTCGGTTTCCTTCAACTCGAGGTCAAAGGAACCTCCGAAGTTCGTCCAACCTCTGCCGCAGACCGTTGATCAACTCCACCTTCGCATCCGACACTGCCATTCGGCACACTCCCTGGCCAGCATTCGTCGGGCAACAATGACCCCGTCCGTTGTACCAAGACGGGGTTCCCGCGGTCGCGGAAATCCCGTCTGCGGCGAGTCTAGTCGGCGCGATTCTCCGGGTCAAGCGATATCGACGAGTTCGAGGTCGATGGTGCGGCTCTCGGCATCGACCCGGACGACCTGGACCGCGACTCGGTCCCCCAGTCGATATCTCTTCCGGGTTCTTCGACCGGAGACCGCGTGAGCATCCGCATCATAAGTGTAATAGTCGTCCACGAGAGAACCGAGACGTACGAGGCCCTCGGCGAAGACCTCGTCGAGAGCTACGAACAGGCCGAAGCTCGTCACGCCCGCAATGGTGCCCTCGAACACATCTCCGACATGCCGCTGCATGAAACGGATGGTCTTGGCCTCGACCGATTCCCGCTCCGCCTCCTGGGCCCGCCTTTCCATATCGGATGAGTGTCGAGCCACTTCCTTGAGGCCCTCGTCGGCTTTCGGCGGCGCGGCCTTCAGCCACCGAACCAGAGCCCTGTGATTGACGAGGTCCGGGTAGCGCCGGATGGGAGATGTGAAGTGCACGTACGCATGCGAGGCGAGGCCGAAGTGCCCCACGTTGTCCGTGGCGTAGCGAGCCCGCTTCATCGAGCGCAGCGTAACGGTCGAAATCAGGTATTCGTGCGGCGTTCCCCTCGCCTCGTCCAGGAGCCGCGACAGATCCGCCGGACCGACTGTCGCCTTTGGAAGCGAAAGGCCGAAGAAGCCCGCAAGATCGCGGAGCTTCTCGAGGCGGTCCGGGTCCGGATCTTCGTGAATCCGATAGATCAGAGCGAGACTCTCAGCCAGGCCATGGCTGGCCACTGTCTCGTTCGCCAGGATCATCAGGTCCTCGATGATCCTGTGCGCTTCCAGCCGCCGCCGAGCCCGGATCTCCAGAGGCTCCCCGGCTTCATCGAGGATGACCTCGGCCTCCGGGATCGCGAAGTCCACGGCTCCCGCCGCCTGCCGAGCTCGCCGGACTTTCCGCGCGATCATCGCAAGGTCTCGGAGCGCCTCCGCAGCAGGCTTCGCCCGCCGCTGACCCGCCGCCCCCTGGTCGAGGATTCGCTGCGCCTCCTCGTAGGAGAGCTTGTGAGCGCTACGGATGACCCCGCGGACGAAGCGTCTCTCGCGTACGACTCCTCGGTCGTCGAACTCCAGCACCACGGATAGAGTCAGACGATCATGCCCCGGCACGAGGGAGCAGAGGTCCGACGACAGGGCCTCGGGGAGCATCGGGATCACCCGATCCACGAGGTAAACGCTGGTTCCACGATCGAGAGCCTCCCGATCGATACCGCTTCCCTCCTTCACGTACCACGATACGTCCGCAATGTGGATGCCTATCTCGAGACCTCCATCCGTCCGACGAACGGACAGGGCGTCGTCATGGTCCCTGGCATCTTCCGGATCGATGGTGAAGCAGAGCGTGTCGCGGAAGTCCTCACGGCCATCGAGATCCTCCGGGCGGATACCGCGGCGCGCGACTTTCTCTGCCTCGCGCAGGACGGCCGGGGGAAAATCGATCGGAAGTTGCTGGCCCAGCACGATGGAGAGCACGTCGATTCCCGGATCCCCGGGCCGTCCCAACACTCTCGAGATGACGCCGACCGGACGGAGTTCGCTTTCGCCCCACTCGTCGATCTCGACCAGGACGATATCGCCTTCGGCTGCTCCGGCTCGATCGTCCGGAGGCACGAAGACGTCCGCCGGCAGGGGCGGCTCCTGCGGGACCACTACTCCATAGCCCCGACGCTCGTGATATACGCCCACAGCCTGTCTCCAGGCTCGCTCCAACACGCGCACCAGGCGCCCTTCCGGATTCCGCCCCGGAAGGTGTCGTTCGACCCGGACCGCTACCCGATCTCCGTCCACGGCCGAGCCGAGGAACCGCCGCGGCACGAAGACGTCCTCTCCGCCAGCGGTCTCGGGAATGACGAATCCGTCCCCACCCCGCGTGACATCGACGATCCCGGTGACGATCTCGAAGCTCCCGGGGAGCGCATACCTGCCCTTGCGCTGACGGAACACCTCCCCGTCCCGTTCCATCGCCCGCAGGCGACGCCTGAAGCCGCGGTAGGCGTGACCGTCAACCTTGAGCTGGCGAGCTAGGTCCCGGGCGGTGAGCGGCCCGCGGCGAGCCCCGGCGAGGGCTCGGGTGATATCGGCGCGACTGGGAACGTCGTTCACTCGCGGCTCGTCTTCCTCTCGGATCAGAATCCGAAAGCGAGGGACAGCTGGAACGGAGAATCCGAATCAAAGCTCGAAAAATCGTCGAATGAACGACCGAGGTCCACCCGCAGACGATCGTATCGAATACCGATACCCAGTGCCGCGCCGCTACGCCCAGCCGAAGTCCAGGCGTAGCCGCCCCGCAGGTAGAGAATCCCACGGACGGACGCCTCAGCTCCAACGTAACCCTCCAGGTCATCGAATTCAGTGACCGTTTCCTGTAGGTCGACCTGGATCACGAAGCCGAACCGTTCCTCATTCGGAACGAATGCTCGTGTCGCATCCAGCGATGCGCCCACCCGGAGGCGCGATGGCATGGGGTCACTCGTGCCGCCGCCAGTGAACTCGATCCCGGGACCGAGATTTCTGAGTGCAGCGCCGATCGTGAGTCCACGTGCACCCGCGATGGCAGCGACCACCCCCAGATCGAACGCGTGCCCGAAGGACCTCCCGTCGTAGGCTTCACAACCGCCGGAGCATGCCGAGGAGAGACGAACCAGCTTGTAGTTGATTCCCAGATCCACTGACGCCGACAGACCGTACCCCCCGGTGAGGATCAGCGCATCGTCGTCCAGCCCGATCGTGCCGAGGCTCTGGTTGTCCTCGTCCCGGGCGTCGATCGAGCCGAGGTCGTAGTGGTAGTAGCTGAGCCCCGCTCTCCACGCTCCCCAGCGCCCGACGAATCCCAGAACCTGGCTGGCCGTACCGAAGTCGTTTGCCGCGAGAAAATAGGCGGTGGAGCGTCCGATTCCAGCCGCCGACGCCGGATTCCACAGCACCCCCTCAATGTCACCCCGGGAAGCTGTGACTGCTCCGGCCAGGCCGACGGTGCGCGCGCCAATCGGGCTGAGGAGGAATCGAGCCGTCTCTCGGGTTGATGACTTGCTCCGGAGTTCGGTCCCGGGAGGAGACTCCTGGGCTGAGGAGAACGCGGGAGCGAAGGCGCAAAAGGCCGCCAGCGCGAGGCTAGAAAGCCTCAGCTTCATCGATCAGCATGACAGGGATGTCGTCGTCGATGCGATACCGCAGTCTGCATTGGTGGCAGAGAAGTGCCTGCTCGGCTTCCCTGTACTCGAGCTCTTCCTTGCACTTCGGGCAGACGAGGATCTCTAGCAGCTTCGGGTCGATGGTCATCGCTCACCTGGATCCGTGCGGAAGGTCATATCCCAAAAGCTTAAGCGTACCCGGGCGGCGTCGCCAGTTGGGCATCACCTTGACCCTGAGGTCTAGGTATACGGGGCGTTCGAGAAAAGCCTCGATCTTGCGCCTGGCCTCACGCCCGATCTTCTTGATCATGCTTCCGCCGCGACCAATCACTATCCCCTTCTGGGACTCCCTCTCGACGTATATCAGGGCAGCGATGTAGACCGGGTCGTCGTCTTCGCGGAACGCATCGATTTCGATCGCCGTCGCGTACGGCACCTCGTCGGATAGCACCTGGAAGCACGTCTCTCGAATGAGCTCGGCAGTGAAGAAGCGAACGGGGGCTGCCGCGATCTCGTCCACCGGATACAGGGGGGGGCTTTGGGGCAGGAGGTCCAGGATCGCCTGCCGCAGCTCTTCCACACCCTTCGATCTGGTGGCCTCGGTCACAATCCTCGAGTGCCAGATGGAGCGTTCGGCGAGAGCGGCTTCGATCGACGCGACCCCGGCGGCCGCAATCCGGTCCGCCTTGTTCAGGCACAAAATGGAGGGCACGCCTGGAGGCGGTTCGAAGGAACTCGCCTGCTCCACACTGGCACTCCAGCCCAAGTCGACCACGTACAGCAGCACGTCCGCGTCTGCTCTGGCCCGAGCGACTTCGACCTGCATCGACTCGTGAAGCGCATAGCGGGGTTCCAGGAGACCCGGGGTGTCGACGAACACCGCCTGATGCCGGTCGTCGGAATAGATGCCCAGGAGACGCTGCCGAGTGGTCTGAGCCTTGGATGTAACGATACTCAGCCGCTCGCCGATCAGCTCGTTGAGCAGCGTAGACTTCCCAACGTTCGGAAGCCCGATGATAGCGCAGATGCCAGCCCTGAACTCGGTGGTAGCGGGGACAGCGTGCTCGGTCATGAGTAAGAAGCTGCGAGGACAGGGGCGGCCCCACAACCTTGCCGGAGCTACTGGGGAGGTCGCCGCTGCCTCATGCTGCGTCGCATTTCCTGGATTTCAGCCTGTATCTTGTGATACTCGGGGATCTGATCCTCCGTGAGCACAGCCTGCACCTGCTTGTTCGTATCCTCCTGCAGCTCCTGCAACTTTGGCCGCATCGCGCCCATGGCCCTCTCCCCTGTGCCCGCGTGGCGCCGATCATCTCCTGGGCCTTCTCCGATTGCGTCTCCAAGATGCTCCTGAGCGCGATTTCCTGCTCAGTGGTAAGATTAAGACAAGACGCGTAAGAGTCGATGAGGCTGTCCGTTAAGATGGGACCGGGATTCCTGCCCTGCGCCCTCAGGTCGGTCGGCCAGGCAGCCAGAATCAGCAGCGTGGCGATAAGCGCGATCATGTATCGCATGCGTTACCTCCTGGAGAATGACCCGGCCAACTTTCGATACATGTCTTTGACGATGTCACGGAGGAACTCATTCCGGGGCAGGGGTGACCTACTCTCCCACGGCCTGAGGCTGCAGTACCATCGGCGCTGAGGGGCTTAACTGCTGGGTTCGGGATGGGACCAGGTGTGACCCCCTCGCGAGAACCACCGGCACTTTTCGCTGCGCATAATCGTCGCATCTCGGCGTCAGGCTTCGGTCGGTCTCGGTGCGGCGTATGACTCGATACGCCTCCCTCGTCCTTCCTTGCCTTCCTTGACCTGCAACGATTCTCCTTGCGAAAGCCCTGGGCCATACAGCGGCCGGACCATAACGCAGGAAGTGCGCGTCTATGCCAAAGAGGGGCGAGAGGCGTCTATGCCAAAGAGGGGCGAGAGGTGTTGCGTGGTGCGTTGTGGGTGTGTGTGAGACTCATCGGTATGCCTGAGAAGGATCAAGCCGCACGGCCGATTAGTACGGCTCGGCTGAACGTGTTGCCACGCGTACACCTGCCGCCTATCCACGCAGTCGTCTCCTGCGGGCCTTCAGGTACCTTGCGGTACGGGAGATCTCATCTTGGGGGGGGCTTCCCACTTAGATGCTTTCAGCGGTTATCCCTTCCCGACGTAGCTACCCTGCGATGCCCCTGGCGGGACAACAGGTACACCAGC
>JBDGXI010000225.1:0-2866 GCA_039584685.1 Gemmatimonadota bacterium | reverse complement strand
CAGGCTCGCGACCAAGCTCTGGGTGGTACACGACGGCGGTGTCGAGAGCTACGCCGGCACCCTCGACGACTACCTCTGGTCCTGTCAACAGCGCGACATCGCCCCCGCCACAGACACCGCGATCAAACCGGTCGCCCGGAAACGGAGCCGCCAAGCCCGAAAGGAACAACGTCGAAAAGAAGCCGAGCTCCGGGCCAAGCAAAATCAGGGTGTGAAACCGCTCGAGAAGCGCGTCGGCGCGCTCGAGCGAACCATCACGCAACTCGAGCGGACGATCGCCGACCACAACGCCGAGTTGAGCAAGCCCGAGGTCTACGACGACGCAGAGCGCCGAGACACCTTGCTACGCGAGGTGCGAACAGCGCAGGCGGACCTGGACCGAGCCTTTGCGGAGTGGACGGAGTCGAACGAGAAACTCGAGCAGCTCCAGGCGGAAATCGAAGCGGCGAGCTGAACTCCGCTCATTCACTGTAGGTCGTCGCGATGCGGATCGTGCACGATCCGGTAGAGCGGCGACGGTGGCTCGCCTGAGCCGGCGGCGTCGGGCGGCTCGGCGGGATACGACGTCACATACACGAAGGCGTCCGGCGCTTGCCCCCACGCGGTGGGGAACTGCATGTGCCCGAGGTGCCAGCTGTTCGCGAGATCGTCGATCTCCGCGGCTCGCATGAAACCAACGTAGGCATCGCCCCACACTACGACGTCGTTCCACAGGCCCTCGTAGGGGTCGTTCTCCGTCGATTGGTAGATCCACCCGACGTAGACCGAGCGTTTGTTGGTTGGACTGGCGTGGAGATCGTCTTGAACGAATTGCTCACTGCTGCTTCGGCCGTAGTAGATCATCGGATCGTCATAGAGCGTGCAGTCCGGTTCGGTGCCGAGAACGTCGTCAGTGCATGCCCCTTCGACGACCGGCCACCCGAAGTTCTGGCCGGGGGCGCTGATCACATTCACTTCCTCGACATCGTCCAAGCCGACGTCCCCGAAGAACCATCGGCCCTCGTGATAGCGCCCCTTCCACGGCGATCGAATCCCGATCGCGTAGATCGCAGGATCGGATTCGGGCGAGTATGCGGGCCCATCGGCGGGCGTCGTGTAGCCACCCACCCCTTCGACCTTGGAAGGAAGGATTCGGATCAGCGAACCTAGCAGGTCGGTTTCGTCTTGCGCCGGTTCGAATAGACCCTTGTCGCCCACGAGCACCCACATGACGCCTTCTTCGTCGAAGCCGAGTGACGTGATGTTGTGCCAGCGGGGCGAAGACGACACCCGCAACTCCAGGATGACCACCTCGCTGTCGCGCGTCTGTGCAAAACTATCTCGGGCGAGCGTATACCGCCGAAGCTGAACGTGGTTTGTCGCGAGGTTCGCCGCGATGTAGAAGAAACCATTTTCTGCGAAGTCCGGATCGATCGCGAGCCCGAGTTGCCCGGCGTCAAACTCCGCATACACGTCGTCGAACTTCCCGGACATCAATGAAACGGCCCCTTCGGCACCCAATCGTGCGTGCTCAAACTTGCCGTACAGGTCGATGGCGAGAAACTCGCCGGACGCATCGGGTGTGAAGGCGAGGTCAGTGACGTAGTCGAGCGTGGTTGCGTAGGGGACTTGCTCGAAACGTACCTCCAAGACGCCCGGTGGAATCACCGGTGGCTCCCCCTGCTGGTCGCACGCCATCGCGAAGAGGGTAAGGAAGATGAGGCCTTTTGCTCTTTTCATAAGTTCTCGATCCAGTCTCCAAGCACACCGCTCGCGTCGGGGTCGATGACGTCCGCGCCGAGTGGTGGCATTGCCTTGAAGGGGCCTCGGTAGCCGGGGGTCCCAGCTTCCACTACGGTGATGTAGAGGACGCTTTGATCCGGGTTGCCGGGAACCACTCGAATCCCCTCCCCCGTCTCGGACTCGGTCGGTTGGTCGACGGTATTGGTCACCGCGTCTTCAGGGTACAGGCTGAATGCGGAGTTGATCGACTCGCCGCCATTGTGACAGGCGATGCAGTTGCCCACGAAGTAGCTCAAGGCGACGGTCTCTTTGTCGGTGCGCCCTTGCACGGCTGTCGTGTTGGGGGGCTCCGAGAACACTTCCGCGTCGATGAGATCGGCTCCGGTTTGCAGCGAGCTGATCCCGATCACCGGAGAATCCGCGACGGCCTCATGGGTTTCGTGACAGGTCCGGCAATCGAGGCGAGACGGCAACGTGTGCGTCAGCTCCCCGCCTCCCAGTTCCACCGGCACCTCGACCCAGTTTCCCGGGACCACCTCGGCGTCCGAGGCGTCGGGCAACCATTGGTAGAGTCCGTAGTCCCAACCGTCGGGCGTACGGAGCAACAATCGCGTTTCTACGGCTGCGCCTTCGTAGACGAATGTCTTCGCCAAGACGGCGCCGACCGGAAAGGTCCAGGCCTGGGCGCCATCGACCTGGACCGCCGTCCCCTCGGGAAGATAGAGGTGACGTTCCTTGTCGAGGCCATTGCTGTACAGAGGATGGTTCGGGACGTATGCGACAACGTCCGCATACACTGCCCGCGCGGCGACGTTCTGGTACAGTCCAACCTCAGACAAGCGCTCTGGAAGCGGGTCATCGAGCGTGAGCAGCCAGCGCTTCGCGGGCTCTTCGCCTGATGAGCTGCCGCACGCACATAGCAACAGCCCAACGAGGCCGAGCACGCAAGTCCTAGGCAAAGTCATCAAAAATTCAGTCGCTCCACTCGGAACAACTATTCCGAGACTGACTCGCTGGCAAATGGATTCCGGGAGCTTCGTTAGTACGTCGCGGTCGCGACCGGCGCGCTCAAGTCGCTCACGTCGTGGACCTTCACGCCACCGTGGCTGATCGAGTAGATGAACGCGTCGATGAACACGCCGCG
>JBDGXI010000224.1:0-5238 GCA_039584685.1 Gemmatimonadota bacterium | reverse complement strand
GACGTGGCGACGCTACCGGTCGTCGTTCGCGTTCCGGCCCATACCGAGGGCGGCCACACGACCGTGTCCGAGGATCCGTCGGCGTACTCGAGCGTCATCTCCACCGGCATCACGCCGCTGGACAGGTTCGAGACCGTTATGTCGGCCGAGCCGGCGCCGGGCACGACCTGGTCGATGGCCTGGTCGAGCGTCGCCGTCCCATAGAACCACGGCTGCCAGAACCAGTCGAGGTCCGCTCCCGCCGTCTCCGACATCATGGCGAAGAAGTCCCACGGCATCGGGTGCTTGAACGCCCACGTCGCCGCGTAGTCCTTGTAGAACGCGTCGAACTTCTCCTGGCCGATCATGTGTCGCATGGTGTGGAGCAGCATACCCGGCTTGCTGTAGGCGGCCACGTTCTGGCCGAACATGTGCTCGGCGTGGTCCGCGTGCCCCATGACGGGCTCCTGCATCTCCATCTGAACGACCATCTGATATCCCTGGTCCTCGCCGGGACGCGTCACCGGAGTGTCGTAGTAGTCGGCCATGGCCAGGGAGGTGTTGTACGTGGTCAGCCCCTCGTCCATCCACGCGTACGCCATCTCCTTCGTGCCGACGATCATCGGCATCCAGAAGTGGCTGAGCTCGTGCGTGACGACGCCGTTCAGCCCACGGTCCGACGCCTGGTGGGTAATGAACGTGATCATCGGGTACTCCATCCCGCTCACTTCCGGCGGCCCCATGGCGGCGGTGGCCTGCGGGTACGGATACGGAAGGATGTAGTCGGAGAAGAACTCGATGGCGTGCTGCGCGTACTCGGTGGCAGGCGCCCAGTGATCCATTCTTGGATCGAACACGTTCTGGATCAGCACCCTGCCCTGCTCGTGCCCCGTCTCGGCGCCGGTGACGTGCCATACGTAGGTGCCGCCCGCTGCGATCGCGAAGTCACGCACCATGGTGGCCTCGAGCCGCCACGTGTGCCAGCCATCGGCGGACGGGAGCGTGGCGTTGCCCGCCTCCCTGTCCTCCACGCTCACCACCTTGACGACCGTATCGAGCGCCGGAGCCGAAGCCAGGGTCGCGGAAGCCTCTGGCGTGAGGACCTGCTCGGGATTCGTCAGCATCCCGGTGCCGACGACCAGCCAGCCCTCGGGCACCGTGACGTCCACCGTGAAGTCGCCATAGTCGGAGTAGAACTCGCCGCTGCCCAGGTAGGGCGACTGGTCCTGTCCGAACACGTCGTCGAACGCCGCGACCTGCGGGTACCACTGGGCGAGCTGGAAGATCTCGTTGTTCAGGTGGCCCATCCGGAAACCACCGCTGCCCGGGACCGTGAACGACCACTCCACGTCCAGCTCGAGCACGCCGCCCGGCGCGAGCGGCTCGGGCAGCCAGATCCCGGCGAGCGTGCCGTCGATCCTGAAGCCCGGTTCCTGGGACTGCTGTTGCTGACCGAAGGACCGCCGGGGCGGAAGCTCATCGAGGTCCACGCCGGCCACCGCTATGCGGTCGAGGGTCATGCCGCCCGTGATCACGGTGCCGCGACTCCGCGGGGACCCCTCCTTGAACACGTTTTGGTACAGGTGAAGAACGTCTCTCGCTCGCGGTGACCAGGGCCGTCTCCGGCTCGATCTTCACGTCGATGTCGTAGTCCACCCACTGCTGCCAGTATTCCGGTCCCGGGCGGCCGTCTGCCGTACGGGTGCCCGCCTCCAGCGCCGCCAGGTACCCGCTCGGGGGCGCCACCGGGTTGAACACCGGATAATCGACGATCAGCCCTTCGCCGTCCGCCGGGTTCGCGTACTGCGCCACGGCGTGCGGCGCGGTCGCTGCCACCATCATCACCACGGCGATCGCGGCGGCCGATCGACTCCACGTTCCCATCATGCTCCACCTCCCATCATCCTCTACCTCCGTACTGTGATATGTCTCGCTGCATCGCGGGACGGCAACCTACTCGGGTATCTCGAGGTCCGTCCAGTTCAGGAGAGGCAGCAGCTGATGCCTCCCCTCGTGCCTCCAGTCGGCCGGCGGCCACGCCACCGTGCCGAACGGCGCGATTCGGCTCACACCCAGACGCGTCGCGAGCGCGGCGAGTTTCTGAAGTCCCTCGGAGCCCGAGTATCCGAGCGTCTGAATTCGCCCCTCGAGCGGCCGCAGAACTTCCTCCAGGCTCTCGAGGTCCGGCACCTGATGAACCCAGACCACCCGCGGCAAGGACTCGGTCCGCGCCGCAGGACTCTCGGCCGCCAGGATCGTCCACGCCAGCGACTCGCCCGGCGTCACGACCGCAGAGCCTCCGCCCTCGTACCCGCTGAATTCGAATTCCGCGCGCGCCGACCGTATCGCGACGGCCTCCGCCGCCGTGGGCTCGGGGGGCGGGTGACGCCCCGTGTGCTCTGCAAGCGCACCGGCCAGGCCTTCCACGAACGGCCCGGTGGGTTCGCCCACGACATACACCAGCCTCGGCGACACGCAGCCCTGCTGATCGTAGGCACAGACATCCCGCGCGAGCCCGGCGGCTGCGCCCGGCGGAGAGTCCGGAAGAACGGCTCCGATGCCCGTTCGCGGTCCGTACGAGACAACGTCCGTGTCGGCCGGCAGACTGCCGCGCACGGCCTCTACCGCCGCGTCACCGCCGTACACCACCGCCCTGCCCGCCCACCGCGCCCATTCGCGCCACGCGGCCGGGAAGCGGTCGCCCGCCCACCAGGTAGCCGCGACGCAGCGGCCCAGGAGCGGGTCCTCGTCGCTGAGAAGGCGGGCGAACAGCGGCAGGAGCCCGGGCTCCGCTTCCGGCAGCTTGCACAGGACGCCGGAGCGCACCACGAGAGCCCGTATCGTGGCGGTGATCGCTACGCCGGGCACGTTGCCGGCCAGGACCTGGAGCATCAAGGGTGCGCCGAGGGCCCGCCGGCTCCGGTGACCGGGGCCGGCCCACTCCTCGTCCGGAACGAACCCGTCCAGCACTGCGGGTCCTCCGAGCTCCGACTGCACGAGGCCCGTGAGCGCCTCGGCCGTCCAGGTGCTGGCCATTCCGTCCAGCGTCTCCCGGGCCAGGTGCTCGTCCCAACCCAGCTCGGCACGCAGGAGCTGCCGCGCCGCGGCGCCCCCCGTTCCGTCGCCTGCCAGCCTGGCGGCCGCCGCGGCGATCGACTCGATGACCTGTTCGCTCGTGCGGGCGGAGCGCGCCTCGAGGGCGGAGTTCCGCACGGCCTGCGCCACGGCCCCGGCCTGCACGGCTGATAGGACCGGTGCGCGGAACCTGGCGCCGCCGGGCGTCCCGCTCTCCAGCCATTCCGTCGGCTCGGGCTCGAGGCCCGGGAGATGCCATGCCTCAAGCACGTTCCTGTGCCTCCAGAAGCTCGGCCGTGGCCAGCGAGCACCCGCGTGGTGCTGCGCCTGCCGTCCGGCCCATCCATTCGATTCCGTCGCCGACGACCCGCCCCCGGTCTTCCGTCAGCACGGCACAGACGCTTCCGAGGTTGGCGAGGTCAAAGTGGCACAGAATCCCCACCTCGCCGCCGGGAAGCTCCTCCAGGGTGATGGGGTCGAGGACCCGCGACCGCAGCCACGGGGGCCCGAGCAGCGGAGATACCGGATCGCCGTAACCGTAGCGCTGCGACAGAAGCTCCGTCATGCCGAACTCGTTGACCACCGCGTCGGCGGCCAGCCCCAGCCGCTCCATGAGGCCGCGCACCACTCCGGAACGCTCGAGTCCCGGGCGTCCCTTGACTCCGCCCGTGTCCATGACGGCGGAACCTGCGGGAAGGCGCGCGGACGGCGACCTGCCGTCTTCCATCCGATCGAGCCAGCCGACGAAGCCGAGCGTGGTGCCGAGAATGCACACGGGTCGTCCCGACCGTGCCGATTCGCTCACCTCCCGGTCGAGAAGCTCCCAGTCGATTCCATCGCGCGACGCGACGCTGATCCCGTCTAGCGACCCGAGTCCGGTCCTCACATCGTCGAGCATCCAGCCGAGCGAAGAATTGTCATCGAACGTAAAGGTCGGCGGTAAAGTTACTATTCTGGCTGCCTCGCGACCGCGCATGACGAAATGGCGGAAGCCGGCCCTGAGCGATGCCCTGTACAACTCCGGAGACCGGACCAGGTGGCGTCCGCGGGCCGAGGGACCGCCCGTAGTGCCGCTCGTCAGGAAGGTCAGGCTCGTTGACGCAGCAGCAGCGTCCGGACCCACGACCAGGTCCACGACCCGGAAGGCCGCAGTCGGAACGGGAACCGGGTCCCGCCACCCCGTCACGTCCCCGGGAGTGACTCCCCTCGCCTCGCAGTACTTCCGGTAAGGCTCGTTTCCCTCGAACTGCAAGCGAAACGCCTGGCTGGCCCAGGCGTCGAGCGCCGGTTCATCCCACGAAGCGACGCCCGCGCTCCAGGCACCGAAGACGGCGATCAGCTCGGCCGACAGGAGGTCGAACTCGTCGGGGTCCGGCACGTGCGGCGTGGTCATCGGCGGAATGTGGAGGCGGGAATCCGGGGCGACAAGCGGAGGACGCCCCGGAGCGTTCAGTGCGCGTCCAGGTTCCCGGTGTGCGTGGTACCTTTACGTATCCACTTTACTTCGACCGTTCCAGCCGGGCCGGCGGCCGCGAGCGCCTGGCGTAACACCCCTATGTTGCTGCACTTGGCGTCGGCAACCTCGATCAGCAGACCCTCGTCGGCGCCATCGAAGTACTCTGCCAGACCGCTGCTCAGCTCCCTGAACTCCGCCCCGGCTACCCGGAGATCGGAGAAGAGGAGCGTTCGGAGCTGCCCCGGCACGGGGCGGGTCGTCGTGCGGTACGCCCACTCACCTCCCGGATCGGCCTCGGAGGTCACGAACACCGACACCCCGAGCGAGTCCGCCTCCAGCATCTGGACGTGGCCGCGCAAGCGAACCAGGGAATCGAGATGCACCCTGGCCGAGTGAAACGCGGAGTCGCGAACCCTGACCAGGCGCCGCGCGAGCTCCTCGTTCTCCCAGACGTAGCGCGGAAAGTCCGCGCCCTCCGGCAGATCTACATCGGGTGACACCTGGACTTCGAACTTCCCGTCCGAACCCTTGTGGAAGAAGACGAAGTCGTTGCCTCGGGCCCGCAGGGAGTCGAGACGGACCTCCACCTCGCCCAACCGCCCGCGCACGGACGGTATTCGAACGACCCGCACCTCGTGCGGCGGTCCCTCTACGAGCTCGCCGGGGGGACCGAAGAACATGGTTCGTACGTCCACGAAGGGCTCCGCGGCCCTGAGCTCGGGCGTGAC
>JBDGXI010000223.1:0-3639 GCA_039584685.1 Gemmatimonadota bacterium | reverse complement strand
GCGCATCGCCACCCAGCTCGCCACGGAGTATCCAGAGACGAATTCCGGGAACGGGGCCAGGATCCTGACTCTGCAAGACGACATCTTCAACGAGGGATTCAGGGTCGGCACCTCGATCTCGAGCCTCGCCGTCCTGTTCCTGCTGCTCATCGCCTGCGCCAACGTGGCCAACCTGCTGCTGACGCACGCGGTGGGGCGTGAGCGCGAGATGGCGGTCCGGTCGGCGCTCGGCGCCAGCCGTGGGCGGATACTGCGGTACTTCCTAACCGAGTCGCTGATCCTGTCGTTCGCCGGCGGTGTGGCCGGCCTGGTGATATCCGTGTTCGGCATCCGCTGGCTGATCTCTGTGATGCCCTCCTGGTTCCCGAGGGTGAACGAGATCGGGCTCGATGCCCGCGCCCTTCTGTTCACGACGGCGATCGTGTTTCTGAGTGCGGTTCTCGTGGGCCTGGCTCCGGCGATCCAGGGAGCGCGTGGCAGCACGGCGGCATCGCTCAAGGAAGGCGGCCGGGGCGGTACGGCGGCGCGCGGAGGACGGCTCCGCAAAGGACTGGTCATCGGCGAAGTGGCCCTGGCCCTGGCGCTGCTCGTGTCCTCGGCGCTTCTGGTGCAGGCGTTCTACAACGTGCGCCTCGCCGATCGCGGCTTCGACGAAAGCGACCTGCTGGCCTTCCGAATCGCCCTGCCCGAGCAGGAGTACCCGGACGAAGTCTCTGTTGCGGGCGGCGTTCCACGAGGAACTGACGCACAGGCTCGAGTCTCTGCCCGGCGTGACGGGCGTCGGCACGACCTCGATCATTCCGTCGCAGGGGAACAACAGCAACTACTACACGCTGCCCGGCGACGACATACAGACCGATCAGGACCGCAAGGTCACGAACGTCCTCGAGATCACGCCCGGCTACTTCGAGGCGATGGACATCCCGATCGTGCGGGGCAGGGGCATTGAAGATTCTGACCGCGAAGGCACCCGGGACGTGATCGTGATCAACGAAGTCCTGGCCGAACGGCACTGGCCCGACGACGAGCCGATCGGACGGGAGATCATGTTCGGCGAGACCGCGAAGGAGGTCGTTGGAGTGGCCGCGAATACGGCCGTGGCTACGGCTACGCCGGGTGAGCGACCGATGGTGTACATCCCGGTTTACCAGACCGGACGCCGGAACCTGGGATACCTCGTGGAATCGGATGCGCCGCTCGAGTCCTTGTTCGAGTCCGTTCGGGCGGAAGTCCGGGCGGTCGATTCAGACATCCCGGCCTACGGCATCCGCACCCTGAAAGACGTCATTGACGAGTCTCTGGGCGGCGACACGATCATGGCCAAGATCATGAGCGTGGTGGCGGTCATCGCCCTCGTGCTGGCGTTGGCCGGCGTGTACGGCGTCATGGCCTACTCGGTGTCCCAGCGCCGGCAGGAGCTCGGCATTCGCATGGCGCTGGGGGCGCAGGACGGAAATGTGGTCGGCATGATCATGCGCCAGGGAATGATCCTCGCCGCGATCGGCATCGTGGTAGGCCTCGGCCTGGCCTTCGCGATGGCCAAGGGTGTCTCGTTCTTCCTGTTCGGGGTGAGTCCGTTCGAGCCGGCGACCTACGGGGGGATGGCGGCGGCCCTGCTGCTCTCCGGGGTGATCGCCTCCTACTTCCCGGCCCGGAAGGCGACGAAGGTCAATCCGGTGGAGGCGCTGCGGGCGGAGTGACCGGGTCAGCCAGGTTCATCCGAAGTAGCAGGCCTTCAAAGCGCGGATCGTCGCGGATCGGGTCGAACCAGAAGCCAGACTTCACGTAGAAGAGAAGGTTCCGGAGAAGAAGGAACATGCACCAGCTGTCGTCATCCAGCGCCGAGTTGAGGATCTGGAAAGCGCGGTCGGCATCGCCGAGCTGGGCATAGACGATCCCGATCGACACCGGGTCTCCTCCGACCTCTTCCAGCTTCTGTACGAGCGGCAGGGCTTCTTCCGCCTCCCCGAGGAAAGCATAAACGATAGCCAGGAAGAGGCGCGAGTGTTGCAGGTCGCCGCGAATCTCGGCGACCTTCTCGTACGCCCGCATGGCCCCTTCCTTCTGACCCAACGCTCCGTAGGCGTTGATCAGCCAGGCGTGAGGCGAGAAATAGTCCGGATCGAGCTCGAGCGTTCGGTGGAACTGCTCGATCGCCCTCTCGAAATCTCGGTTCAGGCACATCAGGCTTCCGGCCGTGACCCCGATTGCGCTCGACAGCGGGTCGAGATCCTGCGCGATGCCTATTTCCCGGGCCGCTTCCTCGTGCCGACCGAGAGCCGCGAGGAGGGTGGAATACCACTGATGGGCCGTCGCGTAATTCGGATTGAGTTCGATGGCGCGGCGGTAAGACTCTTCCTCCTCCGCCCAGTTCCTTTCCGTGCGGTAGACCTGGCCAAGCGATGCGTGAGCCTCCGCCAGTCTCTCATCCTTCTCGAGCGCGGCTTCGATAGATGCCTTGGCTTCGGCCACGGCTCTCAACTCGGGCATGTATCCGTATGCACCCAACAGCAGTCGCGTATCCGCGAGCCCGGCGTGCGCGGGCGCGTATTCGGGGTCGAGCTCGATCGCCCGGGTGAACGCGCGCGCAGCACGCTCGAGTCCATCTCCCGTGCGACGATTCCACAGGTAGCGGCCCCTGAGGTAGAGCTTGTGCGCCTCCACATTGTCGGTAGGCCGCCGCTGGATCATCGAGAGCTCGGCGGGTGATATCGTGGCCTCGAGTGAATCCGCGATCCGCTGCGCCACCTCGCTCTGCACCGCGAATATGTCCGTGAGATCGCGGTCGAAAGTCTCGGCCCAGCGACACTCCTCGCTTTCTGCGTCGAACAGTTGACTCACGATTCGGAGCCGATCGCCGGACCGGCGTACGCTCCCTTCCAGCAGACTGGCGACCCCGAGCTCCTGGCCGATCTGCTTCAGGGGTCGGTCGACGACCTTGTACCGCATGATGGAAGTCCGAGAAATCACTTTCAGATCCCGGATGCGGGACAGGTGCGCGATGATATCCTCCGTGATGCCATCGGCGAACACCTCGGTATCCTCGTCGCGGCTCAGGTTCTTGAGCGGAAGCACGGCGATCGACTTGCGGCCAGCCTCGGGTTGGGCAGCGCCGAACAGCAGCCGGCGGATGCGCGTAACGAGGCCCGGGGTCGACACCGGAAACGCCTGCCCCCCGGGGTGAGTCTGCCAGGCGAGGAGGCCCTGCCGGAACGAACCGGCGTCCGGCCAGCGGTCCTCGGGACGCAGACGAAGGGCCTTCTGCAAGATGGGCTGGAGTTCGGGATCGACCTGGCTCCAGTCGGGATCCGAGTGTCCCGCGAGCGGCCACTGTGAGCCGGTGATCGCCTCGAAAAGCACCGCCCCGAGAGCGTAAACGTCGGATCGCGGCGTAGCGTCGCCAAGAAACTGCTCCGGGGCCATGTACGCCGGCGTGCCGATCGCACGGCCGGTTCCAGTGATTGCCTCGTGCCTCGGCCCCCCCGCGGCCTCGGACACGGCCTTGGCAACGCCGAAGTCGCAGATCAGGCCGTGCCCGCCATCCAGCAGGATGTTCGCCGGCTTGATGTCCCTGTGAACGATCCCGATTCGGTGCGCGTGCTCGAGTCCCTCCGCGACATCGACCGCGATGGCGACCGC
>JBDGXI010000061.1:0-20993 GCA_039584685.1 Gemmatimonadota bacterium | reverse complement strand
GGCCACGTGCGCTCGTAATGATGGTCGTGGCCCGCCGTGACCAGGTCCACGCCGTAGCGCTCGAACAGGGGAAGGAGGCTCTGTCGCACGTCCTGGTCGAGCCCGTGCCCGCTGATCCCAACCGCGTGGCTGTAGAGAGGATGGTGCTGAAACGTGATGATCCAGTCCACGCTGCTGTCCGCCGAGGCCTCCGCGAGGACTTCCCGCAGCCACTCCAGCTGCCGGCCGGTCCCGGCGCGAAGATCGTCCACGTCCTCCGTGTCGCTCGACGTGTCGACGGAGACGAACAGGATGCGGCCCCATCGGAAGGAGTAGTAGCGGGCTCCCGCGAACGGCTCCGGCCACAGAAAGGCGCCATCGTAGGAGCGCCCGCCGTCCGCCCGCACATCGTGGTTCCCGACCGACGGATAGAAGGGCGTGGAAGCTAGAGTACGCGGGTATACCCGGAAGTGCCGCTCCGTAAACTCGCTCTCGGATCCGTCGTCGTAAGCGATGTCGCCGACGTGGATCGACAGGTCCCAGTCTTCCCTCTCCATCTGGCGTGCCAGGTCGATCTGCTGGGGGCCGCCCCACCCCGAGTCACCGAACAGCAGGACCCGCACCTCGCCGCCGGCGACTCCCGGCACGGGAGCAGTGTGGAAGGCATGCGGCCCCACGCGGGTCCCGCTCGCGGACACCACGTACTCCACCGTACTCGACGACGGGAGCGGGCCGAGATCGGCCCGGCGGGTTCCGCGGCGGTGGTCCCGCACCGGGACCCCCGTCCACGTCGAGTCGAGCCCCGGTACGCGGTACCAGGCGGTATCGACGGATTCGGGCCGGCTCATCCACAACACCGAGGCGTCGCGCTCGGTGACGTTCTGAATGTACGGGACGCGCACGAATGGCGACGGTGCCTGCGGGAGGCCGACCGGATCGACGGGCCTGGGGTAACAGGCCCCGAAGCCCAGGACCGTCACGCCGAGAATCAACGGCACCGCCCGTCCCGAGCTCCGCGCGCACCGGATCATTCTGCCTCTGTGGCGGAACCGCATCAGGATCGCCGGTCGTTCCATGCCAGAACGGCGCGAACACGGCTGCTTCTGGCACACGAACCCGGCCCGGTTCCTGCGCAACGGTCGGGGAACGCGATAGAATACGAAGAGGGCCGACCGGCCGATGGCCGGACGCGGGGGACCGGGCTGGCCCAAAACACACGAAAACGAGATCGCCGATGATACACGATCACAAGAATACGGCTTTGTTTTCCCTGTTCCAAGCGGAGTCCGAGGATGTGCCGGCGGGGATGGAGGACGTCCACATCGCCTGGGAAGACGGAGACGAGTCCGCCGATGACACCGAGGAGACGCTCGAGGAGCGGGCCCGCCTTCCCGTTCTGCCCTTGCGGGGCACGGTGGTGTTTCCTTCCGTCGCCGCTCCGATCGCCGCCGGACGTGACAAGACTCTGGCGGCCATAGAGCACGCTCTGCAGGGCTCGAAGCGACTTATCGCCGTTTCGCAGCTGGACGCGGAGACGGAAGAGCCGACGCCGGAAGGGCTGTACCGGATCGGCACCGTGTGCCGGATCGCCCAGATGCAGCGGGTCCCGGGCGGCATCCAGCTCGTGGTGCAGGGCACGGGTCGGGGAGCCGTCCTCGAGTTCACCGAGCGCCAGGATTTCCTGGAGGCGGTCGTTCGTCGCATGGAGGACATGCCCCCTCTGGATGACGAGGATTCGGCATACCAGGCTCTTCACAAGGAAGTGCGGGAGCGCGCGGCCCAGCTCAGCCGCCTGCGCGGCGTGCCCAAGGAGATAGTGGATCATCTGCTCGGCGGAGTGGTGAGCGGTGGCGAGCTCGCCGACCTGGTCGCCTTCTACACCGAGCTCGAGGTGCCCGAGAAGCAGGATCTGCTCGAGACCCTCTCGGTCGAGGACCGCCTTCGGAAGCTCCTGCTCCACTTGCAGCGTCAGATCGGTGTGCTCGAGGCGCAGGCCCAGATCCGCAGCAAGGTGCAGGAAGAGCTGGGAGAGCGGCAGCGTGAGGTCTTCCTTCGCGAGCAGATGAAGGCCATCCGCAGTGAGCTCGGCGACGACGCCGACCAGGAGGAGATCCAGGAGCTGCGCGAGCGGATCGAGGCCCTCGACCTGCCGGAGGAAGCACGAACCGAGGTGGACCGGGAGCTCCGCCGGCTCGAGCGAATCCCTCGCGAAGCGGCCGAGTCG
Source organism: Gemmatimonadota bacterium (assembly GCA_039584685.1). Taxonomy (GTDB): domain Bacteria; phylum Gemmatimonadota; class Gemmatimonadetes; order Palauibacterales; family Palauibacteraceae; genus Benthicola. The sequence goes on along the minus strand of JBDGXI010000061.1, from coordinate 18,790 downwards.
CAGGTGATCCGGACGTTTCTCGAAACGGTAGCGGACCTCCCGTGGAGCGAGCGCAGCGAAGATCGCCTGGACCTGAAGCGAGCGGAGGAGATACTCGAGCGCGACCACTACGGCCTATCGGACGTCAAGGACCGTGTCCTCGACTTCCTGGCCGTGCGCAGCCTGCAGGAGCGCCGAAACCAGGCCGACGCGGACGCGAAGATCGAGCCGGAGGCCGAGTCGGTTGACGAGCCGCCCGAGGACCTCGAGCTGGATACGGAAAGCGGGGGTCCCGCCGCCGCGGACGAAGCGGAAGCGGAGACCGGCCGCATCCTGGGCCAGGCGGACGACCGTACGGGCCAGACCGTCCTGTTCATCGGACCTCCGGGGACGGGCAAGACCTCGATCGCCAAGTCGATCGCCGACGCGATGGGCCGCAAGTACGTGCGCGTCTCGCTGGGCGGGGCTCGGGACGAAGCGGACATTCGGGGCCACCGCCGCACGTACGTGGGAGCCCTGCCGGGTCGCATCATCGCCGGTTTGAAACGGGCGGGCAGCAAGAACCCCGTGTTCCTTCTGGACGAGGTGGACAAGCTGGGCGTCTCGTTCCAGGGTGACCCATCGGCCGCCCTCATGGAGGTGCTCGACCCGGCGCAGAACGACGCGTTCGTGGATCACTATCTCGGCATTCCGTTCGATCTGTCGGAAGTGATGTTCATCGCCACGGCGAACTTCCCGCATCAGATCCCGGGTCCGCTCAAGGACCGGATGGAGGCGATCGAGTTCGTCGGCTACACGGCAGATGAGAAATTCGAGATCGCCCGGCGCTATCTCCTGCCGCGGCAGATGGACCAGAACGGCCTGGTCGAAGGACAGCTCGAACTGGCCGACGAGGCGCTCGAAGATATCGTGTCGAGTTACACGCGCGAGGCCGGTGTGCGGAACCTGGAGCGCGAGCTGGGCTCGATTGCCCGCAAGAGCGCCCGCAAGATCGCGGCAGGGGAGGCCGAATCGGTCAGGGTGGACGTGGACGACCTGCGTGATCTGCTCGGTCAGCCCAAGGTGCATCCGGAGAAGAAGGTCGAGGAGGACACCGTCGGCGTGTCCACGGGCATGTACTACACGCCTGTAGGCGGCGACATCATGCGGGTCGAGTGCTCGGTCATGGAAGGCAGGGACGGTCTCGTGCTCACCGGACAGCTCGGCGACGTCATGAAGGAGAGCGCCCAGGCAGCGCTCACCTACGCCCGCAGCCAGGCCGACGCTCTTGGCATCGGCGAGAAGATGCTGAAGGATCAGCAGATTCACATCCACGTGCCGGCGGGTGCGGTACCGAAGGAAGGGCCGTCAGCGGGGATCGCCATGGCCGTGGCGATGATCAGCGCGTTGAGTGGCAGACCGGTGGCCGCCGACGTGGCCATGACCGGCGAGCTGACGCTGACGGGACGTGTGATGGCGATCGGTGGAGTGAAGGAAAAGGTGCTTGGTGCGCTGCGCGCCGGCATCAAGAAGATCGTTCTCCCGAAGGACAATAAGGGCGACGTGGAGGAGCTCCCGGAGAGCGTGCGGGAGGTGTTCGAGTTCGTCTACGCAGAGACTCTGGACGACGTGCTGGCGGTGGCTCTCCGGCCAGCCGCCGACTGAGGGCGTCAGGTTCCCCGGGCTTCTATTCCAAGCGCGGGCAGCAGGTCTCCCGGCTCGGCCAGCCACAGGTCAGGTGCGGTTGGCTCGAGCTGGGTCCGGGTATAAGGCCCCCACAGGGCGGCGGCGGTGGCGACGCCCGCCGTCCGTCCGGACCGCATGTCGTGGGTGCTGTCCCCCACGAACATGGCCTCGCCCGCGGGAGCGCCCAGCCGCCTCAACGCTTCCAGCACCGGCTCGGGCTCCGGCTTGTAGCGCTTCACATCGTCCGCCGTGACGATCGCCTCGAACCACTCGGCCGGAAGGTCGCAACGCGCCAGGCCCATGTGGGTGGCCCGTCGCTTCTTGCTCGTCACGATGCCGAGGCTGCGTCCCGACTCGCGAACCACCTCCACCACCGACCGAACACCGGGGAACGGGAGCACGTAGTCGTCGTGATGGGCGAGGTTGTGATCCACGTAGGTCTGGATCATCGCGGCGGCCTGGTCCTCGCTGCGGGCGAACATCTTCATCTGGACCACCAGCGGCTGGCCGATCGTGGATTTCCAGATCTCTTCGGGAGGCACGTGCCCCAGGTGCTCCTGCATCGTGTGCCGATACGAACTGAGGATCAGGCGTTCGCTGTCGATCAGAGTCCCGTCCAGGTCGAACAGGACGGCCCGGATGTGGCCGGCCGTCATTCCTTGAGGCCGACGGCCGGACCGAACCTGGCCCGGAAGCTGGCCGTGTCGGTGCGGGCCTGGCGAGCCAGGCGATCGAGCATGTCCGGGTCCTGCAGGTCCGCCGTTTCCAGCCGCAGCATGTACTGACGGGCTACCTCGTACGCTTCCGCCTCGGTGTCCACCGTGCGCACCCGCGTGCGACCTGTCTCGGGATCACGGAACTCGTCGAACGGAAGCACCCGCACGTGACCGCCTCTTCCCAGGCTCACCATTCCGCCGACCCGAAGCGACTCTTCCTTGGGATCGGAGAGCAGGAAGCGAGCGGCACCGAAACCAAGCGTTCGCGTGTAGTCTATGTCGAACGTGATGGGCTTGGCGCAGCGCAGCTCGTACCCCAGTCGCAGGTCCGTGATCGTGACGCTGTCGCCCCGGTCCGCGAAGCGCTTTTGCACCGCGCGCTTGAGGATCGTCTCCATCGGGATCTCGGCCAGCCGGATGTGGTCGTATGCGTCGTACTCCACGTGCACGCCCGGCAGGCCCGCCAGCTCCTCGGGATCCATCTTCTCCCCTATTCCCTCGGCGATGATGGCGAGGCCGTCTCTTCTCCCCAGGGCCCGCCGCTTCAGGATCGCGCCTTCGAGAATCGTACACACGTCATCGAAGGTGATCGTCCTTGAACTCCTCGCCGATGATGGTGCACGTGGCGCCGGCGGCCCGGCCGATCCCCAGGGCCAGGTGGCCGGCTTTCCGTCCCATCACGACCACGAAGAACCACCGGTTCGTGGTACGCGAGTCCTCCATCAGGTTGAGGCACAGGTCGCTGCCCACCCAACGGGCCGTTTCGTAACCGAACGTCGGCATGTCCGCCGGCAGGGGCAGGTCGTTGTCGATCGTCTTGGGCACGTGCGCCACCCGGATCGTGCCGTCCGCCGCCTCGGCCACCTCGCGGGCGGCGAACGCCGTGTCGTCACCGCCGATCGTGACCAGACCGGACAGGCTGAGATCGCGCAGCGCCTTCACGGTGCGCTCGAGGGTCTCGGGCGTCTTCGTGGGGTTGGCTCGTGACGTGCGCAGAATGGAGCCACCCTCGGTGTGGATGCGCGATACGTCGGCGACGTGCAACTGGCGGACCATGTCGGTTCGCCCCGCAATCAGGTGCTCCCAACCCTCCAGGATCCCGATCACATCGCATCCATCGTCGATGGCCTTCATGGCCGCGGCACTGATCGCGCTGTTGATTCCCGGAGCCGGGCCGCCGCCCACGAGGATGCCGATACGCCGTCTACCCATGTCTTCCATCGGTCTGTCCTTCTGTGTTCCTCATTCGACTCGCCCTGCGCTCGGGCGGAGATGTTCCCATCCCTGCACCCGCCAGTCAAGGCGGGATCGGTGTCTTTCGCTAATCCGCGGCCAGGTCCTGCAATCATTGGTGACCCGGTCGGGAACACGGGGAACACTGGAACGCTGCGAACAGACTGTCGTACAGTGAGTTACGTGCGTAGTCCCTCTCGGGCACGCGCCTTGCTCCTGTCAGCGCCGGATGCGTACGTCCCAGCGTCTCGCCGGGCCGGTAATGTGCCGGCAAAGGGCGATTTCGGTGGGCCAGGCGCGAAGGCGCCGACAAATACACGGATGTAACGGAGGTTGTCACATGTTCCGTAATCTGAGGTGGATGCCACTGGTCGCGGTGCTCGCTCTGGCAGCGGGTGCGTGTAGCGACGACGGTACGAGTCCGGTCGATCCGGCCGATTTCGATCCGGTAGCGACCGAACAGGCCGTGCAGGACCTGCAGAACAGCCTGGACGACGACAGCGACGTGATGGTGAGCCTCGGGCTCGTGTCCCAGGCTCTCGTGATGCAGGGGGGCTTTTCCCGGGTCCTGCCCCGCGAGCTGAATCGGGCGGCTACGCCGTTCTCGGCGCAGTTCGTCCAAGACTACGCCATGTCCGGCAGCGCGGCCGAACCCGTGTTCCCGCCGGAGCTTCTCGGAGTGACCTTCGAGTGGAGCTTTGGCGAGGGTCAATACGTGCCCACCGAGCGCGCGGGCGCGCCCACGAACGGCATACGCTTCATCCTGTACGCCATCGATCCGCTCTCTCGCGTGCCGATCGACCCGCTCGTGGAGACCGGTCACCTCGATCTGACCGACGAGGGCGGCGCGACGACCACGCGTCTCGGCATCGAGGCCGTGAGCGGCACCGAGACACTCATCGATTACTTCATCGATCTGAGCTACGTGATCCTGGGCCAGAACGACATCAGCGTGACCGCAGTCGCCGAGGGCTTCATCTCGGATGGCGTGGACCGACTCGACTTCGTCCTGACGCAGGGCGCCACGCTGTTCGGTTCGACCGAGACGATCGAGATGGACCTCGTCTACTCGCTGTCGCTCGCCGGCCAGAACGCCAGCGTGACGGTCGGGATGCAGGGGCAGTTCGACTTCGCCTCTGAAAACCCGGTCGAGTCCGCTACGCTTGATCTGCGGGTCCACAATGGAACCGAGTTCGTCGACTTCGAGATGGCGCTCAGCCCCGACAACAGCCTCGACGGGGTGATCGAGTACAACGGTGTGGAAGTAGTCTACGTCGGCGGCACCGAGGGAGACCCGGTGTTCGAGAGCGCGACCGGCGAGGCTTTGACGCCGGAGGAAGTGGCGGCGCTGATCGATCTGTTCGACATGATCGAGGACGTCCTCGATCTCGTGGAGGATCTGTTCGAGCCGTTCGGGGGATTCTGAACTGCAGCAGACCCTGCAGGGAAGTGTGCAACGCGCGAAAAGGGCCGGGAGCGATCCCGGCCCTTCGTGCATCCAGACGTGCCGCCGCCCGGGAAACCGGTCAGCCGGCTAGGCGCCGATCTCCGCCAGGGCTCTCCGCACCAGGACAGGCACCATGGCACGTCTCCACTCGGCATCTACCGGTATGTTGTCGAGAGGGTGGCACTGGCGGAACGCCTGCAGAGCGATCTCCTCCACTACCTCCCCGGCGAGTGGTCTTCCCTGCGCAATCGCCTCCAGCTTGCCTATCTTCCGCGGATAGCTGCCCATTCCCGAGGCGGCCATCTGGATGCCTGCCACCGTCTTCTCTTCGGAGAGGTCCACCCGCACGGCCAGGTTGAGCATGGGGAAGTCTATCGAATCACGCGCACGCAGCTTCTGGAAACCGTGCCGCGTCCCGGCGGCCGGCCGGGGCACACGGATAGACACCAGCAGCTCGCCGGGTTCCATGCGCCGGTTCCACACTCCGTCGGACGTGAAGAATCCGTTGATCGGCGTCGTCCGTTCGCCGTCAGGCCCGGCGATCCTGAGCTCGGCCTCCAGAGGAAGGAGGGCCGTAGCCGCATCCGCCGAATGGGCAGCCACGCACCGGGTCCCGCCCTTCACGACGTGGCAGGCATCCCCATCCTTCTTCAGGCAGTAGCCCAGCGCCTTCCTCCAGAACAGCGTCTGGTTGTAGTAGGTGCAGCGGGTGTCGAGGCACACGTTGCCGCCGATGGTGCCCATGCGCCGAAGCTGCGGCCCCGACACCAGCGCACACGCCCGCGCGAGCGACGGAAGGGCCTCGAGCACCGCTTCGTTCCGGGCCACTGAGTCGAGCGTAGTAGCGGCACCTATGGTGAAACCGCCCGCGTCCTCCGCGATACCTCGCATCCCGTCGATGCCACGCAGGGAAACGAGGTGTCCCGGTGTGAACAGCCCGTGTTTCATGTTGGGAACGAGGTCCGTCCCGCCGGCGATCGGGATCGCGTCTCCGGCATGCTCCGCCAATAGCGCGATCGCCTCCTGCACCGTTCCGGGACGGTGATACTCGTACGGGTGAAGCCTCAGCACCGGGCGCCCTCCATGCTCAGCCGGCCCGCGCGGCGGCGAGCCGTTCGATCATCCAGGACAAGCGCTCCAGGCCCGGCGCCAGCGGCGGACTCGTGTAGCCGTATCCGATGCGGAAGTAGTCATCGATGCCGAACTGGTCTCCCGGCACGATCAGCGCGCTCTGCTCGGCCAGCAGGCGTTCCGCCAGTTCCGTCGAGCCGATCGGCAGGTCGTAGCGAAAGAACGCGACGGCCCCGGCAACCGGTGCCCGGAAGTCCAGAACATCCGCGTGTCCTGCGGCCCACTCCTGGAGCACGGCCAGGTTTGCCCGCAGGATGCCGCGTCCGCGCTCGAGCAACGCGGCGCGTACCCCGGGCTCCAGCGCAGCCGCGCCCAGCCGGTCACACAGGGGCGATGGCGCGATCGTCGTGTAGTCCTTGCGGGCCCACAGGTCCTCGCGAAACTCGGCCGGCGCCACCAGCCACCCGAGCCGGAGTCCCGGCAGCCCGTACGCCTTGGACAGCGAGGCGCTGACCAGGACGCGGTCCGTCCGCCCCCAAATCGAGGGAGTCGGCTCGCCCGACAGCTCGCCTCCGGCGTACACCTCGTCCGACAGGATCCACGCGCCGGCCCTCCCGGCCGCCTCGACGATCTCGGCGATCGCAGCTTCTCCCAACGGATGGCCCGTCGGGTTGTTCGGATTCGTGACCACCACGAGTCGCGTGCCCGGCTGAATGGCCTCCGTGGCGGCTCCGGGCGCGGGCTGCCAGCCGCGATCTTCCTCCAGCCACACGCTATCGAGTCGGGCTCCCAGTCCGACCGCCAGGCCGGTGGTCTGCTCGTAGGTCGGACGCACGACGACCACGCGGTCGCCCTGCTCGACCAGGCGCCACATCGCGAGGAAATTGGCCTCCGCGCCACCGACCGTGGCCACGATGTTGTCGGCTGTCGCGCCGGGATACAGCGCCGCAATCCGCTCGCGAAGAGACGGGCTCCCGTCCGTATGCCCGTATCCCAGAAGCGTGTCGGAGGGGTCGAGCCCGGTGAGCTCCTGGAGCTCGGCCAGCGTGACCGGCTGGACTCCGCTCTCCGCGAGGTTGTACTCGACGGCATTTTCGTGGTGCGACTGCCAGCGCTCCATCACGAAGATCGGTTGCTTCATCGGTCTAGGCGTCCTTGAGCCTGGAGGCGTAATTCGCGCGGAACTTCGCCAGCTTGGGAGCTACTACCACCTGGCAGTACCCCTGGGTGGGGTTGTTGCGATAGTAGTCCTGGTGATAGGCCTCGCCCGGGTAGTAAGTGTCCAGGGCCACGACCTCGGTCACTATCGAGTCGGCAAACACGGACTCCGCCTCGAGCTCTGCGATGATCGCCGCCGCTTCCTCCTGCTGAGGCTCGTCGTGATAGAAGATCGCGGAACGGTACTGGGTCCCGACGTCAGCGCCCTGTCGGTTCAGCGTCGTCGGATCGTGGATGGAGAAGAAGACCTCCAGCAGAACGCGATAAGGGATCTCGTCCGGATCGTACGTGATCCGCACCACTTCCGCGTGTCCGGTGGTGCCCATGCATACCTGCTCGTACGTCGGGTCGGCAACCTGCCCGCCCGCGTAGCCCGACTCCACCGAGATCACACCCCGCAGGTCCCGGTAGGCCCCGTCCAGGCACCAGAAGCAGCCACCCGCCAGCGTCGCGGATTCCACCCTTCCAGGTCCCATCAGCCGCCCTCCCGATCCTGAAGCGCCCGCCATACCCGGTCCGGCGTGAACGGGAGCGAGTCCATGCGCACGCCGACCGCATCCCAGATCGCGTTGGCGATCGCCGGGAGCGAGGGGTGCAGGGGCCCTTCTCCTGCTTCCTTCGCTCCGTAAGGCCCTTCGGGATCCGCTGCCTCGACGATCAGGGCTACGAACTCCGGGCAGTCGAGCGATGTCGGAATCCTGTAGTCGAGCAGCGACGGCGCGTCGTGCAGTCCTCCCTCCGGCTCTCCACGCTTCATGAACTGCTGCTCCATGATCGCCTCGGCGAAGCCCATGTACGCAGAGCCCTCCATCTGGCCCTCGACCAGCATCGGGTTCAGGGCCCGGCCGCAGTCGTGCGCCACCCAGATCGTCTTCACGTCCACGAAGCCGGTGTCGGTATCGACCTCGACCTCGGCCACGTGCGCCGTGAAGCTGTAGGCGGGCGACGCTCCGATCGTCCCGCCCCGGTACTCTCCGTGCACGCCTTCCTTCGGGGTGTTGTAGTGGCCGAGAGCACCCAGCGTGCCGTGGTCGGCTTCGGCGAGCTGGAACGCGGCCGCGATCGGCAGGCGACGGTCGTCTTCGGTCGGAGATTCCGCGTCGAACGCCCAGCCGCCGGCGAGCCCCACCCGGCCGGCAGGAATCTCCAGGGCCCGGCTCACGCTGGCCCGCACGATGTCTCCCACCTGGCGGCACGCATGCACGCACGCGTTGCCCACCATCAACGTCTCGCGCGACGAGTAGGCTCCGAGGTCCACCGGAACGAGGTCCGTATCGGCCGAGAAGACGCGAACGTAGCCCAGCGGCACGCCGAGCTCCTCGGCTGCGATCGCCGCCATCGTGGCGTCCGACCCCTGCCCGATCTCCGACGCGCCGTGCAGCACGCTGACCCTTCCGGACCGCTCCACCTGCACCTGCACGGCAGCCTGCGGCATCTCGTTCGGGTAGATCGGGTAGTTGGTGCCCGAGATGTAGCACGAGCCCGCGACCCCTACTCCCGTGCCGTGCGGGAGCTTGCGATGCTTGTCCTTCCAGCCGCTCGCCGTCTCGACCGCGTCGAGACACTCCAGGAAACCGTTCGATTGTACCCGAAACTCGTTCACCGTACGCCCGGTGCCCATGAAGTTCCGGCGCCTCAGCTCGATCGGGTCCATCTCCAGCTCTGCCGCGACCTTGTCGAGCGAGATCTCGAACGCGAACCGGGGCTGCACGGATCCGTGGCCGCGCTTCGGCCCGCACGGCGGCTTGTTCGTGTACACGCGGGTCGAGTCGAACCGGTAGGACTCGAGCTCGTACGGCGCGGTGATAAGCTGCCCGCTGTAGTAGGTGGTCACGAGGCCGAACGAGGCGTACGCCCCTCCATCCAGCAGGCTGCGCGCATCCACGGCCTTGAGCTTCCCATCCCGCGAAGCACCGACGCGGTACCACATGTTCATCGGATGCCGGCCGCGGTGTGAGTAGAACACCTCCTCGCGCGTGTACAGCAGCTTCACGGGGCGACCCGTCTTCAGGGCCAGCAAAGCGACGCAGAATTCCAGATCGAACGGCTCCGATTTACCCCCGAAGGCACCGCCCACCGCAGGTTGCACGACCCGGATGCGCGCGACGTCCAGCTCGAGGACACGGGCCAGCTCGCGCTGCAGGTAGTGCGGCACCTGCGTGGACGACCACACGGTGAGCAGCCCATCCGCGTCCACGTTCCCGATCGCGCAGTGCGGCTCGATCGGGGCGTGCGTGGTACCGTGGAAGAAATACTCGCCTTCCACGACAACGTCTGCCTCGTTCATCAGCTCGTCGACCGGCCCGAACTCCAGCTCGACGCGCTTCGTGATGTTGCCGTTGCGGCCCTCGCGTTTCGGCTCGTGGATCGGGATGGCTGCCGCCTCGGCCGTCAGGGCCTCCTCCGGATCGAGGTAGAACGGCAACACCTCGTACTGGACCGCGATCGCCTCCAGCGCCGAGTTCGCCGTCTCTTCATCTACCGCCGCCACGCACGCCACGGCGTCCCCGATGTACCGGACCTTGTTCACGGCCAGAGCGTGCTCATCGCGCGTCCACGGGATGATCCCGTACGGCGTCGGCATGTCGTCTCCCGCGATCACCGCATGGACACCCGGTATTTGTGTCGCGCGTTGAGCGTCGAGCGACACTATGCGTGCATGCGGGTGCGGACTTCGCAGAAGCTTGGCGTGTAGCATGCCGGGAAGCGCCAAGTCGTCGGTATAGACCTCACGGCCGGTTCCCTTGCGCATACCTTCCGGCTTCCGGTTGCGGCGGCCGAGTACGTGAAAGCCGTCGTCGCCCGACCCGAGCTCTTCGGGGTCGTCCGCGCCGGCGCGCTGCAGGGCGTTCAGTTCATCGGGGTGCAAGGCGCCCTCATTTCCGCGGCACGATCTTCAGGTTCCGGTAGTGCGCCAACGTCGAGGAGTGGAGCCACAGCCCTACGAGGCCGGAGGAGTCACCGTGCTTCAGGTCGTTGACGATCAGGGTCGGCTGGTCGGCGCCGTGCACGTACAGGCTCGCCGCGGTCCCGTCGACCTCGATTCGCACCCTCGTCCATTCGGACGGAACGAGGTCCACGTAAGACTCGTATACGCCGGGGCTCGCCTCGCGGAGCCTGTACCACGGGTACTCGGGGTGAGATACGTACTGCGTGGAGTGATTCCGCTGAAGCTGGTTGTCCGCCCGGCCGTTGACGGGGCGCAGATAGAAGCACTCGTAGCGGTCGGTGTCTTCCGGGTCCACCCGGAAGGCGACTCCCACGAAACCCCTCATGCTCGGGTCCGCGCCGGGTGCCGGCTCGCCGGCCAGCTCGAGCTCGATCGTCCCGTTCTCGAAGTCCGATCCCTCGATGAGCACCAGCGTCCCACCCTCCGTGTACTCGTCGAATCTCCCGATTCGCAGGCCCCGGAGTCCGGAATGGTCCACCACTTCCGCTTTGACGTTGATCAGCTGCAGGCCTTCCAGTGAAGTCAGCGGTCTGTCGATGGACTGTGCTTCCAGGGATCCCGCGAGACAGAACCCGGTCAGAATGAACGCCAGGAGTGCACGCATGACGATTCAGCTCCCTTCCGCTTCCAGCACAACCGCCGCGGACATTCCCGATCTAACCGCCTCGGCGGCTAGCTCGACGGCTTCGAAGATCTTGGTGTAGCCGGTACACCGGCACAGGTTTCCGGAGAGAGCCTGCGCGATCTGTTCGCGCGTCGGCGAAGACGTATCCGACAGCAGCTGAGACGCACTGCACAGGATGCCCGGGGTGCAGAAGCCGCACTGGGCGGCACCCGTCAGATCGAATGCCTCCTGCAGGGCGCTCGGGTGCGGCCCGTCGGCCAGCCCTTCGACCGTGACAACCGAGCGGCCCGCCGCCTCCTGCACGGGCAGGAGGCACGAGAGCACCGCCTCTCCGTCGAGAAGCACCGTGCAGGCGCCGCAGTCGCCCTTGTCGCAACCCTGTTTGCTGCCCGTCAGGCCCAGGACATAGCGAAGCGTCTCGAGAAGGGTATAGTGCGTGGGCACTCCCGTCTCGGTGGGGTCGCCGTTGACTGTGAAGTGTACTATCTCGCGCATGTCTCGACCGTGTTTCGGTCCCGGAAAAGCGTGCGTCAATCAGGTCACGAGGTTAGAGTGTTCCGCCTCGATGGGTCAAGCTGGCTGCGTGCTGCGACCGTAGAGTTGAAAGCGGAGAGTCAGGTGAGAATGGCGGGACGATCGAAGAGTGTGAGCCATACGGTCGCCATCGGGGTGGCGGCTCTGCTGCTGCCCGCGGTAGTCACCACGGGAGTCGCGCAGGAAGCGGTGGTGGTTGATCGATGGCTGGTATCGAGCCCTTTCCCCGCTGATTCGACCGGCGATCCGCTGGATCCTGACTACCTGGCGGGCTCCGGAGAGGCAGGGGTGCTGCCGGACCGGGGCCGTACGGTGTCCGGGGCGGACTGGAAGCTGGTGCGCCGCGACTCGGCAGCCACGTTGGATCTGGAGGACCTGCGAGAACAAGACGGCGGACAGGTCGTGGTCTACGCACACGCCTACCTGAAATCGCCCGAGGACCGCACGATATCGCTCACCTGGGGTGGGCTGGATTGCACGGCCGTCTCGGCATGGCTCAACGGTCGCTCACTCGCCGGGCTCGGGCATCCCCGAGGAAGGGCAGGCGATGCTCGGACCACGGGCAACTTCCAGGCTGACGTCCGGATCGGATTCGGGTACAACACGTTGCTGATCGAAGCCGCGTCCGGTGATTGCCCGTTCGGCGTGACCGCCTCCCTCGCGCCCACGTCTGCGGGGTCCCTGGACGGTGTTCGCGTCCAGGCCTCCCGGCCATACGGAGACACGCGCACCGGTCCGGCGCCGTGGCTGATCGCCGACCGGGATGCCGGCCCCGAGCCGCTCCTCGGGTGGAAGCAGGACGAGCTGTTCGGCGTGGCCGGTATCCGACTCACCGCGTTCGCGGTCACCGCCATCCAGGGCGCGAAGCTCAAGGTGAAGACGGGCGGGGAGGAGGTGAAGCGGCAGGTCGAGTGGCTGACACCCGCCGAGCCCGAGACGGTGCTCATGCCGTTCACGTTCGAGAACCTGCGCCGGGCCGTGACCCGCGGGGAGGGCGCGCAGCTCGAGCTGGACTGGGACGACGGTAAAATGAAGGACACGCTGCGGCTTGATCCCGCGGCCCTGCTCGAGGCCTTTCATTCTTCGATTCGCCTTCTCGGCTGGACCGGTCCCACAGAGGGGACCCTGGCTCCGTCGCCCACCTCCGGGCAGGACGGCACGGAGGAAGAAGAGGAGCCGCACCCGCTCGCGCACTTGATCCCGCTTCCCACCGAGGCCGGGGTGACGCTCATCGCGGAATGGGAGGTGCCGGGTTGGCTGTCCGGATTCACCCTGCGGCTGGATGTGGACGGAGCGCCGGGCGAGTATCGGGTGGATTCCATTCCCGTGGAAGGGGACGAGATCGTGTTGTGCACCGGGTGCCGCAAGGGGGACGGCATTCAGCTCGTCGTCCGCACCGGGGGCGAGTGGACGCGATTCCCGGGAGTCTCGATCGTCGAAGCGGCACCACCGGCCAACCTGGATACGGACTCGGCGATCCGGTGGCTCGATCTGCTGGACGAGAAGGGAAGCCGGAAATACAGGGAGCAGGCCGCCGGAGCGTCCGGGCGATGACGAGCCGAGCGAGGCCGGGTCCGTGGGCCGCATGTGCGCTGATCGGGCTGGCCGCGTGCTCGAGTGGCGTGGCCGAATCGAACGGTGATCCGGTGGCGATGCAGTGTCAGGCAGCGGTTGCGGCGGGAACCCTTCCCGGCGAGGTCAGCGAAGCGTCGGGCATCGCGAGCGATCCGCGTAGCACTGACCTCTTCTGGGTGCACAACGACAGCGGACACGACCCGATCCTGTACGGGGTGGATTCCACGGGAGCGCTGCTGGGCACGACACCGATCACGGGGGCGACCAGCCGGGATCCCGAGGACATCACCGTCGCGAGGTGTCCGGAAGGGTGGTGTCTGTATTTTGGCGACACGGGAGACAACGGCGCAGTTCGTCGTGCGGTAGAAGTCCACCGACTGCCTTTGCCACCCATCCCCACCGACGCGGCCGTGCCGTCCGAGCCGGTGAGCCCTCTCATGAGCTACACACTGGTGTATCCGGGAGGGCCGCGCGACGCCGAGGGCCTGTTCGTGGACTGGGAGCGGGGCGAGCTCGGCATCGTCACCAAAGGCCGGGAGGGACGAATCGATCTCTACGTCGCCGATCTGGAAACGCTGGAGTCCGTGGACGGACCGGTGGTCCTGGATCGAGTCGGGAGGCTCCCGATTCCGGTAGACCCAGCCATCACCAGCCAATTCGTCACTGCGGCGGACCTGTCGCCCAGCGGCTCGCGCCTCGCGGTACGAAGCTACTCGACCCTCTATATGTTCGGCTGGGCGGGTTCCGCGAACTTCGACACGCTGGCCGTGCCGGAGTCCACTTCACTCCTCACCGCCCTGGAGCCCCAGGGCGAAGGACTCACGTTCACCGCCGAGGGATCCAGGCTGTACATGGCGAGTGAAGGCGTGGATCCGCGGCCGCCTCAGCTCAGTCGGATCGACTGCGGTCCGTAGTCGAAGGCTCCGGGTCAGCACTTGCTTCGTCTGCCGGCTGGCGGCCCGAAGAGCCCGTGGATGAACGCTCGAACATCGGAAGCTGCTCGTCGTCAGCGCCGACATCCACCGCTTCTCCCGTGACCTGAGGCTCGAGCGTCTCGGGCGCGCTTCGTGTCCCCGCCGTTCCCTGCCGGGCGGCAGCGCCCGGCTGCTTCGGATCCAGCCAGTTCCCGGGCTTCCCCGAGCGAATGTCGTCCAGGATGTCCTTGCCCGGCATGTCCTTGCGCGGATCCACCTCTTCGAGTTCGCGCTGGATCTGGTTCAGGCTGCGCCGGAACTCCCGCATCGCGGACCCCATCGAGCGAGCGATCTCCGGGAACCTTCGCGGTCCGAAGAACACCAGCACGATGACGAAGATCACCGCCATCTCCGAAATCCCCAGGGAACCGATACCCATCTGACGCCACCCGGCTCAGTGCGACAACAGGCGCAGAACCTCTTCGCCGTAGAACATCCGGATGTATCGTACCTGAATGGGTGTGACGCGGCGAACTGCCCACACCAGCTCGACGGCATTGGGTACGGACGGGTTGGAGTGCAGCTTCATGCCGCATTCCGCGGGCAGGCGGTTGCCCTTGCGAAGATTGCAGCGGCTGCAGGCGGTGACCACGTTGGCCCACTGGTTGTCTCCACCGCGCGAAAGAGGCACGATGTGGTCCCGCGTGAGGGACTCTCGATGCCCGAGATCCCGGCGGTGCCGGCCGCAGTACTGGCATGAATAGCCGTCCCTGGCGAACAGGAACGTGTTGGTGACCTGCCGGCGCAGGCGACGCGGAACGTGGGCTTCCGCCTTGCGATCTATCACGAGGCGGAGGGCCCGGCGGACCGGTATGATCGTCAGCGGCTCGAAAGACGCGTTGAGTGCGAGACAACCCATGGAATTGAGTCGACCTCCTATTCTGCCGCGGCAGTTTAGGCGGGATGTGCGCGGGACGTCAAGTTATCGGGACGTCTCGTGACAGTCCCATCCGGCGCGGATGCGTATTGCCAGGTCGCGCTACCGAGGCCCGTCTTTCAGACCTTCAGCTACCGGCTTCCATCGCGTCTGCGGAAGCTGGCAGTTCCGGGTGTCCGGGTCCGCGTCCCGTTCGGCCGCCGACACGAGATCGGAATCCTGCAGTCGACAGACGATACTGCGCCTGAGCGCTCGGTCAGGGACGTGCTCGAAGTACTGGATGACGGGCCCGTTCTCTCACCCGCACTGCTCGGTCTGTGTCGCTGGACAGCCGACTATTACGCCGCCCCACCTGGCCTCGTGTACCGGGCAGCGCTTCCCCCCGGAATCCTCGGCGACGCGCAACCGGCCGGAACCGGGGAGCTGAAGCGCCAGTTGATCGAGCTCGGAGCCGACGCGCCGACGCTGCTGGAGAGGGACGCCGCCTTCGGGAGGGCGCGAAGGCAGAGAGAGGCCTTCGAGACGCTCGAGGCGATCGGGGGCTCCGCTTCCGTTACCCACATGGAGAAGCACTACGGTTACAGCCGGCCGGTGCTCGCTGGCCTGGTGGACCGGGGACTCGCGCGCATCACCCTCGAGGCCGTGGCGCGGGACCCATTCGCGGGAACGGGCGCGGACGTGGAGCTCCCACGGCACCTCAACGCGAAGCAGGAAGAGGTGCTGGCCAGCCTGGTCGAGCAATCCAGGCAGCCGGAACCGGGCGTGGCGCTGCTGCGTGGTGTCACCGGCTCGGGCAAGACGGTGGTCTACCTGCGCCTGATCGCGAACGTCCTGGAGCGAGGCCGCACCGCCATAGTGCTCGTGCCGGAGATCGCGCTGACGCCCCAGACCGTCCAGCGTTTCCGGGCGGCTTTCGGCGACGACGTCGCCGTGCTTCACTCCGCGCTGTCCGCGGGCGAGAGGCACGATGCCTGGCGCGCGCTGCGAGCCGGGGAGCGACGCGTGGTGATCGGGACCCGGTCCGCCATCTTCGCTCCCGTTCCGGAACCGGGCGTCATCATTCTCGACGAGGAACACGACGGCTCGTACAAACAGTCCGATACTCCGCGATATCACGCGCGGGCCCTCGCCGCGGTTCGTGGTCGGGAAGAGGGCGCGCTGGTGGTTCTCGGCTCGGCCACACCGTCGCTCGAATCCTGGCACAACGCGACGGAAGGCCTGTACACCCTCTTCGAGCTCCCCGAGCGAGCGACACCGCATCCACTGCCGGCCGTGGACGTCGTGGACCTCAGGGAAGTGCGCGCGCTTGCCCTGCAGGCGCGCGAGGCGCCCGAGTCCATCGTGAGCCCGCGGCTCCGCGAGGGGCTGGCGACTCGCCTGGAGCGGGGCGAGCAGAGCATCCTCCTTCTCAATCGACGAGGTTACTCCACCTTCCTTCAGTGCCCCTCCTGCGGAAAAGTGTGGAGCTGCCCCTCCTGCAACGTCTCCCTGACCTTTCATCGCGCCCGGGCGCGCCTGCTGTGTCACCACTGCGGCCACGAAGCTCGGGTTCCGGGCACTTGCGACGGGTGTGGAGAATCGGAGCTGATCTTCACGGGTATCGGCACCGAACAGGTCGAGAAGCGCGTGGCCGAGCTGTTTCCTTCGGCCCGCATCCTTCGTATGGACGTCGATACGACGGGAAGCAAGGGAGCCCACGGCCGACTGCTCGAACAGGTGCGGCGCGGCGAAGTGGATATCCTGCTCGGAACGCAGATGATCGCCAAGGGGCTGGATTTCCCTGGGGTCACCCTGGTGGGCGTGATCAATGCCGACGTAGGCCTGAACCTCCCCGACTTCCGGGCCGCCGAGCGCACCTTTCAGCTGCTCGCCCAGGTCGCCGGACGCGCCGGACGCGGCGGCGAACCGGGAGAGGTCCTGGTACAGACCGCCCGTCCCCACCATCCGGCGCTCCGTGCCGCCTTGCAGCACGACTACCCCGCGTTCGCCGAAAGCGAGCTCCAGGACCGCGAGGCTCCCGGCTATCCGCCGCACCGCCGCCTGGTGAACCTGATTCTCTCGGGTCCGTCCGAAGAGCGGGTCGCGGAAGCGGCCGAGCAACCTGCCCCATGTCCGATCGACCGAATCCGCGGGCGCTGGAGGTGGCACTTCCTCCTGAAAGGCGCCCGCCCCTCGGACCTCGGGTCCACGATCCGCCACCTGGCGCGCCAACACGGCCAGCTTCCCGGGGGGCTGCGGCTCGAGATCGACCGGGACCCGGAGGCACTGCTGTAGCGGTCCCTGAGAACTATAGAGTATGCAGTGTCGCGTGTCACTCGATATTAACTGCGAGACCTGACGAGGCGATCCGGGCGGCGTGCTCTATTGCTTGAGCGGATAGCGGACGATGAGAGAGTCGGGGGGTGGCCGCACGGGCAGCGTGTCGGTGGACGAGGCGCCGGCCAGCCGGCTGGTCAGATAGACGGCCGTGACCTGCCCGCCACCTTCGTTCATGCCCGCGAGTATCAGTCGGCGGGGCAGGGGCCGGCCGGCCGTATTCCTGCGTTCGGGCCCGAATTGCAGGACCGGGACCCGAATCGCCCAGTGCTGAACGATCCATGCGCCCGAGGGCAGGCGAATGAACTCGACGGTGCCTCCGAGGCTCCGGGTGTCAACTCCCAGGTCCAGGTTTTCGTAGTGGAATTCGAGCCGCCGGAGCTCCGCGCTGGCGGCGTCGAGCCACATCGTGCCCGCTATGTCTCTCACCCGGACGTCGACCACGGGCTCGAATTCCAGTCCAACCAGGGTAGGATCGTCCGTGTCCAGCAGCCGGAAGCAGTGGCGCCGGAGGAACTCGTCCGACAGCAGTACCGCCGCGTCGGGCCCGTAGTACTGCACGGTTCCCGAAATGCGCTGCACGAACCCGCCGAGAACGAGGTCCTGGACCGGGATCGAGCGAAACGGGTGGCGTCCGAAGTAACGTACTTCCTCGTACTCCAAATCGCCGATCGGCTGCCCGTGGGCGTCGAGGCTCTGCTGGAAATGAACCGCGTCGAATCGAAAGTACGGTTGCTGCCCCGTCCATACGATCGCCGCCAGCGCCTTGCGGGCCTCTTCCCACACCCGATAGACGGCGAGCCCCTCCTCTTCGAGTACTTCGCACTCCCCACCCGCGCCCTCGACCGCCAACTCCGCCATCTCGATCGGCGCCACGCCGGCCGACAGCAGGTAGCTGACGGATTCTCCCTCTGCCAGGGTGAGCGGTTCCGACACGAGACTGGTGTACCCTATACGGTCCGCACGGATGTGATAGGTGCCCGCCGCGGGGGCGCGGAGCAGCCAGGTTCCGGCACCGGCTGTCATGGTGGTGGCAACGGACCGCCCGGTGGAATCCTGCAGGATCACGAACGCCCCTGGAATGGGGCGGGAAGTCGCTTCCTCCAGGAGCGTGCCGCGCACGACCTGCGCCCCTGATGGGCTCACGATGCCCAGCAGGAGGAGCCCGGCAAGGAAGACCGTCGACCTCACGCCCGCTCGACTCCCAGGCCGGGCGCCTCGCCCACGCGGATCGTCGGCCCGTCCAGGCCGGGTCCCACGAACGGGTCTGAGGCGAGCAGGGCCGCTCCGTCCAGGTCCGCGTAGTCCAGCAGCGACGCCAGGTGTGCGGCGGGCGCTATGCCGAGCGAGGATTCCAGCATACAGCCCATCATCACGCTCAGGCCGCACGATCGAGCCGCGTCGATCATGCGAAGAGCCTCACGCGGTCCGCCGCACTTGGCCAGTTTGATGTTGATTCCGTCCACCAGGCCCACAAGTCCCGGGACATCCGGGCTGTCAACGCAGGATTCGTCCGCGATGATCGGCAGGGCCGAGCGCCCGTGCAGGAACCGATACCCGTCGAGATCCGCCTTGTGAAGTGGCTGTTCGACGAACTCCACCCCGAAATC